>JAZBPC010000031.1:0-38507 GCA_036351455.1 Desulfuromusa sp.
CAGCTGTGGAATGGAGGGAACCCGAAGGGCAAGGAGTTCGGGTGTGCTTCTTTGATTACTTTCTTGTCACACAACAAGAAAGTAAAGCGGCGTGCGGGGCCGAAACCCCGCGACCTTAAAAACTGTCAGGAAAAGTCAAAAACTAGGACTTCAAAAACAACTTATGATTCAACCGAAACATCGTCTTGATGGTCACATATTGCAGGTAAACCAACGGCAGCTGTAACAGAAAATAGATAACGCTAAACTGGTTCAGAATCCCGTTATTCACCAACCCATGATGGATAAAAAATTGACTAAAAACAAACAGGGCAACACCGGGACAGATCAGCGCCAGACTCCCTGGACTGATGACCGTTCCTCTGACATATTCATCAAAGTAGTTCAACCTTTTCATCGCGATATATCCAACCAGCCCAAACATCAGCTGCAACGATAAAAAAGCCCCGGTTAAAATCAGATAGGAGGTATTCGTAGAGCTGGTATCAAAGTTATGGTCAAGTCCATGCATCAAACGCACAGCACTGATCCCCATCAGAGTGATAATCGGAATTCCGATCCATAAGCTGGCACTTGACTCTTTGTCGATCCCGTTCTGAAAAATCGACGACATTCCCAAAACGATCTTTATAAATGCCAACCCGATAGCCACGACAAAGAAGAAAGTAGAAAACAAAAACCCCAGTCCCGATGTTAATTTCACATGGGACATAGCAGCAGGAGCTGCTAACCCTACTGACACCATTGCAAAGGCGAAGATCCCCAGAAGCTGACTGAGATTGTTATTCTGAGCATAGTCATAACTGCCTTGAATAATAAAATCGGTGAAATAGCCGAGGAATATCTTCAGCGCATAGATGCCGATCAGCAAGAAAGCCAGCATTGCAAAGGGTAAAAGAGTCTCAACAATTGTCCAGAGTTTTGGGACAAACACTGCCCCGAGAACAAACGAAACATTGACCGACATGGAGTAAGTCAATGGAACGGCCATAAAACTGACAGCCTTGTGGCTGGAACGCATTGCCTCTGCTTCTGCAGACTTACGAAAAATGCGGTACTGAGCAATATTCCAGACGAGGAGTCGGAAATGAAGAAAGGCAAAGACAATAATACCTGCAAGCGCAAGAGCAATCATCGACTGCATCGGCAGTGAACCACCGGTCAACTGTGGGTAGATAAAATCAAATGTTGCGAGAGGCACACCTTGATGCTCAACCATGAACATCAAGTACATGAAAAAGGAAACGGACAGGCCGCCGCAGCCAAGACTGGCAAGAAAGTAAAGCGGGGTGTAGGCTTTTGATGCTGGTTTCATAATAAATAATCCTCACATACGTTTTAGACCATATGCATATTTTATTACCACATCAAGAGAAGAATGAAAATTACATATTCTCGGGTTGATGAATTACCAGAACTGCCAATTCCCCGTCTGCAAGACATAAATCCCCAACACCAGATTGGTCACGGAATGGGCAAGGATGCACTGATAGATACTTTTCGTCCAATAGAGCAGCCCACTATAAGCGACCCCCGCCATGATGCCAGCCAGAATCAGATTATGCTCCAGACCAAACAGAACGGAACCAATAAGAAATGAGGTCAGGGTAAAAGTACCGATGCGCACGCTGCTGAAATCGGCAGTGATGACATAGCGCAACATGAATGAACGCCAGAACAGCTCTTCCATGACCGGGACGACCAACGCCGCTCCAAAGAGACGGAAAAAAATCAGCAGATTGCGGGTGGTGGCATCGTCAATCAGGAAAGGGTCAAAACCCTTAGTCTCACCAAAGGTGGCAAATCCCCAGTCCATATTGACCCAGAGGACAAATACCAGCAGACCAAGAAGGATGCTGGCTACCGTGTGAGTCAGGTTTTTGAAATCGGCAAGATGTAACTCGTTATAATGCCCCCAGAAAAACAGCAGCAAACCAATCACCAGCACTGTTTTGATCGGATAGAGATAAAGCATCTGTTGCGAAGTCAGATCCATCCAGCCTTTAACGACCGACCATTCTAACAACTGTTGTACGCCAATAAAGGCCATGAAAGCGGCAAACGGGATAATCCGTACCCAACCAGCTTTACCCATACATCCCTCCGTGAAAAATCAATGTTCCTGTTTCCAGATAGTTGTGACCTGCTGCGCTTCATCCATAAAAGCCACGAAGTCATTTTCCAGTTCGTCGCGAAATAATTCCAGTTGGGAAAAACCGGCAGCCAAGGCAATTTTATGTTTAAGCCGCTCTTCCAACCGCTGTAAAACTCTTTCCACAATCTCAGGCCGACGATAAGCCGTCAACCAGTCATGCTCGATCATCCGTGGCAACTGCTGCTGCAAACCTGGACTGAGATGATCGTAACAGGATTGCAAACCACGATAAACGTCTTGGGAAAAATCGGCAAGAGGCACAGCAGAAAACTCATCCCAGCGGCAAGCGAGAAAATGATCGTAAAAGACATCGACCAGAACGCTGCGGGCATAACGAAAGCGGGGATCCAATCGCCGTCGACTGATCTGGAACCGTTCACTTGTCTGCGTCAAGCTATCAATGTGCCGATGTAATTTTAAATGTCTGGAAAGCTCTTCAGGGAGTGTTTCCGGGACCATCCCTTTAACAAAATCGCCCATGAGCGAACCTGCCCAGGCCAATGGTGTCGGATCAGAAAAGTAGAGATGGGCGAGATAATTCATCTGCTGAAGGGATCAGGAAAGCCGTTTAAGACATGCTTCAATTTCAGCCAGAACCTCTCGTTTACCAATTCCGGCAGACAGCAGATGACGAAACAGTTCCAACATGGTTTCCCGTTGTCCGGAACGGAGAAAGCGTTGTATCAACATCTCAATCGAAGTTGAAACCTCACTGGAAGAGGCAACCAGAGACCAGAAAAACAAAGCCCCTTTGGTCCAATTCTTAAGCTCGGACAAAAGGCAAATCAGCCCTGCGGTCGCATAAGGTTCTGCTCCAAATGCAAGAGACTTTTGATAACTCTTTTCCGCCTCTTCTAATCGTCGTAGATGGTAATAAGCATCTCCCATCCTTGTATGTAAAGCCTGGGTCCCTTCCGAATGGGGTAAGATTTGCTCCCAGATTTCAAGAGCTTTGTCATATTGTCGATACCAACGGAAACAGTTACCAAGCCCATAGAGGGCATAGGGATTTTTGGGGTCAACCTGGAGGGCCCGACGGAAATAACCTTCGGCTCTTTCAAAATCTGAGATACGCCAGCAAAGCTTGCCAACAATAGTTAATATATGCAGCTCATTCTCATCAAATTTGAGAACTTTTTCATAAGTATCGATCGCCTCAGCATCTTTACCCAACTTGTGCTGCAGGTCGGCAAGACCTGTCAGAGCAAAACGATCACCAGGAGAATATTGCAGGATCAGTCGATAAACCTGTTCTGCGCGTTCAAAATGTGACAGCACCTTGCAGCTATCTGCAATCCGGGTCATGACGAATTTATCTTGCGGCCTTAAAATAAGATAGCGGTCCCAGAGTTGAATGGCTTCTTGATGACGGTTAAGCTTTTTGCAGATATCGCCAAGCCCACGCAGAGCAAACAGGTTATTTTTATCAACATCCAGCAGATTACGGTAACAACGCTCAGCTTCGTCGAAATCCCCAATTTCACGACAGGCATCACCCATCCCCGACAACAAGTAGGGATTTTCCGGTTCCCGCTCCAACCCGGTCGCAAATAACTCTCGAGCCTCAGTATACCGGCGCGAACGCAGCTTTTGACGCCCTTTTTTGGAGAGGTCAATCACGGAAGGTTGATGGTTATTTTCCTGTCTTGTTCCATTTTCTAACTGGCTCACAGTCACTCCTGACTTTTCATTTAATCGTCTGTGCAACTACATTGCAGAATTTCACATCTAAAAAAGCATAGCATCAAGGGAAACACAAGAATGTTAGAGTCCCATAATAACAAATATCGGCAGGAGGTCGGACTATGTCGTAAGATCAGTCCTGTTGACCATAACTATGAAATTTCTCTGTCACCACCTGCATTTCTTCAGCATCGACAAGAACCGGCTCACCGAGAGATTTAGCCTGATAATAAATCCTGGCAACCAGTTCAATTTCTTCAGCGGTATTAAAAGCTTTATTGATGTCATTTCCAACAGCTACCAAGCCATGATTTGCCAATAATACGGCATTGTAAGCGCCAATACTGGTGACAATATTTTGCGCCAGTTCATCGCTGCCAAAAGTGGCGTAAGGGGCAAGTGGGACCTTATCTCCAGAGAATGCAACAAGATAGTGAACTGCCGGGATTTCCCAGTGCAGGCAAGCCATGGTCGTCGCATAAACCGAATGGGTATGAACCACAGCTGTGATATCGTCACGGACATCGTAAAGAGCCAGATGAAAACCCAATTCACTCGATGGTTTTCGCTCCCCCTCAACCCTG
Organism: Desulfuromusa sp.; assembly: GCA_036351455.1. Lineage (GTDB taxonomy): Bacteria > Desulfobacterota > Desulfuromonadia > Desulfuromonadales > Geopsychrobacteraceae > Desulfuromusa. Next base: position 4,423 of record JAZBPC010000031.1, read on the forward strand.
TTCCCGGAACGATCCACGATAACAACATCAGTAATGGTGACATCATGATAATCAATGCCGCTAGGACTGATGGCTACCAGGTTATGATCCGCGGAGAAGATGCTCAAGTTCCCCCCGCTCCCCGTGGTCAAACCAGAACGGATCAACTTCAAACCATAATCGACAATCTGCTGCCGTTCCTGCAACATCAACATGACAGTCTCCGTAATTCAAACATAATTTATTGAGGTTGATCCACTACAGACTGGGCTTTCGAAAGGTCAAGCTTGGCAACCTGAGGACGTTGACGGGTTTCTTCCAGCTGTGCTAACAGAGGGGTCGCAAGGGCCTGAAATTCAGCTAAATGTTCCTGACTGACGGACTTTGATGCCGGAGCCTTAATCTTGGTAGGGTTCACCGGGGCGCCATGATGTCTCATCCTGAAACAGAGATGCGGACCCGTTGCCATGCCGGTACCACCTAAATAACCAATCACCTGCCCCTGGCTCACCCGCGCCCCTTTTTTTAATCCCCGCGCAAAACCTTTCATATGCAAATAAATGGTTGCATAACCGTTGCTGTGACGAACTTCAATAAAATTACCGTTCGCTTTGCTATAGCCAATCCTGTAGACACTTCCATCTCCAACCGTCTTGATCGGGGTCCCCACCGGAGCGACATAGTCAATGGCTGGGTGCGATTTCCAGGATTTAAGAATCGGATGAAAACGGTGCAGATTAAAACCAGAAGATATTCGGGTAAAGGAAAGGGGGGCTTTCAAAAAAGCCTTACGCACATTTTCACCCTTTTCATTGTAGAAAGAGACTTTCTGGTCACCGTCCTGAAAACGAATCGCCTTGAATTTTTGCTGCTGGTTGACAAATTCGGCAGCAAGGACATTGCCGTATCCAGCCAGATGTCCCTCACGGTAACGTTTTTCAACCAAAGCCTGAAATGTATCCCCGACCCGAAGATCAAGGATAAAGTTGATATCCCAACCAAAGATATCAGCAAGAACATAAGCTAATTCAGGGGATTCGTTGATCTCTGCAATGGCATTGAAGAGACTGGTTTCAATTGTTCCCTGAACAAGTTCCGTAACCACATCGTAAATAATCGGCTGACGTTCCATGTTGATGTGATCAGCTTCACGACTGATCACCAACTGCTCATCCGCGTCAATTTCATAGATAAATGAGCTGAACTCTCCATCCTTAAAAACAATCCGATAAGGCTGTCCGGCACATATTTTTGTAAATGGAAAAATGTCGTCACTGCGTTGATTTAAATTATGGATCTCCTGAAGGGTAAAATACTCCCCCAGCAGTGCGGTAATTGAAGAACCAGCCGGGACCGTCTGTTTAATTTCCTCATAAACAGGTTCAGGAAGTGCGGGGGCAATAGCAGGGGCAGCGACCTCAACCGGCGCTTCTCGGGCTTCTGATTTAGAACTGGAACCACCACTCAAAAGCAGCAGACTTGAACCAACAAAGATGACCAGCATGAGCAGCACGACCCAACGACGCACCTTTAACTTTTGTTTGAATGAGCCCACAGAACCTCGTGGTGGTTGAAAATCGATGTTCATGCTCATTGGCACACCCGCATAAAAATTAGAAAAACCTTAAGACTTGCTGTTTAATTTGAATATTGTAACAGTTCATGGTTTCCCCTGTCCAGTAACAGTTTTATTCACTTTTCATTATTGCGCCAGCTTCTTCATGAGGATAACATGGCCTTTCACCCATAACTTCTGTAAAGGAACTTTAGTGATGATCAACAAACAAAGAATATCTGATGAATTTATGCGGCAAGCTAGCATTGACAGCCCTTCATTCAATGAGGCTGATATTGCAAAATATCTTGAAAAACGTTTCAAGGAACTTGGTGCAGAAATTACTTTTGATGATGCCGGCGACAAGATTGGCAGCAATAGTGGCAACATGATTGCCCGCCTGTCAGGAACTCGACCAGGTGAACCATTGCTTCTATCAGCACATATGGACACCGTGACCCCGGCTGAAAATGTGCAGCCGGTGTTGAATGACGGCATCTTTACCAGCGCAGGTGACACAATTCTTGGCGGTGATGACAAATCAGGGATTGTTGAGATCATCGAAGCCATCGAAGTGTTAAATGAGCAAAATATTGCTTATGGACCATTGGAAATTGCCATTACAATCTGTGAAGAACAGGGCCTTCTTGGTGCCAAACATCTCGACTTTACCCAGTTTAAAGCCAAACACGGGATAGCTCTGGACACAACCGGGACAGATATCGTCATTAATCGCGCTCCTGCTGCCAACCGGTTTAAAATCGATATATCTGGTCATGAAGCTCATGCTGGCGTTTGCCCCGAACAGGGGATCTCTGCCATTCAGATTGCCAGCCGGTCAATCGCAAAAATGACTCTTGGACGAATCGATGAAGAAACCACAGCCAATATCGGCTCCATCCATGGCGGTCTTGCTTCCAATATTATCCCTAGCCAGGTCAGCCTACGCGGTGAAGTTCGGAGTCACAACATCAATAAACTCCGCCAGTACACAGAACAGATCGTCCGTTCTGTTGAAGAGGAAGTGGATAAGGCAACGATCAAGGTTGGCGAGGAAACCAAACGGGCAACCATGGTCCTGGAGCTTAAAGAAGACTCTTCTCCCATGCGTGTTGCTGAAGATGCTCCGATACTACAGATTATCCGTGAAGCCGGAGCAGCTCTTGGGCGTCCACAGGAAATTCGCGCTGCCGGTGGCGGTTCTGACGCTAATATTTTCAACGGTAACGGTATCGAGATGGTTATTGTCGCAACAGGAATGTCCAAAGTGCATACCATCAACGAACAACTGGCAGTTGCTGATATGGTCAAAACCAGTGAGCTGTTGGTTGAAATCATTCGTAGGGCGTAAGTTTTCAGAGATTTTACCCGTGTGAAACGGAGGGAACCCGAAGGGCAAGGAGTTCGGGTGCGCTTTTTTGCTTACTTTTTTTGTCGCATAACAAGAAAGCAAGGCGGCGAGCGGGGACGCAACCCCGCGACCTTGCGGGTTGCTTATCAGTATTGCATGATATTCAAAAGCGGAACGAATCGCCACAGTTTCATGACCCGTAAACTCTTGGGACAGCCCCCGATGACCCTGGGGACAGTCCCGAGTTTACAGCAAGATCGTTTAATCTAGCACCACTCAGGAGTACCCGTGAGAGTCTCAAAAAATATTGAACAGATCCAACCACCTCCAATCACCGAAGTCAAAAGTTGGCTGGCCGGACAGACGTTTCCTGCTGAAAAGCCCCTGCTTGACCTTTGTCAGGCAGTTCCCAGCTATTCACCCCCGGCAGAATTAGTTCAACATTTAAAACAAGCTCTTGATGACCCTTTCACTTATAAATACAGTCCCGATGAAGGGCTCCCTGAAGTCAGAGAAGAGGTTTGTCACTGGTATCAACGTCATTACCAGGGAGCTCCGGTTCCTGAGCACCTTTGCCTGACCATCGGTGCCAGCCAGGCTTTCTGGTTGGCAATGACCACCCTCTGTCAACCTGGAGATGAGGTCATTGTTCAACTTCCGGCTTATTTTGATCATCCCATGGGGTTGCAAGCCCTCGGAATCAAACCCGTCTATGCCCCCTTTGATCCGACCACGGCGGGCCAGCCCAACCTGGAGACGATCAGTCGATTGATCAGTCCAAAAACCAAAGCCATTCTGTTGGTCACCCCGAGCAACCCCACCGGGGCCGTGATTCCGGCAGATCAGATCAGCGCTTTTTTTGAACTGGCACAAGGGCACAACATCAGCCTGATTCTGGATGAAACCTATAACGCCTTTATTGGCCACACACCACATCAACTGTTTAACCGGCCGGATTGGTCCGATAATTTCATCCAGATTGCCTCATTTGGAAAAACGTTCGCTTTGACGGGTCTCCGCTGTGGGGCCTTGATTGCGGATGAGGAGTTTATTCAGCAAGCTTTGAAGATTCAGGACAGCATGGCAGTGTGTCAGCCACGGACAGCGCAACTGGCACTCAAGTTTGGATGTCAACATCTGGACGATTGGGTGGCGAAAAACGGACTCACCATGCGGCAGCGACATGATTGCTTCAAAGCCGAGTTTCTGGCAGCAAAAACCAGGTTCGAACTCACGGCCAGTGGCTCTTTTTTTGCCTGGGTCAAGCACCCATGGAAAGACCTGAGCGGACGACAAGTGGCCAAGCGGTTGGTTGAGAGTGCAAATCTCATCTGTCTTCCCGGAGAAGCCTTCGGTCCGGGACTTGAGTCTTATCTGCGCTTGTCTTTCGGCAATATTGAAACGACACAGATTTCGCGAGCGATTGAAAGATTAGAGCAGATCTGAAACAACCTGCCGGCAATTCTCACACAGCTGTCTCCGGAACATTCCCTTTAATATCCTTGATATGAATATCCTGCTGCGGAAATGGAATTGTGATCTCTGCGGCCGCTAACGCCTGGTGAATTGCGAGGTTCACCCGATAGAGGATACTGAAGTATTGTTTAGTCGGTACCCAGTAGCGCAGACCGATATTGATTGATGAATCGGCAAAAGCCTCGATTCCAATCTGGGGAGCCGGGTCTGTGCAAATTTCAGGGAATTGATCCAAAACCTGCTGCAAAACTCCAATTGCCCGCTTTGGATCATCTTCATAGGAAATCCCAACACTGCTCTCGATAATCTTATTTTCAAAAGAATTGCGCAAAATTTCACCAACAATCAGTTTGTTGGGAATCGTCAGCTCTTCACCATCTTCAGTTGTCAAAATAGTTGCAGCCAGACGAATCTCCTCCACCACACCGCTGACATCCTGAACCGTAATGGTATTTCCGACGACAAAGGGGCGGGTCAGTATCAATGTCAACCCGGCACCATAATTGGATAGCGGCCCCTGAATGGCCAGACTGCTACCAAAAGCGATGGCACCCAAAGCAGCAATAAATGGTGCGATGGAGATTCCAAATTTAGCGATGGCAATGATGAACACAAACATCATCACCAGAAGTTTCGTGGAACTGGCAAAAAACCTGGAAAGGGTAATATCGATATTGCGTTTGTCGCACAACCGCAACACCAGACGAGACAACCAGCCTGATAACTTCAGGCCGATAGCCAGGATAATCAGGGCACCGACAATTTGAAAACTGTAGTTGATCACAAACTCTGTCACAACATCGATAATCTTCTGAATCGTCTCCAGTTCCTGGCCAAATAAAGCACTCTCTTCAGGATTCATTGCTGCAACCTCCCTACTGCAACTGGAAATATCAAACGACTACCGACGCTTTGCCAATGCCGCTTTAATTTCATCAACACAGCCATAGGGGACCCGGATGCCCCGCACCCCCCTGCCAACTTCGATCAGCGACCCACTGTCTCCGTGAAAATCAGAACCGCCAGTGACGATCAGATCATGTTGCCTGGCAAGTTTAATCAGCCAATCGGTATCCTCCAAGCCGGAGCCATTATTATAAGCCTCTATCCCATCGAGCCCTAAACCAACTAACTCAGCAACCAGTGCTTGCAGCTTACGCCGATCACGGGTGACATAGGGGGGATGGGCCAGGACCACAATTCCGCCACTGGCATGAATCAATTGGATGGCTTCATCAGCCGGAAAATAATGCTTAGGGACATTGCAGGGGACCAGATAGCGTTCAAAGGCCTGATCGTTTGTGCTCACATATCCAGCCTGACGTAACGCCAGAGCTATATGGGGACGCCCGATGGTTCCACCGGCTAATTTTCTAACCGCATCAGGATCGAGGGGTTGTCGTTGTTCCTCGATTAATTTGAGATTGACACGTTCAACAATCTGCCGATTCCGAATCGCCCGATATTCCTGAAATTCATTTAAAGCCCGGATCAAATAGGGATCCTGACAGTCAAAACCATAGCCCAAAAGATGCATATCGGTATATTCAAGCCACTGGCTCGACAGTTCTACCGCAGCAATAACCTCAACTCCCAATTCAACTCCGACCTGCATAGCAGAACTGACCCCATCGATATTGTCATGATCTGCCAGCGCTATTGCAAGCAGCCCTGCTTTCTTTGCAAGTCCGACCACTTCTGCGGGGGGCAGATGACCATCAGAACAAGTTGAGTGGAGATGTAAATCAACGTATCGAGTTTCCATATCCCTATTATTGTTTTTTCCGCAGTATGAAGCCACACCTTTTTTATAATAATTCTATAATTCCATTAAGTTGGTACCATAATCATCATCAGAGCATAGCCAAAAGGGTCTCAACTCTTGACCATTCACGCGCAAACCTGTACACATGAATGATCTGTGACCTGACAAAGATTTTCTTTACAGCACTTTATGCCTTTTAATGAGTATAACGGATATGACCACCCCACCACGCCTTGATGTCCAAAACCTGCAGAGCTATTTTTTTACCCGATCCGGTCTTATCAAGGCTGTCAATGACATATCTTTCAGCATTGCTCCCGGTGAAACCCTGGCATTAGTGGGTGAGTCAGGTTGTGGAAAATCAATGACAGCCCTGTCTCTGCTGCGATTACTGCCGGAACCAGGAAGAATTGTTGGCGGTGAAATTTTTCTCGATGAGCGAGACTTGTTGCGCCTTCCTGATGTGGAAATGCGGCGTATTCGTGGCAATGACATAGCGATGATTTTCCAGGAGCCGATGACGTCCCTTAATCCGGTTTTACGGATTGGTGAACAAATTGCCGAGGTTCTCCGCCTCCACCAAGGGATTTCCAAGCAGAAAGCTCTGGAGCAGGCGGCTGAGCTGTTAACCCAGGTCGGAATTTCTGATCCAAAGCAGCGTTTACGTGATTACCCCCATCAACTCTCTGGTGGACAGCGGCAACGGATCATGATTGCCATCGCTCTGGCATGCGACCCAAAGTTGTTGATTGCGGATGAACCCACAACAGCTCTGGATGTCACCATTCAGGCCCAAATTATGGACCTATTGCTCGAGTTGAAACAGCAGCGGCAAATGACCATGCTGCTGATCAGCCATGATCTCGGGATTGTTGCTGGAAATGCCGACAAAATCGCGGTGATGTACGCCGGCCAAATTGTCGAAGCAGGATCGGTTGAAAAAGTATTTGCGAATCCGCTGCATCCATATACCCAAGGGCTATTGCAATGCATTCCACGACTGGGACAGCAACATGATCTACCGACGATCCCTGGACAACTTCCTGACTTAAGAGAGCAACTTTCCGGATGCCTGTTTCTTGATCGTTGTCCAGGCCCCTGTGCCCCTTGTGGTCATCAGTCCCCGCAAATAAAAGAAATAGAGCCGCAGCACTCGGTTCGATGCTGGAGATATTGATTTGTCATTACTTGAAGTCAAAAACCTGCGGAAAAGTTTCCGCATGAGAGATTCCCTCGGTCGCACATCGGGTCAACTGGTTGCTGTCGATGATGTTTCCTTTAGTGTCAAGCAAGGAGAAACACTGGGGCTGGTGGGTGAATCAGGCTGTGGTAAATCAACGACAGGGAAACTGATCTTACAATTACTTCAAGCTGATGCGGGACAAGTCTTTTTTTCGGGAGATGAAATAACCGGCCTGTCCCCTAAACAGATGCGCCCTTATCGTCGTCGCATGCAGATGATTTTTCAAGATCCCTTCTCTTCGTTGAACCCGCGTATGACTGTAGGTGCTATTTTAAGGGAACCACTATCAATCCATCGTTTGGCTCCTGCCGGACAGATCCGAGACCGGGTCATCGAGTTGTTGGAGAAAGTTGGTCTGACAGCAGAACATGAACAACGTTTCCCCCACGAATTTTCAGGGGGACAGAGACAAAGGGTCGGTATTGCCCGGGCACTCGCAGTTGAACCGCAGCTGATCATTGCCGATGAACCTGTGTCCGCCCTTGACTTATCGGTACAAGCACAAATTCTGAACCTGTTGCAGGGCTTTCAAAAAGACCATGGACTGAGCTATGTATTTATTGCCCACGATCTTGCGGTCATTGAACATGTCAGTGATCGTATTGCTGTCATGTACCTGGGTAAAATTGTCGAGCTGACCAATGCCAGTGAGCTGTATAAAAACCCCCGACACCCCTATACCGAAGCATTACTGAACGCTGTTCCGACCCCTGATCCCAGCCATCCACGCCCGGCAGCCCTGAGTGGTGAGATTCCCTCCCCTGTCAATCCCCCTAGTGGTTGTTATTTTCACCCTCGCTGCCCCTATGCAGATAACATTTGTAAACAGCAGGAACCTCAACTACTGGAAACAGGACTGGACCATCGAGTCGCATGCCACCATGCTGATCAAGTTGGACGTTATCTGTTGAAAAAGTAATATCACAGAATTCATTCGCAAATCATTACAGCTTAAGCTAAACTATGAGATAATTTTATAAACCCTTCATCCACGACCTGATATGAAACCAGAAGATCGAACGAAATCTGATCACCGCCTCGGACTGAGCACCCTTCAGGACATCAGCACCCTTATTCTTCAATCTCACGATCTTAATGACACGATCCGCAACATTGTTGATCTTGTTGCCCTGCGGGCCCATTCTGATGCGTGCTCCCTCTATTTACTTGAAAATGATCAACAAACGTTGACATTAATGGCAACCAAGGGGCTTTACGAGTCAGCAATTGGCTCTGTTAAGATGAAAATTGGTGAGGGTCTCACAGGGAAAGTTGCAGCGGAAAAAAAGGTCCTGGCGTTTGAAGAACCACAGAAACATCCTGATTACCGATATTTTGCAGAATCGGGAGAAGAACAGTTTCACACCTTTGTTGGGATCCCATTGTTTGACCGTAATCAGGCCATCGGTGTCCTGGTTATTCAAACTTTTGAGGCCCACATCTTTTCTGAAGCAGAGTTAGCAACACTGACAACCATCGCTTTTCAGGTTGCGTCAATTGTTGTTAATGCCCGCCTTTTGGACGCCATAGATCGCTATGGGTTACAAAAAGCCACAGGGCCAGCACTAGAAAATGAAACAACTCAAACTGAAGAGCCAAAGAAATACAATACATTTCGGGGGCATGCTGCATATCCGGGGGTCGCTACAGGACCAGCCAATATTATGGATCAGCAACTTGGATTTGCTGATGTTTTTGATGAGTGCAACATTGATCCCCCTGCTGAGATTCAACGATTAGATGAAGCTTTACGTAAAACCCGCATCCAAACACTCTATCTGGAAAAAAGGGTCGCAGATCAATTAACTCAGGAAGACGCTGCAATCTTTCACACCCACTTGATGATCCTTGAAGATCGTGGCTTTATTGATCGCCTCTACGAACTGATCGAAGAGCGACATAGTGCCCCCTATGCCTTGAAAAAGGTGATCGGAGGATATCTTGAAGCCTTTGGGAAAATGGAAGATCCTTACCTGCGTGAACGTGCTGCTGACATGGAAGATATCGGCCGTCGGCTGCTCGCCAATCTGGTAGGGAAAGATACCGAAGGTCTGCACCTTCATCACAGTGGAATTCTGGTTGCCAAAAGGTTACTTCCTTCGGACATGGCCATTCTGGATCACAGCATGATTCTAGGGATGGTGATAGAGTCAAATGAAGCCAATTCTCACTCGGTCATTATGGCTAAAGCTCTGGGTATCCCGGCAATCATTGGAGTAAAAGGTGCGGTTTCAAAGATAAATCCTGATGACAACCTGATCCTTGATGCCAATTCGGGCTGTGTCTATCAAAATCCAGATCAGACAATTATTGACGAATATTCCCGTTTAGGGCAAGAAGGTCTTCAGGAAAAAGAACGGCTCAATAAGCTGCGTAATATCGAGCCGAAAACCAGGAATGGGCAGCGTATTTTTCTACGTGCCAATATTGGCCTGGTTAGCGATGTCAATATTGCAAAAAAACATGGGGCTGAGGGAGTGGGTCTCTACAGGACCGAATTTCCCTATATGGCCCGAAGTAGTTTCCCTGACAGAGAAGATCAATATCTCCTCTATAAAAAAGTTGTTGAAGATTTTTCTGGCTTACCGATCACAATCCGGACATTGGATATCGGCGGTGACAAGGCGCTTCCATATTTTAACCAGCCCAAAGAAGATAATCCATTTATGGGCTGGCGCTCAGTCCGAGTCAGCTTAGATAATCGGGAAATCTTTCAAACCCAGATCGAAGCCATCCTGATGGCAGCAAACCACGGTCCAATTCGACTTTTATTCCCGATGATTTCCAGCATGGAAGAAATTCGCACCTGCAAAATGATTGTTAATGATGCGAAGAAAAACTTGCAGCAAGAGCAAATTCCTTTTGCTGACAATATTCCAATCGGAGCAATGATTGAGGTTCCCGCTGCAGTTCGTCTGGCCCCCCATTTAGCTAAAGAGGTTGATTTCTTCTCCCTGGGAACGAATGACCTGATTCAGTATATTCTTGCTGCCGACCGCGGAAATCCTCGTGTAGAAAAGTATTACGATCCGTTACATCCTGCGGTTCTTCTCTCTCTTGATTCTTTAGTTCAGGCCGCCAGGGAAAATGGTGTTGAACTTTGTGCCTGCGGGGAGATGGCGACTGAACCAGCGTGTCTGCTCGCCTTGATTGGTCTTGGGATTCATGAATTTTCTCTCTCAGCGCCTTATATTCCCAAGCTGAAAAATTTTATCAACAGAGTCGATACAGTTGCTGCTGAAAAACTGGTTCAATTGTTACTATTAGAAGCAGATAGCAGCAGCATAAGAAAAGCCCTTGATCAAGCCACTAAAACTCTCCCCATGACAGATTTCTCAGCTATTACGAGCGGCACTGCATAAAAAAACAGCCGGGTCGATTGGACCCGGCTACTAAAAAAAGTGGTCTTGCTGACTGATTACTCCATAACAACAAGCAAGTCCCCCTGGCCAACCTGATCACCTTCACCAAAAGTCAATTCCTTAATGACACCATTCTTTTTCGCCTTAATATTGGTCTCCATTTTCATGGCTTCAGTGACCAGTAACACATCGCCCTCTGCAACTTTGTCACCCTCCTTAACCATTATCTTGAAGATTTTGCCCGGCATCGGTGCGCCGATTTCTTTGCTGTTATCCGGATCAGCTGAGACATGACTCATTTCATCAGTCTCTGCTGAAAGGTCTTTGATCGTGGTGCTGCGAGGTTCACCATTCAATTCAAAATAAACATGACGGGTTCCATCTTCACGTACCCGGCCGATCGCATTCAATTTAACGATCAGGGTTTTCCCTTCTTCAATATCAATCGTCACTTCATCACCAACATCAAGTCCATAGAAAAATACGGGTGTCGGCAATACTGAGACATCACTGTATTCCTGGCGGAAACGGTCGAATTCTTCAAAGACACCGGGATACAAAACGGCAGAGATAGCATCGCGTTCGGTCACCTTATGCCCCAACTTGGTTTCCAGTTCATCCCTTTTCAGGACAAAATCTGCTGGCTCCAACAATTCACCAGGACGATGAGTCAGCGGTGGTTCCCCTTTTAAAATAATCTTCTGCAATTTTTCCGGGAAACCGCCATAAGGTTGTCCAATCATCCCCTTGAAGAAATCAATCACCCCTTGAGGGAAAGTCAGTTCATGGCCGCGCTCATAAACATCTTCTGGCTGAAGATTGTTCTGAACCATAAACATGGCCATATCACCGACAATTTTTGAGGATGGAGTGACCTTAACCAAATCTCCAAACATGTCGTTGACCTTACGGTACATGTCCTTACATTCTTCCCAACGATGCCCTAAACCCAGACCTTCGACCTGAGGTTTATAATTGGAATACTGCCCACCAGGAATTTCGTGTTCATAAACCTGCGCTGTGCCACTGCGCAATTCCGACTCAAATGGCGCATAATAGGTACGGCAGGTCTCCCAGTAATTAGCTAGCTGTTGCAACCCTGCCATATCCAACTGTGGATCCCAGATAGATCCTTCCAGGGTTGCTAACAGAGCGTTCATGTTTGGTTGTGCGGTCAACCCGGAAATAGAGGAAAGAGCAACATCAACGATGTCACAGCCAGCCTTGGTCGCCATCAACAACATTGAGCCACCATTGCTGGAAGTGTCATGCGTATGCAAATGAATTGGCAGGCCAATTTCGTTCTTCAGGGCTTTAATCAATTTTTCAGCTGCAAATGGTTTAATCAAACCTGCCATATCTTTAATTGCAAGGATATGTGCCCCCATCTTTTCCAGCTCTTTAGCCATATTGACATAATACTCAAGAGGATATTTATCCCGTTTGGGATCAAGGATGTCACCGGTATAGCAAATGGCAGCCTCGCAAATAGTATCGCTTTTACGCACCGCCTCCATAGCGACCTGCATCCCCTTGGTCCAGTTAAGTGAATCAAAAACCCGGAAAATATCAATGCCACTCTCTGCAGCTTTAGAGACAAATTCCTGCACAACATTATCAGGATAGTTAGTATAGCCAACGGCATTGGATCCCCGAAGCAACATCTGGAACAGGATATTTGGAATTTTGGCACGTAAGCGATCCAGACGCTCCCACGGATCTTCGCGTAAAAAACGCATTGAAACATCATAAGTTGCACCGCCCCACATTTCCAGTGAGAACAAACCACCACCTAGATGTGCTGTCGCTTCAGCAATACGATCCAGATCAAAGGTTCGGAAACGGGTTGCGACCAAAGATTGATGCGCATCTCGCATGGTCGTATCGGTTATCAACAGTCGCTTGCTTTTCCGTGCCCATTCAGCCAACCCTTCCGGCCCTTTTTCACGCAAAATATCCCGACTTCCTCGCGGATGTTGTTGACCATACGGAATCACTGGTAGTTGAGGCTCACGCAAGGTTGAAAATTTAAGAGCCTTTTCAGGAGAGATCCCCGGGTAGCCATTCACTGATGTATGGCCGATAAAATTAAGAATTTTATTAGCCCGGTCCTTTTTAACCCGCAGGTCAAATATTTCAGGGTGCTTGTCCAGAAATGAAGTATCACAATTGCCTTCCAGAAACACCGGGTGAGTCATCACTTTTTCCAAAAAACCAATATTGGTTTTTACACCACGAATACGAAACTCCTGTAACGCCCGGTGCATAATCTTGGCGGCTTCGGCAAAGGTCAATCCCCAGGTAGAGATCTTCACCAGCAAGGAATCATAATGAGGAGAGATATGAGCACCGGCATATCCGGCAGCAGCATCAAGACGGACACCAAAACCGGCAGCCGTCCGATAGGCTTTAATTGTACCGAAGTCCGGGGCAAAATTATTATTTGGATCTTCAGTGGTTATACGCGATTGGATGGCAAATCCACGCAGTTCAATGTCTTTCTGGGATTTAATTCCAATTTCCGGATCAGCGAGCTTATACCCTTCAGCTATCCGAATTTGAGCCTGGACCAGATTACGCATCGTCACCAGTTCAGTGACAGTATGCTCAACCTGAATACGGGGATTCACTTCAATAAAGTAGAAGTTCTTTTCTTTATCAAGTAAAAACTCAACAGTGCCCGCATTAACATAATTGACTGTTTTCGCAATTTTCAAAGCATAATCACATATTTTTTCACGCATCTTTTTATTCAGATCAAGAGACGGTGCAATCTCGATGACTTTTTGATGACGCCGCTGAATGGAGCAATCCCGCTCATAAAAGTGAACGAGGTTCCCATGTTTATCACCTAGAATCTGCACCTCAATATGCTTGGGGTTCTCAATATATTTTTCCAGAAAGATCGTTGCGTCACCAAAGGCTGCCTTTGCCTCAGAAGCAGCACTTTTTAGACCTTCAAGAAGTTCCTTCTGATTCTGAGCAACACGCATACCACGGCCGCCACCACCAGAGCTGGCTTTGACGATGATCGGATACCCTGACGACTTGGCAAAAATAAGCGCTTCTTCCTCTGTTTCTACAGGATTTTCAGTTCCTGGAACGACCGGAACCCCTGCTTCTATAGCGACTTTCCGGCCAGAAACTTTATCGCCAAGACGTTGTTGAATGTCCGGGGTTGGGCCGATAAAAGCAATTCCTGCCCGTTCGCATGCCAAAGAAAACTCAGCACTTTCAGAGAGGAATCCGTACCCGGGATGAATAGCATCGACATCTTTTTTACGAGCCAGATCTATGATTTCATCTATTCCCAGATAAGCATCAATCGGCCCTTTTCCCTGTCCAATCAGATAAGCCTCATCAGCTTTGTAGCGGTGCAGTGAGAGACGGTCTTCATCTGAATAGATGGCAACCGTTGAAATACCTAATTCGGTACAAGCACGGAAAATCCTGATCGCAATTTCTCCACGATTTGCCGCCATAATTTTCTTAAATTTTGTTATAGCCATAATTCACACCTCGCTTCAAAGAATAGGGATATCAAATATGTAATATTTTGAGATAACTAAATTTTTTTATTTAAAGTGAATTTTTTCTTTAATTTCATATATTTATAAGACTGCCAAGGTGAATAGAAACAATAAAACCAGGTTTTTGTCAAGCTAGAATAGCGTTCTATTATTATCACAAAGGGTATTGTTTTTATCAGGAATAAAATGAGGACACTGGTACTTCAAGGAAAACAGTAATTTACATTAGTTTTATTAATTACCAGTTATGGGCGCAATGAAATAAAATATTTTACATATTTCAGGAATAGACACTCAAGTGGACAATGCTTGATGCATCGCCAGAGGAAGGTTTGCTTGAAGACGCAGATGACGCGTCAGAAGTTGGAATCGCACCGTTTACGCCCTCAGGATCATTATTCCCAATCGATTTAGGACTCAACGATCTTAAATCTTCTGACATCTGTTGAGAAATCTCGATCCGTGCATCGGTAGCCATAGCTTGAGCTTTTTGTGCAACTTTCATATCCTGCCCACTCGGTTCAGCTGGAGCTAGTGCTGCAGCACGAACCTGCTGGGCTTTTTGTAGTGTCGCTTGCGGATCCCCCGGTATCGGCGAAATATCAATGCTTACAGCTCCACCCGTCGCATAGGTACGACCGTCAGGACCACGTTCAAATGTATATTTAGGGGATCCTGCATAGGCCCCACCGGCAGCAGCATGGGCCGCCTCATGAGCACGAACTTCACGATCACGCAATTGCAACACACGGATCTCTTCCGCTTCTTGACTCAATTCTAAGCTGTCTTTTTGATTTTTACCCCGGGAAAGCCTGTCTTTTTCAGAAAGGCCCTGATCCTGATCACTTACCTTAGTTTTGGTTTGATTGGAATTTTGAGTTGCTGCGCTAGAATCAACGTCTTTAGGAGAAGGAGAAGCAGGAGCTGTAGTTTGGTAAATATCAGCGTACTGATTAACTGCACTCAACATATAACCATACTCCTTTTAATTGAATATCTCACTAATAACACGTCTATCTATGAGATTCAACTAACCTCGTTCAGAAACAGATTGTCCCTTTCCCCATTCAACTTTCATTATGCTTGTGATTAATTTCAGCTTCATGGTACTTTTTCGTCAATCAAATGACGATCATTGCAGGGAGATATCATGATTGAAAAAGCAAACATCCTTTTAATTGATGATGAGTTGGATAGCTGTCAAGCACTTTCCCATTTATTATCAAAGGTTGGCTACAGCGTTCAAATCTGTTCATCTGGCGAGCAAGCTCTCGAACTTCTTACAAAACAATCATTTGACCTGATCATCAGTGACCTTTTTCTCCCTGGCATCAGTGGCATTGATATTATCAAACAAATTAAAGATGACTCTCCTGAGATCGGTGTCATTCTGATTACCGGTAAAGCTTCAGCGGAAACAGCGGTAGAAGCGATGAAAGAAGGAGCTTTGGACTACATCACTAAACCGTTCAACTTTGAAAGGTTGAAAATTCAGGTTGCTAAAGCTTTAGAAAAAAATCGTCTTGTACTGGAAAATAAATACCTGCGTCAACAGTTACATGGCCGTTACCACTTTGATAACATTATCGGTACCAGTCAAGCGATGCAGCAAGTCTTCAGTCGTATGGGAAAAGTCACAGGAACCGACTCAACCATCTTGATACTTGGTGCCTCAGGGACAGGCAAAGAGCTGGTTGCCAGGGCCATCCATTATAACAGCCAACGCAAGAATAAACCTTTTGTTGCAATCAATTGTGGTGCCATTCCGGCAGACTTGCTTGAATCAGAACTCTTTGGTCATGTTAAAGGGGCATTTACCAGTGCCTATGCTGACAAGCCGGGCAAGTTTGACGTTGCGAACGGTGGCACTATTTTTCTTGATGAAATTGGCAATATGCCACA
Organism: Desulfuromusa sp.; assembly: GCA_036351455.1. GTDB lineage: Bacteria > Desulfobacterota > Desulfuromonadia > Desulfuromonadales > Geopsychrobacteraceae > Desulfuromusa. The sequence goes on from JAZBPC010000031.1 coordinate 20,586, forward strand.
ACAACTACAGGTAAAACTATTGCGAGTGCTGCAAGAGCATGAGTTTGAGCCAGTTGGATCTACGCGAAAATCGCACCTCAACATCCGTTTAATCTCTGCCACCAATGTTGATCTACAAAAACAGGTTAAAACTGGCCAGTTTCGTGAAGATCTCTACTATCGATTAAATGTCATCCCCATTCACCTGCCACCATTGAAGGAACGTCGTGGAGACATTCCCCAATTAGCCCGTTTTTTTGCAGACAAGATCTGTAAAGAAATGAATCGCCCTCCTGTCAGTATCGGAAGTGATGTTATTCAGGCGATGGAAGCTTACGATTGGCCCGGAAACGTTCGCGAAATGGAAAATATTATTGAACGGACTATTGCCCTGACAGACAGTCTGGTTCTTGACTGCAATGATCTACCCTCTGATATCTGCAGAAGTTTGCCAAATACCCCACTCACAGCTCCGCAAGTAACCAACAGCGGCATTGACATGAATTTGGCCATTGCAGAGATTGAAAAGGAAATGATCAAACAGGCACTGATGTTAGGGAAAGGAATCAAAGCTCGTGCGGCCGATCTGCTGAAGATTAACCGCACCACTTTAGTCGAAAAAATGAAACGCTTTAAAATGGATCTTTAGTTTTCACCCGCATCAATGTTTAATATTGGGAATGCTGTTCAGACTGAATCAGAAGACTTTTGAATTGTTCGATCTTCAGTGTCAATTGTTGATTCAGTCTTTTCAGCTCATCAATTTCAACAGCTTGTTGTCGCTCTAACTCACGTAATTTTTCATTTTGAGCTTTGCGCTGATCAAGTTCCTGAGAATAAAGGATGATTGTTTCCGCTCGAGAAGTCCAAACACTATCAGGAAAGTCAACTCTGAGCTTAAGTAAGCCATCCAATCGATGGGTCTTTTGAAAATCCCCAAAAGCACGAATGAAGCTCTGTTGATCAGGTAATATTGCCTGCTTTGGTTGTGGACAAAGGGCTCCGCAACCTGTCACAGTCAAGAATATCAGAAGAATTAAAGACGACTTCAAAGCTATTTTCTTCTTTCCAGCATATAATTACTTCCCTCTTGGATCTTCAGGTATTCTTTGACTCTGGCACAATCCTGACTAATAGCCAGGCGAGAGGGGTATTCATAACGATCAGATGAAATAACAGCAATGGATATCGTCATCAAAGGAAAAATACGTTTGACTCCATAACGATCCTCACCGGTAAAAGATCCGGCTTTCCGATCCTTCTCGTCATAAAAAGAAGGCACCAATGCTGTAAATCCATCTATAATTTTTTGCGCCAAAAGCTCTCCTGAATCTAAACTACAGAGGACGACATAATCATCACCTCCGATATGACCAACAAGATCCTCAGAACTGCCATACTCACCAACAACATTCTTAAGTAATTCGCCAACCTTAGCAAGGACATCGCTGCCAGCCTTATAACCATAACGATCACTATACACTTTAAAATTATCCAAATCGATGTAGAGATGAGAGAAGGATTGCAGATTACTGATGCGCATTTCAATTTCGCGATCAATGGCCAGGTTCCCTGGTAACAGAGTCAGGGGGTTGGCATCCAGATGCAATTGCTCCAATTCAGTCAGTTTTTGCCCCATAAGGGCAAAATCACTGGCTAATTGTGCAAATTCATCACTCCCGGAGATTTCGGGATAATGATCAAACCTCCCCGCTGATATTTTTTGCGTCGCTTTTTTTAACTCTTTAACAGAACGGTGAATATTTAAGATAACCGCCATGGAAACCGGGGCCGACAGGCAGATACCAAGCAAACTAAGAAAAACTGTCATCTGAAAAGCCGCTCCAGTATGTTCTGGCAACCGAGCGAGTTCAGTATTAATTTTCTCTTGTTGCTGTTGTCTGAATTCAGCAAGAAAGTTTAACAGTTGAACCCGCAATGGGACAGTTTTATCGGTGGATAACAGCTGTGCCTGGGCCCAGTTTTCAAGATACAAAGATTCTGTCAACTGACTAACGGCTTGCCGATAACTTTCGACAAGTTTGATCAGATTTTTTAATTCTGCATTAAGAGGCGGGTGATTTAATGCAAGGGCATAACGGGTAAACTCATCATTACGGTTTATCCGTAACTCACTGAGTGCTGGATCACGAAGAATGAGGAGTTGTTTTTCAATATTTTCCTGAGCAAGCAGATTCTGTTGTAGATCACGAACGAGCTCAAAATTACGAAATTCAACATTGACCAGGTTCTCGGTGTCTTGGGTCTGTTGATGTAACTTGGAAAGAGCAAATCCAACAGCTAATAAGCTGAAAAAGACAATAACAAGATAGCCAATAATGACTTTTTTAGTGACGGTTGAAAATAGATTTTTCATCTATCTTCCATCTCCGTTAATTGAAAGGATTTTGAATATTACTATAAAATTCCTGCACATGCAAAGCACAACCACGATTAAAGATGAACGAAAAAGCGCCCTTGAAGGGCGCTTTGAACCAATAAACAAGGGTCTCTACATTCCTAAATATGCTTTTCGGACATCATCATTTGCCAACAGCTTATCGGCAGAATCGACTAGAGTGATGCAGCCATTTTCCATAACATAGCCACGGTCTGCCAGTTTCAAGGCCTGATTGGCATTCTGCTCTACCAAAAAGATTGTCGTATTACTTTCTTTATTGATCTTACGGATAATTTCAAAAATCTGCTTGATAATCAATGGTGCCAACCCCAAAGAAGGTTCATCAAGCAATAGAACCCGTGGTCTGGCCATGAGCGCCCGGGAGATAGCAAGCATCTGCTGCTCACCACCAGAAAGAGTCCCGCCAAGTTGATTGCGTCGATTCTCAAGGATAGGAAACAAAGTCATGACGTAATTCAAATCCTGCTGGATCAGGCGCTTATTTTTGCGCAGGAAAGCCCCCATCTCCAAATTTTCCAGTACGGTTAAATCCGGAAAAATCCGTCGCCCCTCAGGGACTTGAACAATCCCCTTCTGCACAATATTTTCCGCTCCAACACCCTTTAATGAATCACCATCCAGAAAAATATCACCAGAGCGCGGAGGAGTTGTCCCACAGATCGACATGAGAGTCGTTGTTTTACCCGCCCCATTCGCTCCAATCAGAGCAACAATCTCCCCCTCTTTGATCTCAATGGAAACATCTTTAAGAGCTTGAATATTACCATAATAGGTCTGGATATTCTGTATTTTAAGCATCGGTTTCTTCTCCCAGATAAGCTTCTATAACCTTCGGATTGTCCTTGATATCCTGAGGACTCCCCTCGGCAATCTTCTTGCCGTATTCCATAACATAGATGGGATTAGAAATATTCATAACCAGCTTCATATCATGCTCAATCAACAGAATAGCGATTTTTTCCTCTTCACTGATTTTACAAATCAGATGATCGAGTTCAGTGGTTTCCTGCGGATTCATCCCTGCAGCCGGTTCGTCCAACAAGAGAAGGAAAGGGTCCGTTGCCATTGCGCGAGCAATTTCCAGGCGTCTCTGGGCACCATAAGGGAGGTTTTTGGAAAACTCGTTGGCAAAATCCTCCAAACCAACTTTCTCAAGCAACTGATAGCTGGATTCAACGATAAGCTGTTCTTCTTCGCGAACACTTTTATCCTTAATGATGGCTCTGAATATCCCAGCTTTTGTGCGGCAATGGCGTCCGATCATGACGTTTTCCAGTACCGTCATATCTGGGAACAAACGGATATTCTGAAAGGTTCGGGCTAAACCCATCTCTGTCACTTTATTCGGTTTCAAACCATTCAATCGCCGTGTTTCCAACCCTTTGGGATGCAGAAGAATATCACCCTTGGTTGGATTATATATCCCTGTAACACAGTTAAAAAATGTGGTTTTGCCAGCACCGTTTGGACCGATCAATGCCGCAATTTCACCTTCGTGGACTTCCAGTGTTACGCTGTCGACAGCCCGCAGACCACCGAAATCCATCGTTAATCCCTTAACTTCCAGTAACTTATGTTTTTTATCAGCCATTGTTGGTTTTATCCTTCAAACCTTTATATTGATAAGTCTGTCGTAGATTACTGATTATTCCCTGCGGGCGGAAGATCATCATCAACACCATTGCAGCTCCAAATGCCAGCATACGATATTCAGAAAATGCACGCATATACTCAGGAAGGAGTATCAGAATAAAAGCCCCGAGAATCACCCCCAAAATCGAACCCATCCCCCCAAGCACAACAATCGACAGGATAATCGCCGACTCCATAAAAGTAAAACTGGCCGGGTTAATAAAGGTTGTTTTCGAAGCAAAAAGGACTCCTACCATCCCTGCCCAGAAAGCTCCAAGAGCATAAGCAGATAACTTGGTACGGGCCATATCGATCCCCATGGCAACACAAGCTATCTCATCTTCACGCATGGCAATCCAGGCGCGACCAATCCGGCTGTTCTTCAGACGGTTGGTCACCAGAATAGTAAAAATCACCATCCCGATCATAATGTAGTAGATGTAAACAGTAGAGTCCGCCAGATTCAGATCCATCCCAAACAGCCCAGGCTTATCGATGTTAGGAATACCACTCGGCCCAAAAGAAAGACTATCCCAGTTTTCCATCACAACCTTGAAGATCATTCCGAAACCCAAGGTCACAATCGCCAAGTAATCACCTCGCAAGCGCAAAATCGGGAAACCCAGAATAACCCCAAAGAGACAGCCGAGAACTCCGCCGATGGGAAGGCAAGTCCAGAAACCAAGGCCAAAATGGTGATTCAATAGCGCATAAGAATATGCTCCGACACCAAAAAATGCGACATAACCAAGATCCAATAATCCAGCCAGACCAACACTAATGTTCAATCCCAGACCCAGAACAACATAGATCAATGCTGAAATCATAATGGTACTCTGGTAAGTATCAAAAACTTGTGGGAAAATCAGTGCTGCCAACAACAACACTCCCATCGCTTTATAGCGGAATGACATATCCTCAAGCAACAATTGGAACTTGCTACGCGTATCTACGCCCTCGTCAGCTACTTTTTTTCTCATTTGCTGCCGCGTCATCATATAGCGCCAGAAATAAGATAGGATAAAACTCGCCAGGGCAACCCAGAGCATATTCATCCAGCGCCAGACGACCACTTGATCCATGGTATTGACACGGACAACCATCAATGGAAAGGTCAAAAAAACAAACCAGAGCGAAACAAAAAGTGACCGTTTTAAATCTTGTAACATATCCGCCCCCTTAAACTTTTTGCTTACGCGATTTACCAAGAATTCCGGCAGGTCGCAGGGTTAAGATAAGTACCAGCAAGGCAAAGGTAAACACATCCTCGTAATCACTGGAGATATATCCGGCAGCAAAACTTTCTGCCCAGCCGAGAACAAGTCCACCGAGCACTGCACCAGGAATAGAACCGATGCCACCCAGAACTGCGGCTGTAAAAGCTTTTACCCCGGCCAGAAAGCCAATATAAAAGTTGACCTGACCGATATAAGAAGCCACCAGAACGCCACCAATCGCAGCAAGGGCAGAGCCAATTATAAAAGTCAGTGAAATAATCCGATCGACATTGACACCAACCAGACGGGCCATATTCATATCCTGCTGGGTTGCCCGCATGGCTTTTCCAACCTTGGTTTTCTTGATCAGCAAAGTCAGAAGAATCATGGTCACCATCGTTGTCACCAGGATCACCAGTTCAGGAGAACCGATGATATGGGCAACAGGTTCCATAAAAGCAAAGTCGGGGATCAAACGGGGAAAGGGGAGAAAGTCAGAGGTCTGAGCCAACAGAACATAATTCTGCAGGAAGATTGACATCCCAATAGCGCTGATCAATGGCGACAACCGCGGGGCACCACGCAACGGACGATAAGCCACTTTCTCAAGAGTATAACCATAGGCACAGGCATAAATAACAGCTATGATTCCAGCAAGAATTAGTATTGAAACTCCGCTGAGACCATAGATGGTGCAGACTCCGGCAACAATCAGAGCAACAAATGCCCCAATCATATAAATTTCACCGTGGGCAAAGTTAATCAGCTGAATAATGCCGTACACCATGGTGTAACCCAAGGCAATCAAAGCGTAAATGCTCCCCCGAGTTAATCCACCAAGGAAGAGTTGAAGAAAATATTCCATAAGTAACAACCGAGCAGTGAAGGAAAAAGGATTTACAAGATCAACAAAATTTCAGGGGACCGTTAAAAAACCAGTCCCCTGAAAAGAATCAAAAAACAGCATCAACAAAATTCACAATCATTGCTGTCGGTAAAACCATCTTCTTTATTTGAGTTCAGTAAAAGCGCCATTCTCGACTTTATAAACCGAGAAACCAACACCTTCAGCATCACCCTTGCTGTCAAACTTGATTTTGCCAACCGGAGTCTCAACATACTCAGTGCGGAGAGCATTGGTGACAGCTTCGTAGTCTGTTGAACCAGCCTTTTCAATAGCATTCAGCAACGCGAGGGCAGCAGAGTAACCTTCCTGGAAGAAAGCACCTGGCTCAGCACCATACTCGGCTTTGAACTCTTCCGTTGCAGAAGCATTGAGAGGAATGCTGGAAAGATCACGAGGACCAGTAACATAGGAACCGTTAGCAGCGTCACCAGCAACTTTGAGGAAACTGTCATCTTTGACACCATCATCAGAGATAAAAATGGTTTTAAGACGTTTACGGCTCATCTGAGCAACAAGCTTGGAAGCTTCAGGATGATATCCACCGAAGAATAGTGCTTCTGCATTGTTTCTACGAACTTTTTGGATAATGGAAGAGTAATCCATGGCTCCTGGGGTGATTCCTTCAAACAAAACCACTTCAACTTTTCCTGATTCGTCCAGATATTTCTTAGCAAAGTCGGCAAAACCTTTACCGTAGTCACCTTTGTCATGAAGCACAGCAACTTTTTTTACACCCAATTTGTTGATAGCAAAATCAACTGCCATTTTAGCTTGCATATCATCAGAAGCAATTGTGCGGAAAAAGTTAGGATAATCACCGCTTTGGGTCAATGGAGGATTTGTTGCAGATGGAGACATAACTGGAATTTTGGCATCCTTGTAGATGCCAAGTGCAGCCTTGGTTGCACCGGAACAAATATGACCAAGAACAACATCGGCACCATCGGTAACCAGCTTTGTAGCAGTGTTGGTGGCAATTTCTGGTTTACACTGGTCATCTTGAATCAATAATTCAACTTGTTTTCCAAGAACACCACCATTAGCATTGATTTTTTTAACAACAAGTTGTGCAGCTTTCATTGCCGGGATTCCATAGGGTGCCAAATCACCACTATGAGGTCCAGCAACACCAAGTTTGATGGTGTCCGCAGCAAAACCAGTAACGGTCATGCTTAAAACCAACGCGAGGGTAGAAATTAAAACCGTCATTTTTTTCATGCGTGTTCCTCCTGAAATTAATGGTTATGAGAACTAATAATAGTTTTTTTGAACTGTAAAGTATAGTTCAAAGCCCTAAATTGGGTCAAGAACAAACATCATTATAATGGTCGGTTTTGCAATTAATTCATGTATTGAGCTGTGTTTTCATTTCAGCAATCATCGTGGATATTTTTGACTGACCAGCAACCAATCTGGCAAGACGCTGAAGATCATCATAATATTTGTCCAAGTCAGCACTATTCATATCTGTACCAACAGCAGCAAAAGCTTTTTCAACCTGCGTCACCCCAAACTTGCCAATATGGTTCCCAGCGATCGTTTTAAAAACAGCTAAAGTGTGCTGCCTCCGACGCTCCTGGTTCTGCTCCTGCGACCGAATTGCCGTTTCTTCACGCTTACGTCTTTCCTCCATAAGCAATTTACGGGTTCGCTGCCATATGGGGCCTAAATCAGCTGAACCCATCAGATCCGCCAGAATAATTTCATCAGCACTACGAATTTCCAAAACATCTAATTGTGCTCCAGGCAGCAGCGCCACTGATTTTGAAATATCAGCCGATGGTTCCATTTCCTCTTTGCCGTCATGAAAAAAGCCCAAGGCATAGCCTTGATCATAAAAAATCAGTGCGCTCTGTTCTTCAGCGTAAACCCGCAAGCATACTGTGAGCCCTTCATTCTTGATATTATCCAGATGCTCCCGAACATCAATACTATTTAAGTCGAGACCTTTCTGTAAATATCGACCATGCAACAGGGCGTGCACCCCCAGCACCAGGTCTGATGATAGTCGGTAGATATTCAGAACAGCATTGCCCAAAATTGAAATTTCAAATATTTTTGCAATCGCATCATAAGCGATCAAACGTTCGCTCTTATCCTTGACAACAAAAATCGAACTAATCAATTGACCAGACTGAAACAGAATAACACCTGTCCCCTGAGGCGCATCGAAACGGAGATAGCCGGTAAATGTCCCACCCCGCAGTTTCTCCATGGCTTCAGGAAGATTAATTCGTGCAGGATTAACTTTCTGCCTGACCGGGTTACCGCGTGGCAAAAAAATCATCTCTAAAACTCCACAAAAACTTTATTTGCATGCTCATTTAGCTGTCATATTTGCAATTTTTCCCATTGCTGATACAGACTATCCAAACTCTTTTTCAACCTAACATGATCGGAGCTCACTTGTCGCCATTGTTCCTGATCCTGATAAGTTAGCGGATCCGCCATCAGCTGCTCTAATTCTACAAGCTGTTCCTCCAGGGTTTCAATCTTATTTTCTACTTTGGATAATTCTTTCTGCTGCTTCTGTTCGCGTCGTTGCTGCTCCTTCCGCTCTGAATGAGCCTGAATTCTAGCCTGCTTGTCAAGCGGTGTTTCTTCTTCCAGGGTTTTGAAATGCTGCTGTTCAACCCGTTTAGCACTATGGCTTGAATCACCCACAGACTGCTTTTTGCGCAGGAAATCTTCATAATTACCAAAATAAGATTCAACCCTGCCATTGCCTATTTCCAGAACTCGAGTTGCCAAAGCATCAACAAAATAGCGATCGTGCGAAACAAAAACAATTGTACCCTGATATTTTTTTAATGAATCAAGCAGAATCTCCTTGGATTGCAAATCAAGATGATTCGTGGGCTCATCAAGTAACAGAAGATTTGCAGGTCGTAGTAGTAATTTTGCTAACGCTAACCGGTTACGTTCACCGCCCGAAAGCACACTGACTGATTTTTCAATATCATCTCCTGAAAAAAGAAAAGCGCCAAGGATATTACGCAGTCGGGGCACCATCGCTACGGGAGAATCGGCCATAATTTCAGTAAAAACATCCCGCGTGGAATCCAATTCATCGGCCTGATTTTGAGCGAAATAGGCTTGTTGCAAATTATGCCCTTCCACCCTCTCACCGGAAACGGGAGATTCAACCCCGGCAAGCAGACGCATCAACGTCGACTTGCCGGCCCCGTTCGGTCCCACCAGAGCAACTCTCTCCCGCTGTTCTATCTGCACATCGATATCTTGCAGAACCTTAAGCTCGCCATAATGTTGTGAAGCTTGCTGCAAACTGATAACGATCCTGCCACTCTTCGGTGGTGCGGGAAAGCTGAAGGCAATTTTTTTTCTTTGCGGGGGCAGAGATATCCGCTCGATTTTTTCCAACTGCTTGACCCGACTCTGCACCTGTGAAGCCTTGTTTGCCTGATAACGAAAACGGCCAATAAACCCTTCGATTTTGGCAATCTCTTCATCCTGCTGTTGCTTTGCTGCCTTTAACGCTGCAATCCGTTCATCTCTGGATTGAATATAGCGACTATAATTCCCGGGATATGCCGTCAGTTGACCATTCCAGATTTCAACAATCCGCGATACAACAGTATCGAGAAAAAAACGATCATGCGAAACCAGCACTATCGCATAGGGGTATTTAAGCAGATAATCTTCAAGCCAGTCGCGGGCAGGCAGGTCAAGGTGATTTGTCGGTTCGTCCAGCAACAGCAGGTTAGGTTTTTGCAACAACAGTTTTGCCAAAGCAATCCGCATTTGCCAGCCACCAGAAAATGTTTCACAAGGCTTGTCAAAATCTTCTGGGCTGAAGCCAAGACCATGAAGAACTCGCCCAACCTCAGATTCCATCTGATATCCACCGCGCTGCTCGAACAACTGTTGCAGTTCAGCGTATCGCTCCAGCTCTGCAACATCTGCTGTGTTTGAAATATTGCCTTCCAGCTGACGTAACTCGACTTCCATCTGCTGTAAATCGTCTAAAGCACTTTTGGTTTCAACAAACAAAGAGTTTCCCCGGTGCATCAATCCATCCTGGGGCAAATAACCAAAGGTTGTTCCCTTGGCAATTTGCAACACACCGCCATCACTCTCAACCAACCCCGCTAAAAGTTTTAGCAGCGTCGACTTCCCTGCCCCATTTTCTCCACAGAGGCCAATCCGGTCGGTCGGGCGAATATGCCAATCGATTGCTGAAAAAATCCTTCTGTCAGCAAAGTATTTATCAATATTTTTCAGTTGCAACATTTGTCAAGATCCAAGAGTACATTATCACACGCAATTCACAAAAAATGAGAAGATGGTCTTATATCACAACATGGGCTGCAACCAAAAGAACCGATATAAAAAGAGGCCCTATTTCTAGGGCCTCACCAACAAAACAATCAATTTATTCGTAAACAAGTGGAATTTCCACCTTCATCAATTTACATAGCGAATCATATATTCTTCAGCCAACTCTGCTATTTCTTTAACATGCAGATATTCATTATTCACAATCAAATGGTAGAGCAACGGATTCGCGATATCCCCTTCGGCAAAGCGGCGAATGAAATCATCACGCTGCTGTTGGTGCAATGCGATATATTGGGCGGCTTTCTGCTCACTGAGATGATGGGTTGTCATGATTTTTTGAATACGAAAGTCTGACGAGGCCACCAACCTCAAGTTAATACAATTTGACAAGCCCTGGGCTGCAAAAACACCTCCCCGACCGACAAGGACACAGTTTCCACGTTTTGCGAACCCACGCATGACCGTTCGCATGTGAGAAAATATCTCTGTTTCTTCCGCTCGACTACTATCTAAAAACATTGAAAAGATAGCTTTAAGTGAAGAGGGTGTATCCTGGGAATTTTTGATCTGCTCCACCGTATAACCCGAAATTTTAGCAACCTCATCAATAATTTCACGACCAACAATGACCCAGGGGTCTCCGGCAACGGAAGCATTCAGTCTCTTGGTTAGCTCCTCAGCTAATAAATAAGCCTCACAACCAAACTCTCTTGAAATTGTAAAGCATGGTGCTGGTCGTCCCTGACCGGCAACTAATTGAATCTGATGCCACGCTTTAAGTTTTGCTTCTTGCTGTGGAGTCCATAAGTTTTTGAGTCCCATATATACCTCCTTTTCGATTATTCTTGTGGTAAACCTAGCGAATAATGTTTTTTACAATTATAACGGATAGATAACAAAAAACATTAATTCTCGAGTTTTCTTACAAAAACTACCATAAACATAAAAATTGTTGGCCCAATTTATGATTAACGATATCTCCGGGAAACATTATCTGGTATAGTCTATAAAGTTATTGATGAAATTTTTGTGTCTCCGCTGTATCTGCGTCGAGACCAGCAACGCATAAAACATAAAGATTTCAATGCAGCCATGCCAGCAAAAGGTGTGGCTGTTACGCACGTAATTAAACCGGATACTTTATTGACCCCGTTTTGAACGGAGAGGTCTCCGATAAAGACACCGGGATGTACCGCGATATGAACGCGGCCAGAAAGGTTTAAAAGATGAGCAAAAAGATGCTGATTAACGCATCGCACCCGGAAGAAAACCGGGTTGCAATCGTTGTTGATGGAATTTTAAGCGAACTTGATATCGAAATTGCTGGACAGGAACAAAGTAAGGGAAACATATATAAAGCGGTTGTTGTCCGGGTAGAAACCGGTCTCCAAGCCGCTTTTGTTGATTATGGTGCGGAAAAGCTTGGTTTTTTACAAATCGGTGAAGTCCACCCCAACATCTACCCCTCCCACAAAGAAACCAAAGGACGACCACGGATTGCCGATATTCTCCAGCGTGGTCAAGAGATCCTGGTGCAGATTGTCAAAGAAGAACGTGGCAACAAAGGCGCTGCGTTAACCACTTTTCTTTCTATTCCTGGTCGTTACATGGTGCTGATGCCTGACAGCACGACAAAAGGGGTATCCCGAAAAATCAGTGTTGACTCAGAGCGCAAAAATTTGAAAAAGACCATGGCGGAACTTGATCTCCCGGAAAGAATGGGCTACATCGTTCGCACGGCTGGAATTGGTAAAGACAAAGACGAACTTAAGCGTGATTTTGATTATTTAGTGCGGCTTTTTGAAGGTATTATTGCTCGTAAAGACCAGATCAAAGCACCTGCACAACTTTATCAGGAATCCAACCTGGCCATCCGCTCAATCAGGGATTATTTCAGCACTGAGATGGACGAAGTTCTGGTAGATGATCACAAAATTTTCCAGGACACCCAAGACTTCTTCTCCCTGGTCATGCCGGAACTCAAACATCTGGTTAAGCGTCATCGCGAACGTCGTCCAATTTTCTCCCGCTATCAAATTGAAGAGCAGATTGATGGGCTCGCCAAAAATCAGGCCCCCCTTCCCTCTGGAGGATCCATTGTTATTGACCAGACCGAAGCTCTGGTTGCTATCGATGTCAATTCAGGAAAAATGTCAGGTGAAAGTGGCATCGAGGCAACAGCTTTCAAAACCAATTTTGAAGCTGCAACAGAAATCGGACGTCAACTACGACTACGTGACCTCGGCGGCTTGATAGTCATTGATTTCATCGATATGCGCGACCGTAAAAATATCCGTGAAATTGAACAGGAAATGCGTAGAGCACTAAAAGATGACAAAGCTAAAGTGACCGTCGGAAGAATCAGTCAATTTGGACTCCTTGAACTGAGCCGCCAGCGATTAAAACCAGTGCTTAGCGTTGGCGCTTATCTCGTATGCCCCCACTGTAAAGGAATCGGCCGGATCAAAAGTATAGAGGCTCAGGCGGTGTCATTTTTGCGTCAGGCACACACTGCTGCAGCTAAAGGACAAATTGGTCATATTGAAGCAAGAGTTCCTCTTGAAGTCGCAAATTACCTGCTTAACCAAAAACGTTCGACGATAACCGAGTTGGAACGGCAGCTGAATTTAAAAATCTCACTGTTGGGCGATTTCCACCTGCTCCCAGGAGATTTGGAACTGACCATCCATAAGCGGGAGAAAGAAACTGATAACCACCAGCAGATCATGCCCGTTTCTCATGAGAATCAAATTGAAAATGCACTGGCAGCAGCCCAACAAGGAGATCTAGACCCAGAAGAACCAATAGTGGAACCAGCTGAAGATAAAATATTGGGAGCTGTTGCTGATCAAGAAGTGAGTGAAGAAGCAACCGAAAAACCGAAAAAACGTCGTCGCCGTCGCCGCAAAAAGCCTGCTTCCAGCAACCAGGAGAATCAGCAAGAACAAAACGGCGAAACGGCTGCTGAAATGGCACCACCACAGCAGACGCTAACTTCAGAGACCGAGATCGCTGTCAGTAACCAAGAAACACAACCAAAGCAGGAAGAGAACAAGCAACAGGAGAACGAACAGTCTGCAGAAGAAAAACCCAAACCACGGCCACGCCGAAGAAGTCGGAAAAAGCCAGCGGTTTCACCCGAAACCTCAGCTGAAACAACCTCATCTCCAGAGCAAGAGTCGCTGAAGGAGAGTAAAGGTGAAGAGACTCCTGCATCAGAGACGGTGGTGAAAGAAACACAAATAAATGCAGCAACTCCAGCTGCCGAAAAGCCGAAACGTCGGCCACGAAGAACAACGAAAAAAACAACTGAAGCTTCTACAGACACGCCAGACAAAGCCATTGAAATGGAAAAAGCTGAAGAGAAAAAAACCATAAAAGTCGAAGATAAAACCGCGTCTGAAACCAGCAGTAATGACGAGAAAAAACCTAAAACACGTCGCACCCCAAGAAGGACAACTAAAAAAGCTGCCAGTGAAACTGAAACCGTCGCAGCGAACACAGAGGTGTCTGAGGAAAAACCAAAACCCCGTCGCAGAAGGACAACCAGGAAAACAACGGAAGTTGCTCCAGAAACTGCCGTGACGAGCCCTGAGACAAAGCCCGCTGAGGATGAAAAACCCAAACGGCGTCCCCGGAAAACGACAAAAAAAGCTTCTGAAACCGCAGAGAGCACCAGCACTGAATCTGCGAAGACAGAGGAAGAACCTAAACCAAAACCACGCACACGCAGGGCACCAGCCAAGAAAAAACCAGTGGACGTTAAAGCACCGGTTGAATAAATAAAAACCCCCGAATTTCAGCCGAAATTCGGGGGTTTTAAAACAATTTAGATTTAGAATAAGTAAGAGGAAGAACCTCTTGATAAGCTCAAAAACCTAACCTTCAAGCTCTTTAAGTATTTCCTGAAGTTTCCCCTGCGTCTGTCTTAGTTTGATCTCACGACCAGCCGTTTCATGGGCGTGCGATTCACTTTTCTGCAAAGCAACCTCCATAGCGTTACGAGTTGCAGTGATTGTCCTCTGCAACTGTTCAGTCAACTCCGCCCCAAACTGGGTAAAATTTTCATCCAGGCCGCGCCTTAAAGCCCAGTTGATTTGCTCAACATTCTGATTGAGCAACTTAAGGCTCTCTTCTCGGAGTCGATTAACAGTTCTTTTACGCCTGTATTTCTGGGTTAGGAATTTTCTCGAGAGCTTCTGCCCCACGGGATCCATATCAGAGATGAACAGGTCATTACTCCAGCCAGAAACCTCAAACTTTGTATAGGAACGTCCGACTGAAGGAGCATGATAAGGAATGTCAAATAATTCAGCAGCAATCTGTCGAACCCGTTCAACCAACTGATGACTGCGCTGCTGATGTAAAGTCAACAACTCGGTCGCTTCCCTTTGAGTCACCTCAGCAACCTTACGCATTGCAGGAGCAAAAAAGGTTGGCAGCTCTTGAGACAGCATTTCTCGCACCAAACGCTCAAGTTCTTCAGTATCTACAACAGATTGGATATAACTCTCAAGCTGACCGATAATTTTATCCTTGGCTTGGGTACGGATACCTTCCACTTCGTTATTTAGCCGCTTAACAACTCGTTTAAGATCCCCGGCCAAAATATCGTTAGCAGCCTGCTTCTCTCGCTCTACATCTGGAAGAGATTTCCGAAATTGTTCAATTCTTTGTTTTAATTCAGCTTCCGGAAGCATCAGAGCACTTAAAGAAAGTTGCAACTGCATATTGATACTATTAAGCTGATCTCGCGTTCTCCGCTGCAGGGAATCTTGTAAAATTTGTTGTTTTTCACGGGCAAAAAAATCGATCAAGTTCTGCTCGACCTGTTGCATACCACTACTTTTCCAGTTATCAATATCACCAGCAAGTCGTGCAACCAGACCCTTGCGGGCTGAAATCGGTAGCACCAGGGGAGCACCATCATACAGAGAAGACAATTGGTCAGCTAAAAACCGCAACGAATCCGATTTTTCTTTTTCATCCAGATAATCAACCTTATTGAGGAGGAAAAATGTCCTTGGCAAACATTGCTGAATTTGCTTCAGGTAATCAAGCTCTACTTCAGTGATAGGCGGATCAGGCGACACCAGAAAGAGGGCGGCATCACACTGGGGAAGAACTTGATAAGCGACCTCAGTATTATGCTTATAAGTTGAACCAATCCCCGGGGTATCGATTAAAACAATTCCCTGTTTGAGTATTTCGGCTGGATGACCAACATCGACTCGCGCAACCGCACGCTGGTTTTGCGGGTTTCCTTTCTCAGTCACATATTCCGTCAGAAAATCCTCTAGGGCCTGAGAAGATGATGGCAAGAAATTAACTGGTTCCACATCGTTATCAAAAGAAACCTTAACCTCAATTTTCTCCGCAGCACTAATAAAAGTGGGGATCGCTGTGACAGGTAGAATATCTGTTGGCAGTAATTCGTCCCCAAGTAAAGCATTTAACAGGGTACTTTTCCCACGTTTAAACTGCCCCAGAACAGCAAGACGAAATTTTCCAGATAGCAGGCGTTGCTGGATAGATTCAAGTTCACACCGACCATCAGAGTAATCATCTTCCAGGCTGTCCAGACAAGAGACTGCCTGCATTAAAATCCTGCCAAGAACCTCATGATTTGAAGATTCATTTGATTCCATATTTTTCTGCTGTGCCTCGTCCATTTACATTCCTAAAAAAATCAAACAACTGATCATAAGAAGAGTTGAGAATAGCATATTTTCAAAAGTGTCGAATTTCACTAAAATTCAGGCAGGTGAAAAAACACTCTCAAAAGCAAAACAATGAAAGAGAAATTTGACCTTTAAGGCATACTCGCAAAGGATGTCCTGAATTTTAACAACACCATGCGAAGTTAATGCTATGCCATTAAGTAAACAGGTCACTACTCAGGTAGCGTTCTCCAGAATCGGGCAAAATGACGACGATGTTTTTACCAACGAACTCAGTCCGTCTGGAAAGCCTTGCTGCAACAGCAGCAGCGGCCCCACAAGAGATTCCTGAAAGCAAACCTTCTTCCCGGGCTAAACGCCTGGCATACTCATATGCCTCATCATTGCTTACCAATTCAACTTGATCGATCATTGTCAGATCCAGGGTCTCAGGAATAAAGCCAGCTCCAATTCCCTGAATTTTGTGTGGCCCTGGTCGGAGCATTTCTCCTGCAAGATGTTGGCTGATAACCGGGCTGTCCTCCGGCTCAACTGCGACAGAAATGATTGATTTGCCTTTAGTTTCTTTGATGAATTTAGAAATCCCACTGATTGTTCCTCCGGTCCCGACTCCTGCCACCAGGACATCAATCTCACCAGCAGTATCTTCCCATATTTCGGGCCCGGTTGTTTTCATATGAATCTGTGGATTTGCCGGATTTTTAAATTGGTGCAGTAACAAGTAACGTTCAGGGTGCTCTTCTGCCATTCGCTCGGCTTCATGAACAGCGCCAGCCATCCCTTTTGCCCCTGAAGTCAGAATCAGCTTGGCACCGAATGCTTTAAGAACTTTACGCCGTTCCATACTCATCGTCTCGGGCATGGTTAGAGTCAATGGAATTCCTTTAGCCGCAGCAACAAAGGCCAGGGCAATTCCGGTATTTCCGCTGGTGGGCTCAACAATCTCCATCCCGGGCTTTAAGGTCCCCCGTTGCTGTGCATCCAAAATCATTGAAACACCGATACGGCATTTCACTGAATAAGCGGGATTGCGACCTTCAATTTTTCCATAAACATGAGCACCTCCAGGTTCAATGATCCTATTTAATTGAACCAGAGGTGTGCGACCAATTGAGAGTGAATTGTCTGCAAATATCTGAGCCATGACGTTCTCCAGTGGGAAATAAACTCAATTCCTCGTGTAAATATCGGCTTAGTGAATCCTTACGAGACTCACAAAAAATACGTAATTAAAAATATAGCCTTACACACTGTATCAGTCAAGAAAGTGGAACGTCAATATCGCAAAAACAATCGCCTTATCAGAACCTAAAAGAACAAAAGAGCCCCTAACGAAAAGAAAGGGTGGGAAAACAATCGGCTTAACACTAAGAAAGGAATTGGAGGAAGGTTAACGCAATACTGCCGTACGGGGTGCAGAGCTAAACCGTACGGCAGTATCAATTTTCACATCAATTTAAAAGTTGGTTTTTATAAAGTAGCAGAAACCTCTTCAGTGGTGTCAGTTTGAGCTTCTGGATCCTGTACCTGCTCTTGAACCTGATCCTGGACTTGATCGGCAATCTCTTCATCAGTAACCTGCTCGAGCTGAACCTGGGTCTGGGTCTGTACACGAGCGCGCGTCCTGGTTTGAGTTTGAGTTTGAGTCTGGGTCATTGATTGTGTCTGAGTCGCAGGCGCATCTGCGGCAGGTCCAGCTTGCATTCCAATTCCACTACCGTCACAATTTCCATCAGCAGTACCGCCGCCGTTTCCACCATCGCCGCCGTTTCCACCATCGCCGCC
>JAZBPC010000032.1:0-2870 GCA_036351455.1 Desulfuromusa sp.
CCCTGTTCATTTTGTTGTCTTGATAGCATGTCTCAAAAGATCCTTAACTTCGTCCCAAATCTGTTCCGCTCCGTCTTTCATATCTTCCCAGTCATCATCACTGGCCATCGCAATTCCCTGCAGTTTTTCCGCCACCTGATCCCGTTTCAGTTGCAGGGTTGCGATGGTTTTGGAATATTCAAACTTTGCCTCAGCGGTAGCATTTTCAGCCTGATCCCTGAGGCTCTCAATTTGCACATCCCACTCGACCATCTGTGCCGAGAGCTTTTCTATATACTTGGTTCGCTGATCCTTCATGGCGATCTCCTTTCAGTTGACTCCAAGTGCCTGTCGATTGGTGTAGGTCAACATCAACCGGGACCGTTATCGTGATCCAAGTCTCTGTCCCTGTTCTAATTCCTGTGTTTTCCTTAGAGTTTGACCTCTCTGGGATAGCGATCCCTGGGTAATTCGGCCCAGGGATCGGTCTGATCTCAAGCCATTGCCGCTATTTGACAACCAGGTCGTTTTTCACTGAGACGACTCCCTCGACGCCACGAGCGACTTCACCCGCTTTTGTGACGTTCTGTGACGAATCGACAAAACCACTCAATTGGACTTCCCCTTTGAAAGATTCGACATTGATCTGCAGAGTTTTCAACGTCGGTTCTTTGAAGATCGCCGCTTTCACCTTGGAGGTAATAACCGAGTTATCAATATACTGACCGGTACTTTCTCTCTTACTCGTGGGTGCGCACCCTGCGAAGGCAGCGATCAGAAGCAGGCAGGCCAGAATTGTCATAATGCGATTTACTTTGAACATAGTAATCTCCTTTTTGTCTGTAACGATTGGGTTTTGACAGCTTTAATATTAAGCGTCGCTTAACGTTGGATTCTGTTCTGCGTGTGTTGCTATTGCCTCCATACCCTCCGTAGCAACTACGGTGTTAAACGTAATTTCCGGCTCGATTGAAAGCAGTTTCATCGCCCCAAGCAGAACCTTGAAATGGCCAGATCTGAGATGGGCTTCCAGCGCTTCTTTGTTTTTCCACTCCTGCTCGAAAATAACGATGTCTTCCACTTCAACATCCAGATAGCAATGGCAGCTTATGCAGTCCTGCTCGCGCCGGATGTGAACCAGCAGATCTTTGATGGTATGCAAAATTTCATTGCGCTTAGCTGCGGACACCGTCATTTTGATGGTAACATCAATCATTGGCTTCCCTTTTGGGGATAGAGGAATACTCAGGTTCTGCGCCCCTGAATGACATTGATCAATATGACAATAATAGCGATGATCAGCAGGATGTGGATAAACCCTCCCATCGTGGTACTGCTCACCAGTCCCAGCAGCCAAAGAACAATGAGAATGACAGAAATTGTCCATAACATACGCTCCTCCTTTCGGGTCTCTGGACCCTAAATCAATTCTTTTTGAGTCCCACCGCCAGCAGAGCAATCCCGCCAACGAGGGCAATTCCTCCGGCTATCGGGGTGAGGGGTAGCGTTCGTGTCTTCTCAGCCGTCATCTGCAATGGCCCGAGATCAACAACCTTTTCTCTGGTCGTAAAGCTGATCCCCTGGTAGGTAAAAGCCGCGACGGCGACCACAATCAGAATAATGCCGACTATCGTGTACGGTTTCATTTTGTGCCTCCTGATGGTTCTTGCTGCAATAACGGGTAGATAACCGCTATTCCGCTTAACATCACAAATTTCTTCATTTCACTTCTTCTGTCTTTGACGATGACACCGGTCCACCTTAAGAACCCAAAATCTTTTCAACCTGGGCGATCTTTTCCTGAACTTTTCCGGCAATCTTTTCGCCAGTGCCTTCAGCTTGCAGTTGTGGATTGTCGCTTATTTTCCCAGCAACCTCTTTAGCCGAACCCTTCACTTTGTGAAACAAACCCTTTGCCTGGTCTTTACGACTTCTTTTCATGGCTTCTCCTTTTCCGATATCGTCCGGATTGAGCAGAATGTTCGTCCGAAATTAATTTCCTATGACGCTGTAGAACGCAACGATTGTGCCGGAAAGGAATTGGCGTGGTTCTAGAGGCAAGTGGCTATTAATACGAAGGAAAACAGGAAAGAGAAAACCTGGAAGAAAGAAATGTCTTTAGCGATACCCGTCATATGCGGCAGGAGTGTTAAATGTGACGGATTCCTTTGGTGCCTGATAATTTCTTCACCTAAAACTTCCAGATGTTCAGGCCAGGCATTGTACGTGAGGTAGTTATTCTGCCAGTCGTTATAGACCTCCAACACCTCCACGGACTTTTCACCACTACAGACATGAACGCATTCAGGAAGAAGCAGGCATGGTCACCTGGAATAGAAATAACGGTTAACAAAGGTGAGCGTGGAATACTTTTCGCGAAAGGCACTGGCACCAAAGCAAACACGTCCTCCGGGTTTCAGTAGTTTGTGCACCAGGGCGTCTCAAGGAGCGGTTGAAAATTCCCAGAAAAATGCTTCGTCCATCTGGGTTCCCGCTGGATCAGTCACATATATCGACGAATTATAGGATGATCCGGGGCGTAAACCTGCGGTTGGAAGCATGGTGACAGTTGTATACACATCATTAAAAGTAACGACAGCCGGTCTGCCGTCTATGGTGCCAAATTGAAAAGGTCTGATCGCTTCATCAAAACCAACCACGATCGAAGAAATAGTCGGCACATTTACTGAGCCATCAGGCGGAAAAACGGTGAGCACTTGCGG
Organism: Desulfuromusa sp.; assembly: GCA_036351455.1. GTDB lineage: Bacteria > Desulfobacterota > Desulfuromonadia > Desulfuromonadales > Geopsychrobacteraceae > Desulfuromusa. Next base: position 2,703 of record JAZBPC010000032.1, read on the forward strand.
ACCCAAGATGTCTACTTGATTCCCGGTTTTAAAATTCCAGACCACTGCTGTTCCCAGAGGATTTCCTGCTAAATCCTTAATCGCTCCATCAACCGTAATCGTATAGACAGTATCGGCCAAGAGATTATTGCTTGGCTGAAACAGGACACTTGTGCCAACAGACGTGAC
>JAZBPC010000033.1:0-3305 GCA_036351455.1 Desulfuromusa sp.
CTTCCCGTTTTATTAGGGAGGGGCTTTGCGAATGTTTTTCTCAGAAACAAGACAACAATCTCTGAGATCTTAGTTGCCGAAAAGTGATAACATTACGCCAGCAGAAACAGCAGAGCCTATGACGCCAGCAACGTTTGGTCCCATGGCGTGCATGAGGAGAAAATTACCAGGGTCCTCCTTCTGACCGACTACCTGAGAGACTCTGGCAGCCATAGGTACAGCAGAAACACCGGCTGAGCCAATCAGTGGATTGATGTTCATGTTCAGAAATTTGTTCATTATCTTAGCTAGAAGAACACCTGATGCTGTACCTATGGCAAATGCTGCGACCCCAAGAGTGAGAATAGCAAGAGTTTCTATCTTTAAGAACTGTTCTGCAGTAGCAGTCGCTCCAACGGTTACACCCAGGAAAATAGTGATGATGTTAATGAGTGCGTTTTTGGCGGTGTCTTCAAGTCTGCCGACAACGCCGGATTCCCTGAACAGGTTGCCGAGCATCAGCATGCCAATGAGGGTAGCTGCAGGAGGCACCATAAGTGATACAATTATCGTTACGATAATCGGGAAAATGATCTTTTCTCTTTTACTCACTTCTCTTAGTTGGGTCATCCTTATAACCCTTTCTTTTGGAGTGGTCAGCAGTTTCATTATTGGCGGTTGGATTATCGGTACAAGAGCCATGTAGGAGTATGCGGCTATGGCAATGGGCCCTAGGAGGTGAGGGGCAAGTTTTGATGACAGAAAGATAGCTGTTGGTCCATCAGCTCCGCCAATTATTCCTATGGAGGCTGCTTCTTGAGCTGTAAAGAGACCTGATGCGATAGCCCCAATAAAGGTTAGGAAAATGCCGAACTGTGCGGCGGCGCCGAGCAAAAGGGATTTGGGGTTTGCAATGAGAGGGCCAAAGTCAGTCATTGCTCCCACGCCCATAAAAATCAAGGGAGGGAATATTCCCAAGTGGTCTCCCTGGAAGAGATAGTAGAGCAAGCCGCCTGGTTGGGTAGTGTGAATAGCGTGTTCCGTTATTTCCATTACCGGTTCGGCCATTAGCTCGGCAAACGGAAGGTTGGTCAGTAGAACACCAAAGGCGATAGGGACTAGGAGTAATGGTTCGAATTTTTTTACAATGGCCAGGTAAAGTAGAAGGCATGACACGCCGATCATGGCGATTGAGCCTATGGTTAGGCCGTAAAACCCTGTGCTTTTGGCGAATTCGAGAAGAGCTTCCAGCATGGCAGATGTCTCCCTTTAAGATGACAGGACAATAAGTATATCGCCAGCGTTGACCGATACGCCTTGGGCAACGTTTACTTCCTGGACCACGCCGTCGGCGGGGGCCATGATTTCGTTTTCCATTTTCATTGCTTCTAAGACCAGGAGCGTTTGTCCTTTAGTTACATTGTCGCCTTTATTAACAGCAACCTGAATTACTGTGCCTGGCATGGGGGCAACTACAGTTCCACCTATTACAGCAGGCTCTGTTTTTTTTGGTGTAGGTTGAGGTTGCGCTTTAACTACGGGTTTGGGCTGGGATGGCTGAGCAACAGGAGCAGCTTTGGCCTGAGTGGGTTGCGAGGTGTTATCTTCAGCCAATTCTTCAATGCCAACTTTATATTCACTGCCGTTTACAACAACTCTGAACATTTTCATCTATGGGACCTCCGGTGTTTTATAATCTGCTGTTCATTTGCTCAATAATCCCTGCACGATTCCATGCCGGGGATTGATCGTCAATTTTTTCAATGTTTTTGATTACTATGTTTTCAACCGACGTTTTCATCTTCATAGCAATGACACTGGCAATTACTGCGACGAGTTCATTGTCATCCTGCTGAGGTTCGGTTTTGGCTTTTGTTAAGGGACTTTCTGCAGGTGCTGTTACCGGGACCTTTGGTTGTGGAGCTTTTGAATTATTAAGAAGTTTGTCCATCCATGAAATGATGAACTGTAAAATGATGAGCGCAGTAAAGGTGATGCCCATTCCAAGTATGGTTGTGATGAGTCCTGCCAAAAGCTTGTCTGGAGTAGACAAGGTCTGCATGACGTCGGGATTGGCAAAAAGTGCCAGCAGTTCCGTAACTGTCATGTTTTTCTCCTTTAGTTAGAGTGGAATGTTACTGTGTTTTTTTGCAGGACGTTTTTCCCGTTTCCCTTCTAGCATATTAAAAGCATCGATAATTCTCTGGCGTGAGGTGTGTGGCTCAATAACATCGTCAACAAATCCGCGCTCTGCGGCCTTGTATGGGGTAGCGAACTCGGCTGAGTACTCATCGAGTATCTTCTGTTTAGTTGCAGCCTTATCCTCTGCCTTGGCGATATCATTTCTAAAAATTATGTTTACTGCACCTTCTGAACCCATTACAGCAACTTCGGCTGACGGCCAGGCGAACGCCATGTCTGCGCCCAATGATTTAGAGCACATGGCAAGGTATGCTCCGCCATATGCCTTGCGGGTCAATAAGGTGACCTTGGGTACCGTTGCCTCGCTGTAGGCAAAGAGCATTTTGGCGCCGTGTCGAATGATGCCGCCATATTCCTGGGCAGTACCCGGGAGAAATCCAGGGACATCAACGATGGTTAGTAGTGGGATATTGAAAGCGTCGCAGGTTCTAATGAATCGGGATGCTTTGTCGCCAGCGTTCATATCCAGACAGCCTGCCATCACATTTGGTTGATTGGCGATTACACCTACTGATTTTCCGTTAATTCTGGCAAATCCGGTTATAATGTTTGTGGCGAAATAGGGTTGGGATTGCATAAAATCCCCGTCATCAGTAAGGGGAAGGATGACGTCGAGTATGTCGTAGGGTTTATTGGGGTTGTCTGGGATCAGGTCATCGAATTCAGGGATCAGTCTGTTAATGTCCATTTCTGCAGCCAGACTCGGACTTTTTTCCATACTGTTTGAAGGCAGAAACTGGATCAGTTTTCTGATTTGAGCAAGGCACTCCTGGTCGTTATCTGCGATAAAGTGAGCATTGCCACTAACACTGTTGTGGGTCATTGCTCCTCCAAGTTCCTCGGCAGATACAATTTCTCCAGTAACTGTTTTAATAACCTGTGGGCCTGTGATAAACATCTGTGAGGTCTTGTCGACCATAAAAATAAAATCGGTCAGAGCCGGTGAATATACAGCACCCCCGGCGCATGGACCCATGATGGCAGATATCTGAGGGATGACCCCAGAGTATATTGAATTTCTGAAAAATATATCTCCAAACCCGTTGAGGGCATCGACAGCTTCCTGGATTCTGGCTCCACCTGAATCGTTTAAACCGACGAGGGGTGCACCAACCTTGGCAGCA
>JAZBPC010000034.1:0-2080 GCA_036351455.1 Desulfuromusa sp.
CAGTGAACACGATTGCATCCATTACTGGGGCGATTATTACCTGGTGGAAATTCTCGACCCGGAAACCCTGCAACCGCTTCCAGATGGAGAATGGGGAGAAATGGTTGTCACCACGCTGTGCAAAGAGGGTGCACCGTTGATCCGTTACCGCACCCGCGACATCACCCGGATGATTCCCGGCCGTTGCGGCTGTGGCAACATTTTACCGCGCCACTCGCGCATCAAGGGGCGGAGTGACGACACCATCAAGTTTCGCGGCGTAAATATTTACCCTAGCAGTATCGATACCATTCTATCTGCTGTTCCGGGAATCGGCTCTGAATTCCAGATCCATTTGACCCGCGATGACGCCGAACGTGACCACCTCCGTTTAGTTGTAGAGCGCGCTGAGAGGGTGGATGCCAAACGCAGTCCGGAATTAAGTCACGAAGTCACCCATCAGATCAAAAAACAACTGCTGGTTTCCGTCGATCTGGAATTGGTCGATTATGCCAGTCTGCCACGATCAGAAAAGAAAAGTCAGCGGGTGTTTGATAATCGGATTCAGGATGAAATTGTCTAGTGCACTGGTCCCATTTGTCTTTACTCCCCAATATCAGTATTCATGTAGACCAGCTTCTCTGTACTAAAAAGGGGAAGGTGGAGAACTCAATTTAGTTTCCCCGATATGTTATCCGAACACAAATAGATGGTAATTAAGCCGTCTATACTATAGGGTGAGTTTGGAAGAAATTTTTCCAAACTCACCGATATTTGGCAATAAATTATCAACGTTGAACCCACAAAAATAGAATAGTTCGGTTTCTCCTTCCGATAGCGGCAAACATTTCAAATCGTCGTCTATCCCCTCTTTACCAATAGATGTTGCTCATCAAATTGGCTTTCAATTCAACAGCTTCTTTCATCTTCACCAGCAACAAATGAATTGAGTGAGTTTGTAAATTAAGCTCGCCAATATTCTTGTGTTCTGGTTCCCGTATTTATGGTTCCAGCCAGGCACAAAGAGCATTCTGAACAATTGGCCAAGGGAGGTCTCTCATTTTTACTTTTGATTTTTCTTTCAGTTTATCTTCACTTTTGGCAATGGCGGTAAAAGTTTTCATAATTATTGCGATAGCTATTACTCTCAATATTGTTCAGAAAAAAATGATCCCGAAGATTATCATTGCGAGCATCCCCAAAGGTCGGCCTGAGTCACATGAGCACTTAGGCTTCCGCGCACAGACAATGGATTATGTGGTTATTAAAATGGCCTCTATTGTTATATGGATCATTGCCTTTGTTATGATTCTGGGTGTGTTTCAGGTAGATACTTCAGCATTGTTGGCAACCCTCGGTGTTGCCAGTCTGGGCCTTGGATTTGCTATTCAAAACATCATTCGCGACTATCTTCAGGGCTTCTGTATTGTCATGGAAGATTGGTACCGGATTGGTGATTGGGTGACCATCGCAGGAATGGAAGGCGAAGTTGAGAAAATAAGTCCGAGGCGGACCGTCATAAGGGAGATAAATGGCACGATGCATGTCATACCTAATAGTCAGATCCCTTTTGCCAGTAATCAAACCAGAGACTGGGCACGGATCAATCTTTACGTGACAGTGGCTTATAAAGAAGATATCAGCCATGTCTATCAGATTATCGACAGTGTCTGTCTGGATCTGAAGAATGATCCCGATTTTGGCAAGCATTTAACATCCACTCCAGCTGCGATGCGGGTCAGCAATCTTGGAGACAATGGTGTCGATATCTGCATCCGCGGCTATACAGAGCCTGGTGAACAGTGGGGACTGACAGGAGAACTCCGCAAACGGATCAAAAATCGTTTTGCACAGGAAGAGATAGAAATTCCCTGGCCTCACACAAAAATCTATTTTGGGAATACACCGGAAATTGATAAAATCAGTGATAGCTGAATGAAAAAATAGGTTTAAGCTAGCAATGTCTTTTGTTTTAGTAGTAGCTATAGAGATGATAATCCTGATGATTATCGTCCAGAATTTTTGTGTAACGGATTGGAATGAAACCGAAATTTCCCTTTCGCAATCTTGTACCAACCTTCTTCTCCGGGTTGCTTGATGA
>JAZBPC010000035.1:0-58359 GCA_036351455.1 Desulfuromusa sp.
CAGGGAACTTCGCGGAGAAATGCAGCAGTCGGAGCTAGCCGACAAGATGGGTGTTCACAAGAACACCATGGCTAATTACGAACGGGGTGACCGTTTCCCGGACGTAAATATCCTTTTAAAATTATTGGAGGTCTTTCCGGACACCAATCCGGCTTGGCTATTGACAGGGGAAGGCTCCAAAAACAGGTCGGAGCCAGTGCAGGGGGGATTCGTGATGTTTCCGCGCTACGAAATCGAGGCCGGAGCTGGTCCGGGAAGGAATGTTCAAAGCGAACAGGTTGTTGATTTTGTCTCTTTCAAAGAGGAATGGGTCCAGAACTTCTTGCGCGTTCCACGCAAAGATCTGGCCTTGCTGTCGGTCAAAGGGGACAGCATGAACCCAACATTGAATGATGGAGACATGATCCTGGTGGATTTGAGATCGGAAAGAATTGAGGACAGCGCTATCTATGTTCTTGAGTTTGATGATGCTCTTCTCGTGAAAAGGATTCAGCGGAAGCTGGACGGCTCCATCGTCATCAAAAGTGACAACCAACTCTACGACGCAGAGATCCTTCAGAAGGATCGTGCTGAGTCATTAAAAATCATAGGGCGTGTTGTTTGGAGTGGTCGAAGGATGTAGTTCGTTAAGCTTTCCCTGCGAAGGATCGCCGGCTACACGCTTGAGTGAAGGAACAGATGCAAGTTGGAATTTGGATAAGGGTTTCCACCGAAGATCAGGCACGTGGTGAATCACCCAAGAACCACGAGGCCAGGGCTCGGATGTATGCCGAGCTTAAGGGCTGGACGGTCGTAGAGTTGTATGACTTGTCCGGGGTCTCGGGTAAATCCGTTTCGGAGCACCCCGAGGCTCAACGTATGTTTGCCGATGTCGCATCTGGAAAGATAGGCGGACTGATCTTTTCCAAGCTTGCTCGTCTTGCTCGCAACACAAGAGAGCTTCTCGACTTTTCAGATTTTTTTGAGAAGCACAGCGCCAACTTGGTCAGCCTAGAAGAAAGTCTGGATACATCGACTCCCGCTGGCCGCTTGCTTTACACAGTTATCGGTGCGCTGGCACAGTGGGAACGTGAAGAAATCTCAGCGCGGGTCGCGGCCTCAATTCCCATTCGTGCCCGACAAGGCAAGTCAACAGGGGGCATTGGCCCATTTGGTTACATGTGGCAAGAAGGCCAGCTAGTTCCAAACCCTGCTGAGGTTCCGATTGTCAAGAGAGCTTTTGAATTATATCTAGAAATTGGTAGGTTGAAGGCAGTCTGTGCTCAACTTAAGGACGAAGGGTATCGCGCCAGAAAGAGCGATTTCAAATCCCAGACACTCAAGCGGCTTCTTACTGATACCACGTATAAAGGATTGCGCCGAGCCAACTATAGCAAGAGCAAGGGGAACAAGAAATCTTGGGTCCTTAAGCCAGAATCTGACTGGGTGTTTACGGAAGTCGAACCTGTGGTGGATAAAGACCTATGGGAAACCGTAAATGCGCTCATTGTCCAAAGAGCTCAACCCTTCCAGAAAACCGTTCCCAAAAAAAGTCGATTTTTATTTGGTGGATCCCTGGTTTGTTCATGCGGCACCAAAATGTACGTCCATGAATATAAGGGCATGCTGATGCCCCGCTATCGATGCAGATCCTGCCATTTCAAGTTAAACGAAGATGTCTTGGAAGAGCATTTCCTCGAGATCTTAAATATGATGGTCATTCGTCCTGAAGAACTGCGGGCCGACAAAGACCCTGACGGTACAAAGAAGGAGAGAAAAGATCGATTTGATTTACTGAAGAAAGACCTTAAAAAAATAGAGCAAAAAATCGACACGTTAGTAGACCTGGTCGGGGATCAAACCATCGATAGGCATACTTTCACCGAAAGGTTCCTGCCCCTAAAGGAGCGCAAGGAGAACATTCAGGATGAGCTTCCTCGCATTCAAGCTGAAATAGATTTTCTTGAAACAAACGCAATCTCCAAGGAATACCTGATAGAGAAGGCGACAACATTCGCTTCAATGTGGCCGATATTAAGCTATGAGGAGAAAATCAAGCTGATCGATGAGCTGGTTGAGGAAATCCGGGTCCAGGAAGACAATCTTCATTTCACGCTGACCTATACTCCACCTTTCAGAAAACTTGGTAAAGGGGCCCACAACCTCATGGGTTCATAGCAGCAACCAGCATGAAATTTGCGGGATAAGTTAGGCTTAAAGCCGCTCTGCTAATGCTGACTTGGCCATCCTCCAACGGCTGGCGGAGCATCTCCAGAACATTTTTTTTGAACTCGGGAAATTCATCTAGAAATAAAATTCCGCGATGGGCCAGGGAGACTTCTCCCGGCCGGGGATAGCTGCCACCACCAATAAGACCCGCATCGGAGATGGTGTGATGTGGTGACCGGAACGGTCGTTGTCGAACCAAAGCATCTTTTCGTGTCAGTAATCCCGCAACTGAATGAATCTTGGTTGTCTCGAGGGCTTCTTCGAAAGAGAAGTCGGGCAGGATTGTTGGTAGCCGCCGTGCCAGCATGGTTTTTCCACTTCCGGGAGGCCCTGACATCAGAATATTATGAGCGCCAGCGGCTGCAACTTCGAGGGCTCTTTTGACGTGTTCCTGTCCGCGCACCTCAGCAAAATCTTCGCCATCGGTAGAGAAATTCTGGTCCAGTGTCCTCTCGGTGGCCTGATAAGGGGAAATGAGTTTTTCACCATTGATCAGGGCAACGGCTTCTCCAAGGTCATGGACCGCATAAACTTTCGGACCGGCAACGATGGCCCCCTCTTCAGCATTATCTGCTGGAACCAGTAAAGAATACTCTCCCCACTCTCGTGCCGATACAGCAACGGGTAAAACCCCGCGAACCGGTTTGATCTGCCCATCGAGGGAAAGTTCGCCCAGAAGAATATATTTTTTAAGATTTTCGGCGTTAACGACACCGGTGGCGCAAAGCAAGCCGATGGCAATTGGCAGGTCGAAAGCCGCTCCATCCTTACGGATATCAGCAGGCGCAAGATTGATGGTGATGCGCCGGGCAGGAAAATCATAACCGGAGTTTTTGATGGCTGATTTAACCCGGTCTTTACTTTCTTTTACAGCGCCTTCAGGAAGACCAACCGTGGAAAATTGCGGCAGCCCTTGAGCAATATCAACTTCAACTTCAACCGGGTAGGCGTCAATGCCAATCAACGCACCGGAAATAACTTTAGCCAGCATTTCCCCCTCCCTCTATATAGGTCATTTAGGCTGAAGGCTTTCAATCTGGAAGTATAAGACCTGAAAGCCTTCAGCTTGGTTTTGCTGACCTTACTTTTGCTGTTCCAGCTCGGTGATATGTCTTTCACACATAAGTGCTGCTACGGCTCCATCACCAACGGCAGTTGATACCTGCCTGAGAATTGTTGTGCGATTATCTCCAGCAACAAAGATACCTGGTACATTAGTTTTCGTGTCTTCTCCTGCTTTAATGTAACCATCCTCGGTTAAGTCAATCAGGTCACTGATAAAGCCAGTTGTTGGAGTGACACCAACAGCAACGAACATTCCCTGAATCTCAATTTTGCGGGTTTCACCTGTCTGAGTGTCTTTCAGCACTGCACCTGTAAGACCGCTGTTGTCAGATTCGAAACTTTCAACGACAGAATTCCAGGCAATTTCAATTTTTTCATTGGCAATGGCCCTGTCCTGAAGAATTTTGGTTGCTCGTAGCTGATCCCGTCGATGAACCAAGATGACTTTGCTGGCAAAACGGGTCAAAAATAAAGCTTCTTCAACGGCGGTGTCTCCACCACCGATCACTGCAATTGGAACTTCACGGAAAAAAGCACCATCACATGTTGCACAGTAGGAAACTCCTTTGCCAACCAGAGCTTCTTCTCCTTCAATCCCCAGTTTTCGTGGAATAGCTCCCGTTGCAATAATAACGGCTTTGCAGGTCATCTCTTTACCGTCGACAATTAAAGTTTTTGTATTGCCGTTGTCGATAACTTTCTCGACGGTGCCATAGTCGGTTTCAAGACCGAATTCGACACAATGTTCCTGAAAGCGGGTCATCAGTTCAGGGCCACCAATTCCACCCGGATACCCCGGCCAGTTTTCAACCAGAGTTGTCGTCATCATCTGTCCACCCATAATCATTTTTTCAAGTAGCAGGGTTTTCAAACGTGCCCGGGAAGCATAGAGACCAGCAGTCATTCCGGCCGGACCACCTCCAATAATGATGACATCATATTCTGCAGCACTCATATTTTAAGCTCCTGTCTTTCTTTTGAGTTGTTCAAGTATAATCGGTTCTTTTTAAGATTCTCAGTAAAACTTTCAACCTAACCTTCTACATCTAAACTCCGGTGAAAGTCAAATCGCAGTCAACTCAGAAATGTTCTGGTATGTTTTGTCTCCTTCTTGAGTTTTAGTGGTGACACGGGTAGTATTGATCAGTCGTTTATGGGAGTTGAAATGCTGAAAGTATTGAAATATTTTTTGTGGCTGGTTGTTATTTCTACCCTGGTTGTTGGTTTTGATCAATTGATGCTCAAACTGCCACTGCACAGCCCGGGGTTGAAACAGACACAACAATTCTATGTTGATTTTCGTAGCCGCCTGATAGGTCTGCTGAAGGAGGATACACCTGCTGCCCCAGCTTCCATTGAGTCCGTGATTGAAAACACGGCAACTGTTGTGCCTCCTGCAACCAAAAAATCAAATCGGTATATCTATGTTGATAGCGACGGAACCCTCCAGTTTGCAGACAGTTTCCAGCAGGTTCCGAAGAAGTATCGTCAAGATGCGCAACTGCTTGCTGAATAGAATATGATTGAGCTCAAAAAATACCTTTCCAGTGTGCTTTCGAGTGATGATGATTTAGATCGTGCCTGCCAGAGTATCCCCATAGAGTCTTGTCGGGAGTCTTCGAGAAATTTTGTTATCAATGTCTGTAACGGTGCTGCTTCAAAACTGGCAGAGCAAATTGCAGGGCCTAACCTGATTCTCCCCTGGCTGTTTCAATTGTTGGGGACTCCCGTTTGGATGTTTGGCTTTCTGATGCCGATCAAGCAGAGTTTTTCATTGCTCCCGCAGATGGTTGTTGCCGGACAGATAAGGCAACTGGCGAAACGTAAATGGGTTTGGGTTGGTTCAGCTGTTATTCAGGCTCTTTGTTTGTTGCTGATGATTCCGGTCGCCCTTTGGCTTCCACCCGCAGGAGCTGGTTTTTCCTCGCTTGGACTTCTGATTGTTTTCAGTACCGCCAGCGGTACAGCGTCGGTTGCGTTTCAGGATGTTTTAGGTAAGACTATTGATAAGGGGAGGCGCGGACGGTTGTTAGCTCGCAGGGCACTTGTTGGCGGGCTTCTCACCACTGCTGCCGGACTGTTGTTGAACCGTTTCCGAATGGCGCAACATGACCTGACACCAGTGCTGATTCTCCTGCTGGCCGCTGCCGTTCTTTGGAGTCTTTCTGCTCTCTTTTTCGCGCTGATTCGTGAATTTCCTGGTGCTGTCCAGGGGGGACGCAACGCCATTTCAGAATCACAGGCAGGCCTGCAATTGTTTTGGCAATGTTCTGGGTTTAGGCGGTTTCTAGGAGCTCGCTCTCTCTTGCTTTCGGTTGAGCTGGCGACGCCTTTTTTTGTTTTGCACGCAGGGCAACTGTTACAACTGAAGGTTCAAAGTATTGGCGCGCTGATTATAGCCGTTGGAGTGTCTCAGGTCCTCAGTAGTCCATTCTGGGGGAAAATGGCAGATCAAACCAGCAAAAAGGTTATGGCCCTGAGTTCTCTTATCGCTTTTGTGGCGGCGTCAATAGCACTCTTGATGACTTTTATTCCTGTTTATTCAGTTCGATACTCTGGCTATCTACTGGTGTTTGTCTTGATAGGTTTGGCTGAGGCGGGGGTGAGGCTCGGGCGCAAAACCTATTTGGTTGATGCTGCTCCAGCTGATGAGAGGGCAACCTACGTGGCATTCAGTAATAGCTTTGTCGGAGTTATAGCCATTGTCAGTGGTGTAACCGGTCTGATAGCCCAATGGCTGGGAGCCTCTGTGATGATTTCCGTTATCGCAATCTTTATGCTGGTGGCATTTTTAGCCTGCCGGCAAATGCCCGAAGCTGATGCTATGGTTGGCAACCCGTAGCGACTACGAGACTGTCGGAGAAAGAATGCAAGGCTGAACACCCAGCTGTTTGGCCTATATTTCATCCCCTTTTCAGCTATTAGCGCGGCTGGGGGCTCTCAGCCGTGCCAAAATCTAATCTCAAACTTCCGGTTTTTGCTTTCCCCTTATTCTTGGACAGCCTTCTAAGGTGTTCCGTAGATATCCGCTCGTCTGTCGTTAAGAATGTCAATTTTTTCACGATATTGTTCCATTTCAGAAAAATCGAACTTTACTACCAGTTCTGTGTTTTTCTCTTCTGCTATCTGGAGAACATTTCCCAGCGGAGAGATCAGCTGGCTGAGGCCAGTAAAATCAAGCTTTCCCTGTACCCCGCAACAGTTTGCGGCAATTACGAACAGTTGATTCTCAATTGCCCGGGCACGTAGAAGGGTTTTCCAGTGTTCCTGACGGGGCTTAGGCCACTCTGCAGGAATACAGATGATCTCTGCACCCTCCAATGCCAGCTTGCGGAACAGTTCGGGAAAGCGGAGGTCATAGCAGATAGCTATCCCGAGCTTGCCGACTGATGTGTTGACAACTAAACTGCGATCTCCCGCACCGAGGAATTGATCTTCACGCATGGTTGAAAATAGGTGCAGTTTGCGATAACTGCCAACAATTTCACCTTTGTCCACGACATAGGCGGTGTTGTAGATAGTGCCGTCTTCGAGTTCTGGCAGGCTGCCAACGGTGACCAGGTCGAGCTTCAGACATTCCTCTTGAATTTCTTCCAGGACGCGCGGGGTCTCTTTTGCAAGTTCTGTGAGGTTGCGATAGTCATAACCACAGCTCCACATCTCAGGTAGCACGGCGAGCCTTGCCTCTTGCTGAGCAACACGCTGTAATGCTGCTATGGCTGTATCAAGGTTCGCATCAATATACCCAAGAGAAATGTTGAATTGGATTGAAGCGCAGATCAATTGTTTCATTTTATTGTCCTATCTTGTTTAAATATGAAATCTCGTTTTATCTTGTCAGGCGTATATTATACGCAGTTCCCGGGGTTTTTTTCTTTACCGGTAAAGAGCCGTAAAAAGAAAAAAAGAATGTCATATTTTTTATTGTTTTTCCCTGCTGTCCGTGTATACTGTGTACGATTTTTTTTAACAAATAGCACATTTCTTTTGGATGAGCAGCCGTGTTTTAGGGGGATTTTATACTTCTTTAGCGGTTTTGTAAAATAGTGAAAAAATTTTACTTTTCATCCGTAATGGTTCTAAGGAAAATGACCAATTTTGGTAAGAATTAGAGGACTCGGATTGATTCACAACCCTTTTTAGAAAGTGCACTAACATGATCAAAATCAGTAAAGGCTTGGATTTGCCCATTACGGGCAGTCCCGAACAGACAATCTCTGATGGCTTGGCGGTTAAAACCGTTGCGGTGCTTGGTCCAGATTATGTCGGCATGAAGCCAAGCATGAGTGTAAAGGTTGGTGATCAGGTCAAGCTTGGACAACTGTTGTTTACCGACAAGAAAACCGAAGGGGTCAAGTACACTTCCCCGGGTTGTGGTGAAGTCATAGCCGTAAACCGTGGCGAAAGACGGGTTTTACAATCGGTTGTTATCAAGTTGAATGGCACTGATGCTGAAAGCTTCAGCTCTTTTTCTGAGACAGAGCTTGAAACGCTGGAGCGTGAAAAAGTGGTCAGCAATCTGGTTGATTCCGGTCTTTGGCCAGCTCTGCGAACTCGACCTTTCAATAAGGTTCCTGCAATTGACAGTGAGCCCCGCTCCATTTTTGTGACTGCTATGGATACCAATCCTCTTGCAGCGAATGTGGAGGTGATCATTAAAGAAGAGGAGCAGGCCTTTACTAACGGTCTCAAAGTCCTGACCCGACTCACAGCAGGGAACGTCTTCGTCTGTCAAAAGCCGGGAGCAACTTTGCCTAAAGTCGCTGGTACAAGCACTGAGGAATTTGAAGGCCCCCATCCTGCAGGACTGGTAGGAACTCATATCCATTTTCTGGATCCAGTCAATGAGACAAAAACTGTCTGGTCAGTCAATTATCAGGATGTGATCGCTTTCGGGAAGTTTTTTACTTCCGGTCAACTGCCGGTTGATCGGGTTATTGCTCTTGGTGGACCCGGTGTCAAAAAGCCACGCTTGCTAAGAACCCGGATTGGAGCATCCCTGGAAGATTTGTTGGCTGATGAACTGAATGCCGGCGAACAACGGGTTGTTTCCGGTTCAGTTCTTAATGGCACAACAGCTGAAGGGGCAATGGCATTTTTGGGTCGCTACCATTTACAGGTTTCGGTGTTGCCAGAAAAACGGAATCGTGAATTTTGTGCCTCGCTATCTGCAGGCGCTGACAAATTTTCCATTAAACGGGTATTTTTGTCAGCATTAACAGGTGGGCCTTCGGCTCCAATGAACACCAGTCAATACGGAAGTAAAGGGAATGTCCTGGCGATAGGCTCCTTTGAAAAGGTTCTACCGATAGATACTCTGCCCAATTTTCTACTTCGTAGCCTTGCTGCTGGGGATACAGACCAAGCGCAGGATCTTGGGTGCCTGGAACTGGTGGAAGAAGATCTTGCTTTATGTACTTATGTTTGTTCCGGGAAAAATGATTACGGCATCATGTTGCGTGACGCGCTCACCACCATTGAGAAAGAGGGATAACGGCTGTGAAATTACTCGATGTATTGTCCGAAGCGGTAGATAAGTCACTCTACTCTCCCGCCGATGTAACGACAGGTTCGACCCATGTGCGTGACAGTATAAATCACAAGCGGGTTATGAGTATCATTATGCTGGCATTGCTGCCCTGCATTTTGATGGCGATGTGGAACAGCGGTTTCCAGGCGAACCTCACTTTGAACCAGATGTTGGCGGCCGGGCAGATCGATGCCTTGCCGGCGCTTAGCGATAGCACCTCAATCTTTGCCAACCTCACCAAGGGCCTTTGGATCTTCCTGCCTATGTTGATTGTGGTCATGTTGGTTCAGGCCGTTTGGGTTGCGATTTTTGCTTCCATGCGCAAAAAAACTATTGGTGCTGGCTTTTTGGTGACCTCAGTTCTGATCGTTTTGCTTATGCCTCCGACAGCTCCTTTGTGGCAGGTTGCCATCGCAACCTCGTTTGGTGTGGTTATCGGCCGTGAAATATTTGGCGGTGTCGGGATGAATTTCCTGAATCCGGCTCTAGCTTCATGGGCATTCATGTCTTTGGCTTATTCCAGTTCTATGGTGGGTGAAGCCGTCTGGACCGCCGTTGATGGTTATACCGGGGCAACACCTTTGACTATGGCCCTGAATGATGGTGTTTCAAGTCTGGCTGCACAGGGCATCTCATGGCAGTCAGCTTTTCTTGGAACTATCCCGGGATCCATGGGAGAGACATCAGCTCTTGCCTGTTTGTTTGGTGCTTTTATCCTGCTGGTTACAGGGATTGCGTCTTGGCGGATTATAGTCTCGATCCTGATTGGTGTCGTGGGACTTTCTTCAGTTCTGTGTATGTTCAATCCTGATGCGATGACACCTGCCTGGCATTTGGTTCTTGGTGGCCTGGCCTTTGGTGTCGTTTTTCTGGCGACCGACCATTCCGCTTCAGCTATGACGGTTAAGGGGCAGTGGATCAGTGGAATCCTCGTCGGATTGCTGATCGTCATTGTTCGTGTTTACAATCCGACAATGCCCGAAAGTGTCGGAATTATTCTCCTGTTTGGTAGCGTTATGGCCCCACTGATTGACCGCCTGGTCGTGAACGCACACATCAAGAAAAGGAAGATGCGCCATGTCTAATGATTCTATTTTAAAAACATTCCTGGTAGCCTTTCTGCTCTGTGTTGTCTGTTCAATTTTGGTTTGTTTGGCGGCAATTGTGCGGATCGACAAGGAAGCCTACAACAAACAGCTTGAAATCCGTAAAACAGTACTTGCTGCTGGCGGTTTTCAGCAGCAGATCGACGAAGGTGGCAATGTTGACGAGCTGTTCACCTCCAATATGGAGCTCAAGCTGGTCGATCTGGATACCGGTGAGTATACCACCGCAGTCGATGCGGCTACATACGATCAAAAAGAGGCTGTGGACAATCCCGAACTTTCGGAAAAAATTCCGGCAGACCTGGATCTCGCTCAAATAGGGACTCGCGCTAAGTACGCTGCAATTTACGTGGAAAAAGACGGTAGTGTGATCCTGCCAATCCGGGGTGCGGGGATGTGGGGTCCAATGTATGGCTATATTGCCCTTGCTGCTGATGGGACAACAGTCAAAGGGCTAACTTTCTATCAGCATGCAGAAACTCCGGGGCTTGGTGCAGAAATTGACAACCCAAATTGGAAAAAACAATGGCCAGACAAGCAGGTGTTTAACAGCTCTGGTAACCTTGCGTTGAAGGTTGTTAAAAAAGGGAAGTATGATCCAAACGCTGCTGATGCTGTCAATACTATCGACGGTATTGCTGGAGCAACAGTTACTGGCAACAAAGTTCACGGCGTTATCCGTTACTGGTTTGGTGAGCATGGATATGCACCATTCTTGGCCAAACTTAAAGCAGAGAGAGGTTAATCATGGCAAAAGCAAAAGACGCCCTGCTGGATCCATTATTTAATAGCAACCCGATTGCTTTGCAGATCCTGGGGATCTGTTCAGCGCTGGCTGTTACCAACAAACTATCAACAGCACTCACTATGACAGTAGCGGTGACTCTGGTTACGGCTTGCTCTAATGCGGCTATCAGTGCTATTCGCAACCATATTCCTAACAGTATCCGGATCATTGTGCAGATGACCATAATTGCGACCTTGGTTATTATCATTGATCAGATGCTTAAAGCCTACCTCTATGAGATGAGCAAGGCGTTGTCAGTTTATGTTGGACTGATTATCACGAACTGTATTGTTATGGGGCGTGCTGAAGCCTATGCGATGAAAAATCCGGTAGGTTTGAGTTTTCTTGATGGTGTTGGCAATGGTCTGGGTTATGGCATCATTTTGTTGACTGTTGGTTTTGTTCGCGAGCTATTTGGTTCCGGTAAGCTTTTTGGTGTGACTATTCTAAACACCGTGAATGATGGTGGTTGGTATGTCACTAATGGATTGATGCTACTCGCTTCAAGTGCTTTTTTCCTTATCGGCTTCATTATCTGGGGTTTGCGTACCTGGAAACCTGAACTTCAAGAATAGGAATAACCGTGATGTCTCATTATTTTATGATTTTCTTTAATTCGGTTTTCATCGACAACATTGCCCTGACTTTCTTCTTGGGAATGTGCACCTTTATTGCAGTATCGAAGAAAGTTGATACCGCAATTATGTTGAGTTTAGCGGTTATTGTTGTTGAAGTTATCACTGTGCCGGTCAACAACCTGCTTTATACTTTCTTACTTAAAAAAGGGGCTCTGGCCTGGGCAGGCTATCCGAATCTTGACCTGAGTTTTTTGGGTCTGATTTGTTACATTGGTGTTATTGCCGCAATTGTCCAGATACTTGAAATGGCTCTTGATAAGTACTTCCCTGCGCTGTACAACGCACTTGGGATTTTCCTTCCTCTGATTACGGTAAACTGCGCCATTTTGGGTGCGGCTTTATTCATGGTGGAGCGTGACTATAGTGTGCTGGAAAGTACAGTTTACGGTGCTGGTGTCGGTGTTGGTTTTGGTTTGGCCATCTGTCTGCTGGCTGGTATCCGTGAAAAACTAAGCTACAGTGATGTCCCTAAAGGGTTACGAGGTGTTGGAGTCACGTTTATCATTGTTGGTTTGATGGCCATGTCGTTTCAGGCATTTTCTGGTCTGCAATTTTAAAAGCAGTAGAACTAGAATATTAAGGATTGGGTGATAGTATGGAACTCGTAATTGCAGGAAGTACCATGTTCACAGGAGTCATTCTCGCGCTTGTTGCCATCATTCTGGTGGCACGCAAGAGTTTGGTTCCCAGTGGTGAAATCCATTTTTTTATTAATGATGATCCTGATAAAACCATCGATACAAAGCCTGGTGGTAAGCTTCTGGGGTCGTTAGCTGAGCAGGGGATCTTCATTCCATCAGCTTGTGGTGGTGGCGGTACTTGCGGTCAGTGTCACATTCAAGTGTTTGATGGTGGCGGCGATATTCTTCCAACTGAAACTGGATTTATCACTAAGCGCCAGGCGCGCGAAGGTCTCCGCCTTGCTTGCCAGGTGGGTGTCAAGCAGGATATGAAACTTGGTATTCCTGCAGAAATTTTTGACATCAAAAAGTGGGAGTGCACTGTACGTTCAAATGATGGTAAGGCGACGTTTATTAAGGAGTTGGTTGTTAATCTTCCTGAAGGGGAAGATTGCGATTTCAGGGCTGGGGGTTATATACAAATCGAAGCTCCGGCGCATGAACTGTCCTATTCTGATTTTGATATTGAAGACGAATACAAGGCTGATTGGGATGAATTCAATTTGTGGCGCTTTAAGTCTGTTGTAAAAGAGCCCATCATGCGCGCCTATTCAATGGCCAGTTATCCTTTGGAAAAAGGGATGATCATGCTCAATGTGCGTGTTTGTCCACCACCACCAAATGCACCTGAGGGAACTCCTCCGGGGCAGATGTCATCCTTTATCTTTAATTTGAAACCAGGTGATAAAGTGACAATTTCCGGCCCTTACGGCGAATTTTTCGCCCGCGATACTGATAATGAGATGGTCTTTATTGGTGGCGGTGCCGGAATGGCACCGATGCGCTCGCATATCCTCGATCAACTGCTGCGCTTGAACTCTACCAGAAAGATGACGTACTGGTATGGAGCACGTAGTTTGAAAGAGATGTTCTATGTCGAAGAATTTAATGAACTGCAGGAAAAATATCCGAATTTCAGCTGGCATATTGCTCTATCTGATCCATTGCCGGAAGATAATTGGACTGGATATACCGGATTTATTCATCAAGTTCTCTATGATGAGTATATCAAAGATCATGAAGCCCCAGAGGATTGTGAATATTACATGTGTGGTCCTCCGTTGATGGCTAACGCAGTGACCAACATGCTCCTTGAGCAAGGGGTCGAACGTGAAAACATTATGTTTGATGATTTTGGCGGTTAAGTCTCAGTATTTAATCATAAAAGGGGATCCAGATGCCATACGGACAAGCGAAAGAGATTATAAATGCCGCCCGGGCTTTTCATCAGCGGGCCAGCACATTTTATCAACAGCTGGGCAATCAAGCTGAGAGTGCCAAGGTAAAAATGTTACTGGATTATCTGGTGCGCCATGAAGCACATCTGGAGCGTGCCTTATCTGATTATTCTCAGGAAGTTCGTTCAAAAGCACTCAATTCCTGGTACCAATATGCTCAAGAGAAGTGCCTTCTGCAACCTTTTGATGTGAGCCAGTATCCAGCAGATATGAGCGTTGAAGATGTCATGAATATCGGCCTCAATATCGATAGTTGCCTGGTTGCCTCGTACAAGGGAATGGCAGAAGCTGCAACCAGTTCAGAAGTTCGTGAAATCTTTGAAAATTTGTTACTCATGGAACAGCAGCAAAAGCATAAATTAGCACGCATAGCTCTTGAAATTGGTGATATGTAGGTTTTGCTGATGAAAAAATACCAAAAAGCCGCATCAGTTGATGCGGCTTTTTTTTGGAGAAATGGATGAAACGCCGATATTGGCTCATTGCTGCTTTGATCGTACTTGTCGGGACAGTGATCTACCTGAATCAAACTACCACCAGCAGTGAGCAGCCCATAACCATAGCTGGAACTATTATGGGTACCAGTTACCATATAAAGCTTGTTCCGTTAGACGAGCATATTATCGATAAAAAGGTTATGGCGGGAAAGATCAGCGCACGCCTTGCTACGATTGACAATGAGATGTCAACCTATAAAAAAGATTCAGATATCTCTCGTTTTAATCGTTCTTCAGGTGGGGAGTGGGTGCCAATCTCTACTGAAACCGTGACCGTTGTAGAGACTGCTCAAGAGATCAGCGAAATCAGCCAGGGTGCTTTTGACATAACTGTTGGAAAGATTGTGAATCTGTGGGGGTTTGGACCCACGCTCAGCATCGATGCGATCCCTGATGCTGAAGATATTCAGAAACTACTTTCACAGTCCGGATACCAGAAGCTCGACCTGCGTCACACCCCTCCGTCGATACGTAAAAGTGATAGTGCCATCTTTCTCGACCTTTCCGCCATTGCCAAAGGGTACGCGGTTGATGCGATTGCCAATCTATTAATCGAGAACCAAATCGAGAACTTCCTAGTCGAAATTGGTGGTGAAATAGTCACTCATGGTCATAAAAATCTTCAACAACAATGGGTGATCGGCATTGAAAGCCCCGTTGCTGAACAGCGAAGCGTCAGAAAGCGTTTACTTCTTCAAGACGCTGCCATGGCAACATCTGGTGATTATCGCAACTTTTTCGAGCATAATGGTGTTCGCTATTCTCATACGATTGACCCTTCGACCGGTTATCCAGTAAGTCACAATCTGGTCTCTGTAACCGTTATTGACAGTTCCTGTATGCGAGCCGATGCCCTAGCAACGGCAATCATGGTTATGGGGCCGGAGAAGGGAATGCATTTTGCTGAACAACAGCAACTTGCAATTTTTATGTTGGTGAAGCAAAATGAAACATATATCGAAAAGTACAGTACAGCATTTAAGCCATACCTTGCATCAGTAGAGGAATTATGATGGAACTTCTTCTTCCCGCTTTAATTGTGTTTCTCCTTGCCTTTTCCGGCCTGTCAATCGGGATTTTCTTTGGGCGTAAGGGAATCTCCGGGAGTTGTAGTAGTAATGAGGCAAAGCTTCTGGATATACAATGTTTTTGTGGCCAGGATGATAGTTGTGCAGAGAGTTGTCCTGCAAGTATCTCCATTACAGCAGTATGTGCTGATGGTGATTTTGAAAAATGTCGCCAAATTCAGGCTGAATTTGAGAAACAGACAGGATCTTTATCAATCCCAAAATGAAGATCGGCTTTTGCAGTTGCCTAGAGGAAGCGAATCTTAACCCTTCTAGTTATTCAGCGGTTTTTTAGCCGATGGTTTCACTTTATTTGCACATCCCTTTTTGTTCCAGTAAATGCCCCTATTGTGATTTTTTTTCCCATGTAGGCACTCAGCAACAGCTCGAGGATTATGTCGAGCTGCTAATGCTCAATGTTGGGATTGTATCCAGGGATATGCAAGGCGGGGTACCGTTGGAAACCATTTTTTTTGGTGGCGGAACTCCATCTCTTCTCTCAGTAAAACAACTGGAGAAAATCCTTAACGGCATAAATAAATACTTCGGAATAGATGATGTTGCCGAAATTACTCTGGAAGCCAATCCGGGGACACTGACTCTGAATCAGTTAAAAGGATATCGCGGGGCTGGAATTAATCGTCTATCATTGGGTGTGCAATCACTCAAAGACGAAAATCTACAACTCCTCGGTAGAATTCATACGGTAAAGCAGGCTAGAGAAAGTATCCAAAATGCCCGGACTGCAGGGTTTGATAACCTGAGTCTTGATCTGATGTTTGCCCTTCCCAATCAAAACCTAATCTCATTAGATCAGGAAATTTCTGCACTTTTAAATTTTGAGCCGGAGCATATCTCTGTATATGGACTTTCATTTGAAGAGGGTACGGAATTTTCCAGTCGACAGCAATCGGGAGAAATAGTGTCATGTGAAGAAGGTCTTTATGCCGATCAATATCAGTTACTTCATCATCAATTGAAAGCAGCAGGGTATGGACATTATGAAATTTCAAACTTTGCCAGATCAAACCGGGTATGCCGACATAATCAGGCTTATTGGCAGCGTAAAGACTGTCTTGGTATTGGAATAGGGGCTCACGGTTTTGTAAATCAGGAGTGGGGAGAACGTTGGCATATTCCAGCAAATTTTGAACGGTATAAAGAATTATTGCTGCAGGGGGAAAACCCCAGTGAGCTTCTGGAGACATATGACCAGAATGGAGCGATGAATGAATTCGTATATTTGGCTTTACGCACCAGCACAGGAATTGATTTAGAAGAATTTCAACAAAAATTTGGCCTCCAGTTTGAGCAGGTGTTCAGTCATGCAATCGATAAGGTTAGAAAATACCTGCGGTTTAATAATGATCGCTGCCACTTAAATGCAGATGGCTGGATTATCTATGACCATCTGATATGCAATTTTCTGTGAAGTCCTTGCCCGTTTATGCATGAGAAATGTTATGCCCTCCTCCTGTTTCCATAAGACTTGACAAAGATCTATACCGTTGATAATCTCCACTATTAGCACTCGCCTCTACTGAGTGCTAATAGTGGATTGAGGTTTTTAACTCCCATAATTTATTGGAGTGGTATGTATGGCTGAATCATTAAACGAACGCAGCCAAAATATTCTTGAAGCGATTGTTGAAGACTACATCGCCTCTGCTGAGCCAGTTGGAAGTCGAGCTATCAGCCGCAAGCATGATTTCAATCTGTCCCCTGCATCGGTGCGCAATGTGATGGCAGATTTGGAAGATATGGGTCTGCTCTGTTCACCACATACCTCGGCAGGACGGATACCGACCGGAAAAGGGTTTCAATATTATATTGATTCTCTGCTTGAGGTTCGTAATCTGAATAGAGATGAAAAAAAGAATCTGCGTAATAGCTATCGGTTCAAGAATATGCGCATGGAAGATATCATGCAGGAAGTTGGGCGGGTTCTTTCTGGGCTGTCGCAATATACCGGGCTGGTTATGGCACCAAAATTCGTCTCTACAGTCTTTCGTCAAATTGAATTTATCCGCCTGTCTCAGGGGCGACTATTAGCGATATATGTCTCAGAAGCCGGGCTGGTTCAAAACAAAGTGATAGAGGTCGATTCGTCTCTTACATCGCGCGACCTTGAACAGATCAGTAATTATCTCAATAAAGAATTGAACGGAATGTCGATACAGGAGATTCGCGCGAAACTAAATGAGGAATTACACCAGGAGCGGATTGAGTATGATCTGCTAAAAAAACAGGCGTTAAGTCTGTCGTGCGCAGCACTACAGGATGAAGTGGAAGATCAGGTCTATGTTTCCGGTGCGTCATTGATGCTGGGGCAGCCCGAATTCTCTACTCCAGAGAAGATGAAGCAGTTGATACAAAGTCTTGAAAGCAAAAAGCTTCTGATCGAATTACTGGATCGCGCTCAATCTGCTCAAGGGGTCCAAATCTTTGTTGGCAGTGAAAGCAGCGACGTTGATTTACAGGGATGTAGCTTGGTAACTTCAAACTTTTCCAATAAAAAAGGAGCTATCGGAACCCTTGGAGTCATTGGTCCGATGCGAATGAACTACTCGCAAGTGGTTCCGATCGTCGACTTTACCGCACAACTTGTCAGTCGAGTTTTGGATAAAGGGATAAAATAAAGCCGTCGCCGTTACAAAGTCAGGATGGACCCTTGGTTTGTGGGGCGATTCATCATTTTTAAAAATGTAGAAGAATTGATAGACGCGAGGAGCGCAAAAAGTGGCAAAAAAAAACGCAAACAATACGCCGGATGATAAAATAGAAGAACCAAGCATCATCGAGCCTGAGGTCGTAGAAACAGAAGATGAAATTGAAAAGCTCCGTAATGAATTAACCCAGGCTTTAAATGATATTAAGGTGCATCAGGAGCAATACCTGAGAACGTTGGCCGAAATGGAAAATCTGCGAAAACGGACTCAGAGGGACAAAGAAGATTTAGCCAAGTTTGCCAATGAGAATATTCTTCGTGAGATTCTTCCGGTTATTGACAATCTTGAGCGGGCTGTTGACCATGCTGAGCAAGCCGAAACGAATGATGGTCTGTTTGAAGGGGTGCAAATGACTCTGACCCAGTTCAGTCAGTTGCTGACGAAATTTGGAGTGGAGCCGGTTGATGCAGTTGGCCAACCATTTGATCCCGCATATCATCAGGCTATGGGGCAGCTGGAATCAGACGAACATCCCGTCAATACAGTGGTGCAACAGATGCAGAAAGGGTATCAACTGAATAGTCGTTTGCTGCGACCTGCTTTTGTGATGCTGGCAAAGGCCCCGGCAAATAAAGAAACTGAAGCTGATAACTCAGCAGAAGAAACTGACGAAGAGCAATAATCTCTGACAAAATCTCTAAGGAGGATTTAAAATTATGGGTAAAATAATAGGTATTGATCTTGGAACTACAAACTCCTGCGTTGCAGTGATGGAAGGTGGCGAGCCTGTCGTTATCGCTAACTCAGAAGGCTCGCGTACAACACCGTCAATTGTCGCTTTCACGGAAAGTGGGGAGCGGCTTGTGGGGCAGCAGGCAAAACGTCAAGCTGTGACCAATCCCGAAAACACACTTTTTGCTATTAAGCGCTTGATTGGTCGTAAGTTCAGCTCTGAAGCTGTCCAGAAGGATATGCAAATCAGCCCGTTCAAAATTATTGAAGCAGATAATGGTGATGCCTGGGTTGAAGCTCGGGATAAAAAATATAGTTCACCTGAAATTTCAGCTATGGTTCTGCAAAAAATGAAGCAGACAGCTGAAGACTATCTCGGTGAAAAAGTAACCGATGCAGTTATCACTGTCCCTGCCTACTTCAATGATTCTCAACGTCAGGCAACCAAGGATGCCGGTAAAATTTCCGGCCTGAATGTTTTGCGTATTATCAACGAGCCTACTGCAGCATCTTTGGCCTACGGTCTGGATAAGAAAAATGAGATGACCATTGCGGTTTTTGACCTCGGTGGTGGTACCTTTGATGTTTCTATTCTGGATCTTGGCGATGGCGTTTTTGAAGTAAAATCGACCAATGGCGATACCTTCCTTGGTGGGGAAGACTTTGATCAACGGATTATCGATTATGTTGCTGATGAATTTAAAAAAGATCAGGGAATAGACCTGCGTGGCGACAAGATGGCTCTGCAACGGTTAAAAGAAGCGGCTGAAAAAGCTAAGTGTGAGCTTTCCTCATCCATGGAAACTGACATCAACCTGCCTTTTATCACTGCAGATCAATCAGGACCAAAGCACTTGAATATTAAGTTGTCTCGTTCCAAGTTGGAAAGCATTTGTAGTGAGCTGATCTCTCGGTTAACCGGACCATGTCAAACTGCATTAAAGGACGCCGGGTTGTCTGCCAATGAAATTACTGAGGTTATCCTCGTTGGTGGTATGACGCGGATGCCAGCTGTGCAAGAGCGGGTCAAAGAGATCTTTGGTAGAGCACCGAGTAAAGGGGTTAACCCTGATGAAGTTGTTGCTATTGGCGCCGCTATTCAGGGTGGTGTTCTTGCTGGTGACGTTAAGGATGTTCTGTTACTCGATGTCACTCCATTATCTCTGGGAATTGAAACCCTTGGTAGTGTGATGACCAAGTTGATTGAAAAAAATACCACTGTGCCTTGTAAAAAGAGCCAGGTCTTCTCTACCGCAGCAGATAATCAGCCTGCAGTTTCAGTGCATGTCCTTCAGGGTGAGAGGGAAATGGCAACCGATAACAAAACTATCGGTAACTTTGAACTGGTTGGGATCCCGGCTGCTCCGCGCGGGGTTCCTCAAATCGAGGTTACGTTTGATATTGATGCTAACGGTATTCTTCATGTCTCGGCTAAAGATCTTGGAACTGGTAAGGAGCAATCTATTCAGATTACCGCTTCAAGTGGTTTATCTGATGAAGAGATAAACAAAATGGTCCAGGATGCCGAAGCTCATGCCAGCGAAGATAAGAACAAGCGCGAGCTGGTCGAAGCCCGTAATCAGGCGGATGGTCTGGCCTATACTACAGAGAAATCATTGTCTGAGCATGGTGAAAAATTGGATAGTGCCACCAAGAAACAAATTGAAGAGGCTCTGGAAGAACTGAAAAAAGCGATTGAGGGTGACAACCCCGAAGAAATCAAAACAAAGAGCGAAGCATTGGCTCAGGCTTCTCATAAGTTGGCAGAGATGATGTATGCGCAATCCAAGGATGATGCTGGGGCTGCTGGTGAGCCTGATAGCGGTGCAACTGATGCACCTGCGGATGATGTCGTTGACGCAGAATTTGAAGACGTCGACGAAAAGAAATAATTTTTGAGAACAACAGACGCCGGCGTATCATAAGCCGGCGTCTGTCTTTTTAGATCAGGATAGATATTTTGGCAAAGATCGATTACTACGAGGTTCTGGAAGTCAATAAAAACGCCAGTTCAACGGAAATTAAAAAGGCCTATCGCCGCTTGGCAATCCAGTATCACCCCGATAAAAATCCAGGTAATGCAGAGGCAGAAAGTAAATTTAAAGAGCTTTCAGAGGCCTATGCAGTCCTTTCTGATTCACAGAAAAGAGCAACTTACGACCAATTTGGTCATGCTGGTGTTAACGGCTCCGGTGGCTTTTCCAGCGGTGGTTTCGGCGGGGCTCCATTTGAAGATATTTTCGGTGATATTTTCGGTGATATTTTCGGTGGCGGTTCTCGACGGGGAAGCCATGGACAGCGCGGAGACGATCTTCGTTATAACCTGACCATCAGTTTTGAGGAAGCTGCTTTTGGCACCGAAAAAAATCTCCAATTGCCACGTAAGCAAGCTTGTGAAACCTGCCATGGTTCGGGTGCCCGCCCGGGAACTGATGCACAAACCTGCTCAACCTGTCGAGGAGCTGGTCAGGTTCGTTATCAGCAAGGCTTCTTCACCATGACCCGACCTTGTCCCGATTGTCATGGGAAAGGGAAAATTATTGCCGATCCCTGTCCTGATTGCCGTGGTACGGGACAGGTTAAGAGTAAACGTACTGTAGAGTTGAAAGTTCCCGCGGGAGTTGAAGATGGTATCCGTTTAAAATTGAGCGGAGAAGGAGATGCCGGATCTCAGGGAGGCCCCCCCGGTGATCTCTATGTTGTTATCAGCGTAGAGGAACATTCAATTTTTCAGCGTGATGGTCAGGATGTTATTTGTGAAATCCCGATCTCCTTCGTCCAGGCAGCTCTTGGCTGTGATCTTCAGGTTCCAACTCTTGAAGGGAAAGTTAATCTTAAGGTGCCCGCAGGGACTCAGACGGGCAAGATTTTCAAGCTTTCGGGGAAGGGTATTGTTGCACTCCAGGGGCATCATCGCCGTGGTGACCAATTAGTGGTTTTGAAGGTTGAGATTCCAACGAAACTTAATGCTCGGCAGCGTGAACTGCTTGAAGAGTTTGCTAAAGAGGGTGGAGAGGAAATACATCCCCAAAGACAAGGTTTTTTTGATAAAGTGAAAGAATTGTTCGACTGAGATTTTTCTATCACCAGGCATTATGGAGTGCGCATGACGCAGATTTTAAACTTGATCCGAATCGGAGTTCTGTCTGCAATGTTGCTGTTTTTATTTTCGGTGGTAACTGTCACAACCGCTGAGGCTGATGATCTGCAACATGGACAGGAGTTATTCCAAGAGGGAAAGCTGAATCAAGCACTAGCTGTCCTGCGCGGGTATGTTCAGCAAAATATGGACTCTCCTGAAACGACCCAGGCTTTTACTGTGATTGCGCGGATATTTTCGCAGCAGCAGAACTATGGTGATGCAATACTCTATCTACAACGTATCCCTGTGCAACTCAGGAGTCCTGAAGTTGAGCTGCTACTTGGAGACAGCTTGGTCAAAACCGGAAAATATGACCTCGGGTTACAACAATTACAGCCTTTACTCAGTGAAGACCTCTCTCTGGCGGATCAAGCAAGACTATATCAATCACTGACTGTTGCCTCAACAGCTAAGAGCAAGTTTCTCTGGTCCCTTTTTTATCTGCAAAAACAGCTATTGATTACTTCTAACCCTGCTACAATCCTTGCTCAGGCTCACCAGATACTCCAAAACCACATTAATGATGCGGACCTGTCTGAAGCGGCTTTTATGTGGCAAGGGACTGCCATCGGGCAGGATGCCCGACTGCAGTTAGCCCGCAGAGCCTTAGTTCAACAGCAATCGGACCAGGCAAAAGAGCATTTAGAAAAGTTATTTGCATCTCGTGTTACATTTCCTTACTGGCAAGAAGCTGAGCAATTGTTGCAAAGAACCAGTGCTGAAAATTGGCTCAGCCGCGATAGTATTGGTGTTCTCCTCCCTTTAAGTGGCCGCTATCAATCTTATGGACAACTGGTTAAAAAAGGGCTGGAACTTGCCTTACAGGAACATAATAAAACCCAGTTACCTGCGCGTTTTATCTATCAGGATACGGCTGTAGAGGGTGTCACTTCTGCTCAGTTGGTGAGTAGTTTGACCGATGACGATAAGGTCATGGCCGTCATCGGACCTCTTCTTGGTAGTGCTGCTGGAGACGCTGCTCAGCGGGCTCAACGCGAAATGGTACCAATGGTGTCATTTGCCCAAAGTGAAGGTTTACCTGAAGTCGGCAATTTTATTTTTCGTGATACTCTGACTGCGGAGCAACAAGTCAAAGCATTAGTCCGTTATGCTATGGCAAAGGGAAATATCTCTTTTTCTATTCTCTACCCTGAAAATAGTCTGGGCGAAAAAATGACTCAGTTGTTTACCGAAGAACTTCACGCTGCAGGGGGAGAAATTGTTGATATTGTCAGTTATCCAGAAGATAGCACCGATTTCAAAAAGCAAATTCAGCAACTTCTTTGGGAAGATCGGGAAGTAGAAATTCCCCGAATGACAGAAGAAATTGAAAATGAAAAAGAGCAACAGGAAGAGAGGGAACTGGAATATCCATTGGCCCCTTTCCATGCTCTTTTTATCCCTGATTATGCTGATCGAATCAGTCAGATTGCGCCACAATTAATATTTTACGGTATCAAAGATGTCACCTTACTAGGAATAAATGGGTGGAATTCTCCTGAATTGGCAAGTCAGGCCGGACGATTCCTCAAGGACGCTGTTTTTGTTGATGCTTTTTATTCTGAGAGTAAAAAGTCAGAAGTTCGGCGTTTTATGGAGCTCTACCGAAGCACCTATAAAGAAGAACCAACGATCCTTGGGGCTCAAGCTTTTGATGTTGCGTCTATGTTGTTGCATATAATCGATGATCCTGCAGTTGCAAATCGTGACGATCTGCGAAGAAAGCTGACTGAAGTGAATGACTATCGTGGAGTCACTGGTACCAGTGGTTTTGATTTATACGGTGAGGCTATCAAGCAGCTCACATTGCTACAGATCAAACACGGTCGCGTTGTTGAATCTGAAGAAATTGACCACTAGATGTCTTGAGTGAGAGTGAAGAGATCTCTAGCTATTTTGGTTTTTATTTTTGGTGTTACAATGCTTTCGGTTGGAATCAAGCAAATAAACAGGAGCAAAGTTCCAAACACCTGTGTCGTCAATTTTGCCAGATCTTTGGGCGGAAAAGCCTCCTTTGACCTCAAACAATCTTCGCAGAAAAATAGATACCGTGGTATTGTTGATATTTCCCTTGGTGCCCTTTTCATCTGTGTTGGGGGTGTGTTGCTGTTTAAATTGAAAAAATAAAGTGACTAGTATTCTGTGTCTTTACAGATTCTTTGTTGTGATTACTTAATCATTCGGACCCGTAGGAGACCAGAGAGTGATAGATCGCAGTCTGCCGCGAAAGAAAAAACGCCTTAAGATTCGTTTTGGTGTCGATTATCCTAAGAGAGTTGCTTTTACTGGGGATGCATCGGAAGGTGGATTGTATATTATTACTGGTCAGCCCGAACGGCCTGGCACCAAGCTGTTGATTGAAATAAATTTGCCGGATGAACAACAGGTGATTGTCTATGGTCGGGTTCGGTGGGCAAAAAAAGTTCCACCAAACTTAATCCGACTTGCCAATAAAGCTGGAATGGGAGTGCAGTTGACCCAATTTGAATCGGGACAGCAGTCTCTTTGTGATTATCTGGACACGTTGCGGCACTGACTTCTGTTATGGCTTTGAGTGTAAGTAACTCCGAATATCTTCCCGCTATTGCTCCTGACCTGGTGTTGGTCCACTGGGGACGTGGATCATGGCAAATTAAAAGTTTGTCTGATCGTCTGGCTCTTTGGCTTAAGTTTGAACCCTCCCATGTCCGAGGTCGCTCTCCTGCTTCAGTTTTTCCTGCCGCGGTTCCATCGATAACGAATCTGGCTGACGAAGTTATTGAACAGGGGCAGGATCTAACCGATGTAAAGCTACGACTTTTTCCTGAACAACCTGAATTTCTTGCTGATATTCAATTTGCCGGATTAACAGAAGATTACCTTGGCCAGATAGTCCGGATCAGCTTGCGGGGGGAATCAATTGCAAGCAGACAGGACACGACCTTTCGTAATATGGTTGGTCGTGGTCCCGCTATGCAAGAAGTATTTCGTAAAATTCGCCTCTACGCCGCTTCCGATGCCGCGATAATTATTACGGGTGAAACGGGAGCAGGAAAAGAGCTTGTTGCCAAAGCACTCCATGATGAAAGTCCCCGTCATGATAAATCTTTTGCAGCATTGAACTGTGCCGCTATCAGTGAACAGTTGCTTGAATCTGAGCTGTTTGGTCATGAGCGCGGTGCTTTCACGGGTGCTTTACGAGAACATCGGGGCTATTTTGAACGCGCCAACGGGGGCACCTTGTTTCTCGATGAAATTGGGGATATGCCTATGCATACGCAGACAAAGCTTCTTCGGGTTTTGGAAGATGGGCGGGTGCAACGAGTCGGTGGTGAAAAGCCCCATCAGGTCGATGTCCGTTTTATTGGCGCAACCAACGTGCCTTTGGAGCAGGCCGTTGCTGAAAAGCATTTTCGAGCAGATCTCTACCATCAATTAGCTGTTCTTCGCATTCATCTTCCTCCACTACGTGAACGTCCTGAAGATATCCCCTTGCTGTCCGAGTTATTTTTACAACAATTCAATACTAAATATGGCAAGAAAATCATGCGATTGACGAGTGAAGCTGTCCGTCTATTGCAGTCCTATCTATGGCCAGGAAACATCCGTGAATTGCGTAACGTTATTGAGCGGGTCGTTGTGGAATCAGAGACCGAAGCTATTAGTGCGCGAGCTTTTTCGGACTGGATAAGTGAGCGACAAAAGTTTTCAAGTTCAAAGAACATCATCTCCACTGATGAAAATCACCGCCACTTACCTGTGGCGATACCATATTCTCCTGTCGATGGTGATCGGACCTATCAAGACTTATCTGCCAATTTTGTTCAGGGCAAGAAGATTGACTTATCCGAAGCAGATATCCGTACCGCCTTCCAGAAATCTGCAGGAAACTTGTCCGCAGCAGCCAGGTATTTGGGTGTGCACCGGGCAACACTATACCGTCATCTCCAATCTCTGAATTTGACCCGTCAAGATCTTTCCTGATTCTTTTGCGAACTCATTACTGCGACGTCGCACCTGTCGCTGTTGCAACATCCTGACCTTGTCTTGCGACGTCGCAAGAATCTAAGTATCTCCTCGCTGTTAGCATAACTGTCCGAAATTATTGAATCTAATATTTTTTAAAAAGTTGGCATTACACTTGATATACCTTCATTCACAAGTAACAAAATTAATCACCCAATAAACAGGAGGCAAAAATGTTTGGATTGCAAATTATGAATGAAGCAGGAAACCTTCAGCGTGAAATGGATCAACTTTTTAAAGGGCTCGGTTTTTCTCCAGTGCATGTTGCACAAACAGAGCAAATTGAATTTAAAGTACAAGACAACGGCGAGAGTCACAATATCAGGGCCTCACTTCCAGGGTTGGACAGTGAAAAGCTGGATATAAGCGTACTTGGACGTCGGTTAACTATTTCAGGCGAGTTTTCTCACCCTGAAATTCCTGAAGGAGGTGTTTGGCATCGCCAAGAACGGAGGAAGGGGAAATTTGAGCAGAATATCCAGCTTTCAACGAACTTTGATCTGGAGAAAATTGAAGCTGAATACGTCGATGGAATATTAAACATTACCTTGCCTAAAGCTGCTTCTGCATTGCCAAAGAAAATTGCCGTTAAGGTTAGTTAATAGAAGTATTGGGTGGACAGTATCCATCCGGAAACTATCGATGGCACATAGCTAGCTTTGATATGGGTAACGACAAGAACCTCTTCCTGATACAAGCTAGATAAAAACATAGAGGAGAATGATCATGAGTGAAAAGCATATGGTGAACCAAGAGAATGGATCAACGCAAAATATTGACAATGTAACGTCGACCATCAGGATGACTCCTGCGGTTGATATCTATGAGACAGCGGATGAGCTTGTATTAACAGCTGATTTGCCAGGGGTTGCAAAGGAAGGGCTGCAACTCGAGGTTTCCCGTGGGGTGTTAACTCTGGAAGGAGAAATTCAGGCTGCAGATAATGAAAGGCAGCGCAGTTATTACCGGCAGTTTACGCTCTCCGAGCGGATTGATGCGGACGCCGGAGATGCTGCATTGAAGGATGGAGTTCTCACCCTGCGGTTACCGAAAAGTGAGGCGGCGAAGCCAAAAAAGATTGCCGTTAAGACGCTTCACTGATGCGCAAAAAGCCAGGGTGGATTCACTCTGGTTTTTTTGCGACGTTTGCATTTTTAGACGCTATAATTGGATAAGTGGCAGTTGAGGAAAAAACATTTGCAGAGCGGGAGCAACTATGATTGATCTGAATCGAACCACGCAAAAAGTTCAGGAAGCATTACAGGAGGCGCAGTCTTGTGCCCTGCGCCTGGGACATGCAGAAATCGATGGTGAACATCTGCTGCTGGCTCTTTGTGAACAGCAGGATGGTTTGACACCACGGTTATTGCAGAAGCTCAATATTGCTACCGTAGATGCTGTAGATCGTTTGCAGCAGGATCTTAACTCCCGTTCTCAAGTTGGTGGACCCGGCGCTGATAGCAGCAAGTTGTACGCTAGTCGTCGCCTTGGCAATCTGATGTTGCAGGCAGAAAAAGAGGCTAAACAGCTGAAAGATGAATATGTCAGCGTCGAGCATGTTTTGTTGGCGGCAGTTGCTGAGGGAGAACGTACTGCTGCAGGAAGAATATTCAAGGACCTGAAGCTAGACCGTGAGAGGATTCTGCAGGCTTTAACAGAAATCCGGGGTCGCCAGCGAGTCACCAGTCAGGATCCTGAGTCCACCTATGAAGCGTTGGAAAAGTATGGCCGTGATTTGGTTGAGGAGGTTAAAAAGGGAAAACTTGATCCAGTGATAGGAAGAGATGACGAGATCCGTCGCATCATCAGGATACTGTCAAGGAAGACCAAGAATAATCCGGTTCTGATCGGTGAGCCGGGGGTGGGAAAGACCGCTATTGTTGAGGGGTTGGCCCACCGAATTGTCCGAGGAGATGTCCCTGAGGGGCTGAAGGATAAGACCGTTTTTTCTCTTGATATGTCGGCTCTGGTTGCTGGGGCTAAATATCGTGGTGAATTTGAAGAAAGACTGAAAGCCGTGCTGAAGGAAGTTCATGATAGCGAGGGGAAGATCCTGTTGTTTATTGATGAACTGCACACAATTGTTGGAACCGGCAAGAGTGAAGGGGCTATTGATGCGGGAAATATGCTAAAGCCCATGTTGGCCCGTGGCGAATTGCATTGTATCGGTGCGACTACCCTTGATGAATATCGTCAATATTTGGAGAAAGATCCCGCCTTGGAGCGCCGTTTTCAACCGGTGCTGGTTGAGCAACCAGACGTTGAGGCCACCATCAGTATCCTACGTGGATTAAAAGAGCGCTTCGAAGTTTATCATGGCGTTCGAATTCAGGATAATGCTTTAGTCGCTGCTGCAGAGCTGAGTCACCGTTATATAGCCGACCGTTTTTTGCCAGACAAGGCGATTGATCTTATTGATGAGGCATGTGCAACAATCCGCACGGAAATTGATTCCATGCCCGCCGAATTAGATGCTATTACCCGACGCTTAATGCAGTTAGAAATTGAGGAAGCTGCCCTTAAAAAGGAGAAAGATAAGGCGAGTCGCGAGAGACTGACTATTTTGCAGAAGGAGTTGGCTGAATTAAAGTCGAGTGAAAAGACCCTTGCAGCGCAATGGCAACTGGAAAAAGGTGGAATTCGTGGGGCTCAATCTCTGCGGGAAGAGATTGAAAAAGCGCGTCTGGCTATTGCTGAGGCTGAGCGCAGCTATGATCTGAATCGTGCTGCAGAGTTGAAGCATGGACGATTACCTGAACTGGAAATGCAGCTTAAAGCGGAAGAAGAACATCTGGAAAAAACGGATGATACCATTAAACTGTTGCGAGAAGAGGTTACCGCAGAGGAAATTGCTGACATTGTCGCCAAGTGGACAGGCATTCCGGTCACACGTTTGGTTGAAGGGGAGCGGGAAAAGCTCTTGAAGCTGGATGAAATATTGCACCAACGGGTTATTGGCCAGGATGAGGCCGTTCAGCGCGTTGCCGATGCTGTAATTCGGGCGCGTGCTGGGATCAAAGATCCTCGTCGGCCAATTGGGTCCTTTATCTTCCTTGGTCCAACGGGGGTGGGGAAAACCGAATTAGCAAGGACTCTCGCACAGGCATTGTTCGATAGTGAAGACAACATGATCCGCATCGACATGTCAGAATATATGGAAAAACATGCTGTCAGTCGTATGCTCGGGGCCCCTCCTGGCTATATTGGATATGAGGAGGGAGGGCAGCTAACCGAAGCCGTGCGGCGGCAACCTTATTCCGTAATTTTGTTTGATGAAATCGAAAAAGCGCATCCGGATGTTTTTAATGTTTTGCTACAGATATTAGATGATGGTCGTGCGACTGACTCCAAGGGACGTACTGTAAGTTTTAAGAATACAGTCATTATTATGACCTCAAATATTGGTTCGCAGTTTTTGCTTGAAGGGATCCGTGGCGGTGAAATACCCCAGGAAGTGATGAGTCAAGTCGAACAGGCATTGCGGCAGCATTTCCGACCAGAGTTTCTGAATCGAGTTGACGATACGATTATTTTCAAACCTCTGAGTTTGAGTGAGATTAAACAGATTGTTTTGTTGCTGGTCGAAGAACTAGGTCAACGTATGGCTGAAAATAATCTCGATCTTGAACTCACAACAGCAGCTTGTGACTTTATTGCAGAAACGGCTTATGATCCTGTGTACGGCGCTCGACCACTGAAACGGTTTATCCAGCGTCAATTGGAAACCAAAGTTGCTAGAACCTTAATTGCTGGTGACGTATTGGAAGGGACTCGAGTTGTTGTTGATCTGATTGCAGGTGAATTGACTGTCACAGTTGAGAAGCTAAAATAAATTTCATATCGCTGTTACAAATGGCTTGTCAATTTGTTTGAATCATGTACAATGTAACAAAAATAGT
Source organism: Desulfuromusa sp. (assembly GCA_036351455.1). Taxonomy (GTDB): domain Bacteria; phylum Desulfobacterota; class Desulfuromonadia; order Desulfuromonadales; family Geopsychrobacteraceae; genus Desulfuromusa. The sequence goes on from JAZBPC010000035.1 coordinate 29,264, forward strand.
CATAATTAAGCGATAACCTCAACAGAGGAGAATTCTTATGCGTATCGATATTATTTGTAAGCCGGATAATCCGGAAAATTGTCAAGGAACTGTAGAGAATGTTCGGGAAGCTCTTCACCAGCTTGGAGTTAAAGCCGAAGTACACCAATTTCATGACACTCGGAAAATGATCGATAATCGTATTTATGTTGAACCTGCTCTGCTGATTGATGATCAAGTTCGGATTGCTGGTCGGGTTCCTGAAGTTAAAGAGATCGTTGATTTTATCGTTGAGCGCCCACGTTACTTGCAGGAAGTTGCCAAGGTCGCCTGATTTTCGAAACACCTTAACGAGAAAATATTTTTAGGTTTAGAAAAATTATTGTTTAACTCTGTGAAAAGCTCCAGTGCCTCGGCACTGGAGCTTTTACTTTTTGCATATTCAGGGTATATTCAATGCGTGTTCCTCCGAAAGTATTCGACCCCAAGTAGCACGGGTCATTGGATTGCCTAAGCTTCCTCAAGATCGCGCTGAACCAATAAGATCTTGAAGCACTACTTCAATCCAAACTCTTGCACTCTTTTCCGGCCGCTTACCCACGGATTCTGGATGCTATTAAGGAGTATTATAGATGCCTAAAGTCTTGCTGGTTGATGATGTCGATCTCTTTCTTGAGCTGGAACGTTCCTATCTGGAAGGTTGCAATTATGACCTAGTGACAGCTTCATCGGGGGAAGAGGCTTTACAGCGCCTTGATAAGGTTCTGCCTGACGTGTTGCTGCTCGATTATTATATGCCTGGCATAAATGGTGATGAGGTTTGTCGGTTAATTCGTAAAAATTCCCGATGGGAAAGATTACCGATTCTCATGGTCACTGCTGCAGGAAAGCCGGAAGAGGTGCAGGATTGTCTAGATGCCGGCTGCAATGATTATATTACAAAGCCGGTCAATAAAAAGGAGTTGCGTGAAAAAGTAGAGCGTTTGCTTGGGGCAGTGCAACGGAGGACTGCCGAAAGGGTTGCGGTAAAATTGCCGATACAGCTTCAAGAAGGTGGTCGACTCCATGTTGTGACTGCTAAAGATATTTCATCAAGTGGTATTTGTCTCAAATCACCGACCCCGCTGGTAGAGAACACAACCGTCGAAATGAAGTTGGAAGGTGCAGATGGAGCCCCTTTTTCTCTCTACGGCAAAATTAAACGCTCATCAAATAAGGCTGATGATAACTGTGGAGTCTATTTTATCTATCCAGACCAGCAGAGTAAAAAGCTTCTTGATCGTCTGATTAGAAGTAAAAAAGCAGAACAGTTGCAAAGAGATGGGGTTGACGTTCGCCTTAGCCAACGTTTGCAAGCATTGGAAAATGAATGTTCACGATTGCGAACTGAACAGGATGATGCTTTGCGTCGCATCGGTGAACTGGAACAGGAAAATCTCGACTTTGCTAACCAACTGGTTCAAGTTGAGGATGTCAACAATAACTTGACAAATCTGTATATTGCCTCCTCTCGCCTTCATTCCACTTTGGATCGCGAAGAAACACTCGAAATCATTAAAGAAGTTGTCATTAATTTTGTTGGCGCCGAGAAGTTTGCCGTTTTTCTTTTTGATAAAAAAAGCGAGCAATTACTGTTTGAGACCGGGGAAGGTTTTGATGATAGCGAAAGTTTCCCCGATATCCCTCTTGGAGAAGGGGTCCTCGGCAAGACTGCTGCAGATGCCGAAAATTATTTTTATCCAGGAGCTATCAGTGAAGGTTCAGATGATCTGCTTGCACCGATTGTTGCTATTCCTCTGATGATTAATGGGCAAATGATTGGCTTGTTGGCGATCTATCGACTTTTTATCCAGAAAGAGCAACTGGAGTCGATTGATTACCAACTGTTTTCGATGTTAGGTGAGCATGCTGCTTCAGCTTTGTTCTCTTCCACTCTTTATGGCCATTCGGAACGCAAACGGCAGACCTATCAGGGGTTTGTTGATCTCCTTCTCAAGTAGAAGGGTTTATTTCCTGTTTCTTCTGTGAGTGTTTCTGGCGGGTTTAACGGGTAATAAAATTCCCTGGGTTATAGCAAAATCGAGGAGCTCCTTGGCGAGCTGCGGATCAATCCCTTCTGTCAATTCCTGCGGGGTCTTCTCTTGTCTAGCCAGAATCAGTATTTGTGCAAAGTCATCACCGAGAGATTCAATAATGACCTCTCCCTGCTGTCGCAAGAATACTACCAGCCCCGGTTCTGGCGCCATTTTTTTGATTGCTTTGACCAAGGGCTCACCGCCCAATAATTCCAGATCTTCCAAGGCAAAATGAAACGATTGAATTCTAACAGCTGGATTGAGCTTCCAGAGAATTTCTTTCCGGTTTTTTGGGGCTGGTATGCTCCCGTCAGGGATACAATCCTCTGCCAGTAGAGTTTCAGCGCAGAAATAATGGTAATTGATCAGATCCTGAGCAATATCTTTTAACTCCGGGTATTTATTTATAATCAGTTGATGGGCAACATACTGCTGCTGTAAAGGGAGAATGTCTCCTGGTTGCCAACTTTCGACGTCGAGAATTTTTTGCTGATCAATATTTTTATGATTGCCGAGCCATTCACAGAACTGACGGAGGAAGCTGCTTGGAGCTAACTTTAATACGTTGCACAGGGGGAGGAAGAACCCAACTGCCCTGCCACGATTATAAAAAATGTCTGCAGCGGCGGCAAGCAAACCACTTTTCCTCATGTCTTGTTCTGAGTATGTTGTATTCGCTTGCAGCAGGTAGGGTGGGTGAGGATCACTTTGAATCCCAAATTTTTGCCGTTTGTTAAACAATTCTGTTCCCGGAAGAACTGCCAGGGGGAAAATATCAATCTGGTTTGGTTGTTGTTGCAAAGCAAAGTCGAGACTTTTTTCAAAGCCAGCATGATTATCCCCGGGGAGCCCATAGATAAGGTCCAGGCCGAAGGTGATCCCGGCAATGCTCATTTGTCTTAATCGTTGTTCCATTTGCTGCGTGGAGAAACTGCGATGCAATGGTTTCAAGACCTGTGGCGTTGCTGATTGCAGGCCAATTTGTACCGAACAGTTGAGTTGAGAAAGAAGATCAATTGTTTCAGTATCCAGAAAATCAGCCTTCGCTTCAATGTGGTAGTGGATTTGTGGTGCCTGTTCAATCAACATTTGTAGTAATTGGTTGCCACGTCCAAGGGGGGCATTAAAAGTGGAGTCGAGAACCCAGACCTGAGACACCTGCTGCTGTGTAAACAAACGGAGCTCTTTTTTTAAACGATCCAGAGGTAAAGGGCGAACCCCTTGATGCCCCTTGGCATCATAGCAAAAGGCACAATTGAACTGACAGCCTCGGGCAACTTCCCAAAGCACCCCGCAGTTTTTTTTCAACTGCAGCTGGCCGTTCAACCACGGTGATTCAAGGTTGGAGAGATCAGGACAGACCGCTGCTGCTGGAATGGTTGTTTGCCCTGGTGACGCAGGAAGGAAACCAGCAATTTCATGAGTTGGGGCCCCTGTGTCCAGCTTCATTATTAACTCTGCGAACGAAGCTTCCCCCTCACCACGAATGACCCCGTCTAAAGAACCTTCTTTGAGCACATTAAGACTATCGGCACTGGCTTCTGGTCCCCCTGCAAGTAAAATCAAGCCGGGTTTTTGCTGCCGCAGCCGTCTTGAAATGAGCAGAATTTGGTTGCGATTCCAGACATAGAGGGGGAAGGCGATCATTGTTGGTTCGAAAGCCAGAAGCTGACAGCATACTGAATCAATATCTGTCTCTGGGAATAGATCGATGAGCCTGGTTTGTTTTTGCAACTCCGTTGGTAAACAGGTTTTGAGACATCCTGCTGCCAGAGGGACGGCTTGTTCGGAAGCACGCACATGAAGGGTTGCAATCAATATCTGCATAAGGGCTTTATTTTTTCAGACTAACTTTGATACGTGGTTTTTCGCCACTGGCATCAATCGAGAACTCAACAGGTTTATCTCCATATCGAGCCCGGATTTTTTCACGTTGGGCGGCAAGGAAGCTTGCAACTTTTTCTGTGCTCGGACCCTCTCCAGACAATCCGCATTTCTTTCTGGCCTGGGTAAGTTGCTGCTGTAGTTTGGCTGCTTCGGCTTTTGGGTCAACGGACTTTGATCTGTTGGATGGTGATTTTTGCGATGTTGAGTTCAGTTTAGTGGTGTGGCGGTGATATTTCCCCTCGTCAATTAAGCGAAGAATACGATCCCAGTATTGTCCATAAGACATCAGGCGAGAAGCAATGCCTTGGTAACGAAATTTCAAGTCAGTCCAGACGATGTGACGATTTGTGAACTGCCGGATACGCCGAGACAGTTCCTTGCGCTCATTGTAAGGTTCACGCTTTTCAATGCCGGCAAAATACTGCTCATAATGAATTTCCAGCTCTTTTACTTGCTGTTGAATTTCATCGAGCTCATGTGCCAGCTGGCGTCGTTCATCCATCTGTCTCTCCTCCAAGCACAGAACTATACGTGAGTCATTCATAAATGTAAATAATTGCAATATTATATCGCTGATTTTGCAGGTTGTTGCTTGACTTGATCTCGGTCAGTTCGAGATAATCAAATGTTTTTTTTAAATACTTACGATAAGGGGATTTTATATGAAAAAAGGATTGGCGGCAGTTATTTTAGCTGCGGGAAAAGGGACAAGAATGAAATCGGCACTGCCGAAAGTCTTACATCCGATTTGTGGCCAGCCGATGCTTTATTACCCACTCGAAGTTGCCAGGCAGGCAGGTTTTGAGCAGCTGAAAGTTGTTGTCGGTCATCGAGCTGAACAGGTGATGGAAGTTTTTGCAGATGAAGATCTGACTTGGATCAAGCAGACTGACCAGTTAGGAACCGGTCATGCTCTGATGTGTTGCGTCGATTCTCTGCGTGGTTATTCCGGGCCGTTGTTGTTGCATTGCGGTGATGTGCCACTACTGAAAACAGAGACTCTGCAACAGCTGCAGAGCTACCACTCTCAGCAACAGGCTGCGGTGACTGTGTTGACTGCGCAAATGCCAAATCCTCAAGGGTATGGACGAATTATCCGTGATGGCGAACAGATCTTGCAGATTGTCGAAGAAAAAGATGCCAGTGAAGCACAACGACAAGTCACAGAAATCAATGCCGGAACTTATCTGTTTGATACAGAATTTGTTTTGTCCGCTTTGAAAGGGTTGAACAAGAATAACTCACAGGGTGAATACTATCTGACGGATATTGTCGCTGCTGCTGTTGCTGCAGGAAAGAAGACCCGGGCTCTTTGTGTTGAAGACCCAACCGAAGTGATGGGGATCAATGACCGTTGCCAGTTGGCGGAAGCAGAGGTGTTAATGCGCTGGAAGATTAATGCCGATCTGATGTTTGGAGGTGTCTCCATGACAGATCCAACCACCGTTTACATCGATAATGGAGTTGAAATCGGAACCGATACGATATTGCATCCCAACGTTCATCTTCACGGCAAAACCTGTATTGGCAAAAACTGTATTATTGAGACCGGGGTTGTGGTTGTTGATTCTCAGATCGCAGATGGAACCCATTTAAAGGCGGGTTCGGCGATTGAAGAATCCAACATTGGGCCAAATTGTAAAATTGGACCCATGGCACATTTGCGCCCGGGGACAGTTTTAACTGGAAATAATAAAATTGGAAACTTTGTAGAGGTGAAAAAATCAGTTCTGGGTGAAAAGTCTCAGGCGAGCCATCTGACCTATATTGGTGACTCTGAAGTTGGTCGTAATGTCAACTTTGGTTGTGGAACGATCACCTGTAATTACGACGGTGTCAATAAACACATAACAACTGTCGAAGATGATGTCTTTGTTGGCAGTGATTGTCAGTTTGTTGCTCCAGTGACAATTGGTCGAAACAGTTTGATTGCTGCAGGAACAACCGTTACCAAAGATGTCCCTCCAGATTCATTGGCTTTAGCAAGAACTGAGCAAAAGATAATTGCTGGTTGGCGGCTGCGTAAACAGAAGAAATCCTGAATCCTTAGGAGGGACATATGTGTGGAATCGTAGGTTACATCGGGCAGCAGCAGGCTTCTCCGATTATTATTGATGGTTTACGGCGTCTCGAGTATCGGGGGTATGATTCGGCTGGAATCTGTACCCTTAATGGAGGGGAACCACAGATTCGCAGGGCTGAGGGCAAACTGATTAATCTGGAGAATATACTTCGTGACCAGCCCGCGCAAGGCAGTCGGGGCATTGGTCACACTCGTTGGGCAACCCATGGCCGTCCCTCGGAGATCAATGCCCATCCGCACAAAGCGAGTAATATCATTGTTGTCCATAATGGGATTATCGAAAATTATCTGAAATTAAAAGAACGACTGCAGGATCTTGGACACAATTTTGTCTCTGAAACTGATACCGAAATTATTGCTCATCTGGTTGAGGAGCATTATCGTCAATGTGGTGATTTTGAGAAAGCTGTGCAGTTGGCGTTAGCTGAAGTTAAAGGTGCTTATGCTGTTGCCATTCTTTGCAACGATGAGCCGGATAAACTGATTGCTGCCAAGCTGGGGTCGCCATTGGTCGTTGGTCAGGGGCAGGGGGAATATTTTGTTGCTTCTGATATCCCCGCAATGTTGTCACATACCCGCGAGATGATTTTTCTTGAGGATGGTGAAATTGCTGTCTTTACACCAGAAAAAATGTGGGTGACCGACCTTGCTGGTCAACCGCTGATCAAACAGAGCAAAACAATCACCTGGAGCCCGCTGATGGCGGAAAAAGGTGGCTATAAACATTTTATGCTTAAGGAGGTCTACGAGCAGCCACGTGCAGTGGCCGATACCATCGCAGGGCGTCTTCAAGGTGAAGAGGGTGATATCTATCTGGAAGATTTTGGTCTCAGTGAAGAACAGCTGCTCGGATTGGACAAAATATTCATCATAGCTTGTGGAACCTCCTGGCACGCTGGTCTGGTTGGAAAATTCTATATTGAAAAGCTGGCACGACTACCGGTTGAGATCGATATCGCCAGTGAATTTCGCTATCGCGATCCGATCGTCACCGATAAAAGCTTAACGGTACTGATCAGCCAAAGTGGTGAGACGGCTGATACTCTGGCTGGACTGAGAGAGGCTAAAGGGAAAGGGGGAAAATCGGTCTGTATCTGTAACGTGGTTGATTCCTCTATTGCTCGTGAAAGTGACGGGGTGATTTACACTCATGCCGGACCCGAAATTGGTGTTGCTTCGACCAAGGCTTTCACCACTCAGCTGGTTGCTCTCTATCTGCTGGCTTTAAAGTTGGGGCGTGCACGTGGAACCTTGACCACTGATGATTGTCGCGAACAAGTTGAAGCATTATTGGCGCTACCGCGTAAACTGGAAGAGACTCTGGAGCTGGATAAACAGATTGAAAAAATTGCCCGCGAATATATGAACGCACGGGATTTTCTTTATCTCGGCCGTGGCAATCAGTATCCCATTGCTCTTGAGGGGGCTTTAAAGCTCAAGGAAATTTCTTATATCCATGCTGAAGGGTATCCCGCTGGGGAGATGAAACATGGCCCTATCGCGTTGATCGATGAGAATTTGCCGGTTGTTGTTCTTGTTCCTCACAATGATACCTATGACAAGGTTGTTTCCAACATGGAAGAGGTTTGTGCTCGAGGAGGTAAAGTGATTGCTGTTACCAGTGGAGATGGTGGCGGGCTAGAGGGGAAAGTGGAAGCATTGATCCAGGTGCCGCAAACGACGGATGACTTGATGCCAATTCTGACCTCAATTCCGATGCAATTACTTGCGTATCATATTGCAGTTCTTAAGGGAACCGACGTTGATCAACCCCGTAATTTAGCCAAAAGTGTGACAGTGGAGTAAGGTTTGACGATTACATTTCCCCGTCAGCTACGGCGGGTTACACAGCAGGTTCTCAGCTATTTCAAGATCAGTGATAACACTTTTCTGATTATTCTTGCAGTGATTGTTGGTTTGCTTGGTGGTCTTGGGAATTATCTGTTTCGGAAGACCATTGAACTGATTCATTGGGGTGTCGTTGAACAGAGTCTGGAGCTATTTGACATCTCCCTTGAGCATTGGTCGATACAGCGAATTCTGGTGCTGTTTTTGCCGGCCATTGGCGGCTTATTGATTATCCCATTGTGGGTACTGTTTGCTGATGATCTCAAGGGGGGATTCTCCGGCTTTTTAGTCAAGGTCAATCTGAAGGGGGCAAAATTACCGCTTCGACCCCTTTTTACCAAAGGTTTGGGGTCGGCTATTACTCTTGGTACTGGCGGTAGTGCCGGACAGGAAGGGCCGATTGCCGTTATTGGCGGAACTATTGGCAGTCAGTTCGGCAAAGTCTTCAAAATGAGTGGTGATCGGATTAAGGTGTTGGTTGCCTGTGGTGCAGCTGCCGGTGTTGCTGCGACCTTTAATGCTCCACTTGCCGGTGTGTTTTTCGCCACAGAAATTGTGCTGCTCTCCTCTTTCGAGGTTGCCAGCTTTACCTCAATTGTTATTGCCAGTGGTATGGCCACGGTTGTCTCGCGGGCATTGCTGGGAAATGTTTCGGAGGTTGTCGCTCCCCCTTATTCTATGGGAAATTTCTGGGAAATAGGATTGTATGTTCTCTTGGGGGTGCTTATCGGCGCTTTGGCAGCAGGATTTATTCACCTCCACTATAAAATTAAGGACCGAATTGATGCGATAAAACTTCCACCGCTCAGCAAGCCGATATTTGGTGGTTTAGCCGTCGGTTTTATTGGAATAGGATTGCCACAAGTTTTTGGTAATGGTTATGAATTTGTAGAAGTGGTGCTGTTTGGTGGCCATACCTGGTATTTGTTAGCCCTACTGGTGGTTGCCAAAATGGTGGCAACCTCTATTACTCTGGGATCGGGTTTCCCTGGAGGTTTATTTGCTCCATGCCTTTTTTTAGGGGCTGTAGCTGGTGGAGCTTACGGACAGATTCTGGAGATGATTTTTCCGGGGACGGGACTTTCTGCTGGATCCTACGCTCTAGTTGGAATGGGCGCTTTTTTGGCTGCAGCAACCCACGCACCCATGACGGCTATCTTCCTTTTGTTTGAGATTACCGACAGCTATCAGGTTATTGTTCCAATCATGCTGGCTTGCGTTATCGGGACCTCATTTGCGCGACACTTGAAAAAAGAGAGTTTAGAAACGGCGGAGTTGAGCCGGCTCGGCATTGATCTTGAGGCAGGAAAAGAACGTAATATTATGAAAAGTATCTCGGTTGGCGAGGTAATGTCTCATCGGGTCGAAACTGTTCCGGAAAGTATGACATTGGGCCACTTTGCCAAATTCATCGAAAAGACCCACCATACAAATTTCCCTTTGGTGGATGAACTTGGAGAGCTCACTGGAATTATCTCTGTGCAGGATTTCATGGGAGTAGTGTTTGAAAGAGAGCTGATGGATCTGGTTGTCATTAAAGAACTGGCCACCAACGATGTTATCACTGTACACGCTGAGGAAGATCTCGATACGGCAATGCGCAAAATCGGCTATCGCAATATCGAACAGCTCCCGGTCGTTGATCGTGAAACCCACCGGAAGCTGTATGGAATTATTTCCCGACGGGACATGGTGTCGGCCTATAATCGTGCGTTGATGAGTCGGACCCTGGGGGAAGAGGATGCCTGATTTGTTGCATGCGTTAAATGAACCGCAAAAGCAGGCGGTCCTGCATGAGGATGGCCCGCTGCTGTTGCTGGCTGGTGCCGGGTCGGGAAAAACTCGTGCTCTGACCCATCGGGTAGCATACCTGATCTGTGAACGTGGAGTGCCTGCCTGGCAGATTATGGCAGTGACGTTTACCAACAAGGCGGCGACGGAAATGCGCGAGCGGCTTGAACTGTTGCTGGGGGAGGGGGAGCTCCCCTGGATTTCAACCTTTCATTCCAGTTGTGCCCGTATTTTACGTCAGGAAATTCAACGTCTTGGCTATGCTCGAGATTTTTCTATCTATGATGATCAAGATCAGCTGCGTTTGCTGCGTGATCTCCTCAAAACTCAAAAGATATCAGAGAAGGTTTTAAAACCCCGAGCCGCGGCCTCTTTTATTGATCGGGCAAAAAATCAGGGTTTGCTCCCGGATGCCCTTGATGATCTTCGGACAGATGAACAACTGCTGGCAGAAATATATGCGCAATACCAACAGCGGTTGAAGGCGGCTAATGCAGTTGATTTTGGCGATCTGCTGTTATTGACAGTGCAGCTTTTTGAGGAGCATGCGGATGTGCGTGAGCGCTGGCAAGGACGGTTTTCACACCTTCTGATTGACGAATTTCAGGATACCAATCGGGTGCAGTATCGATTGATGCAATTGTTGTTGGGGCCAAAAACCAACCTTTGCGTTGTTGGCGATGATGATCAGTCAATCTATCGCTGGCGGGGCGCAGAAGTGGCTAATATTCTTGGATTTGATCGCGATTTTTTCGGGGCAAAAGTTATTCGGCTGGAGCAGAATTATCGTTCAACGCAGACAATACTGAGGGCCGCAGGAGGAGTTGTCGGCCATAATGATGATCGTCGGGAAAAGGAACTCTGGACCGATAATCCGTCGGGTGATTTGATTCACATTGAGGCCTCTCCGGATGATCTTGACGAGGCCCGTTTTGTTGCCGGAGAAATTGTCCGGTTGCAAAATGATGGTTTTTCTTTGCGTGATATTGCGGTGTTTTATCGAACCAATGCTCAGTCGCGTGCCCTTGAACAGGCTTTGGCTGCCAATAATATTAAGTATGTGATGTTCGGGGGGGTCAAATTCTATTCGCGGCAGGAAGTTAAGGATGCTCTTTCCTATCTGCGTATACTGGTTAACCCCAATGATTCTTTGGCAGCTCGGAGAATTATTAATGTCCCTGCTCGGGGGATTGGCAATACGACGGTTGAGCGGATTGCCGCATTTGAAGCCGAAAGTGGTGGTTTTTTGCCCGCCTGCCGATTCGCTTTGGAACGCAATGTCCTTAAAGGTGCCGCCGCTAGAAAAGTCACGGACTTTTTAACCTTGATCGATGATTTTACTGCTCGCTTGGAACGGCTTCCCTATCCGCAATTGATGGCAGAACTCATCGATGCAAGTGGATATGGACCGGTCTTAAGAGAAGAGGCTGAGCAAGCTTTGACCAGTGATGGCCGTCAGGAAGCAAAAGGTCGGCTTGAAAATCTGGAACAACTTTTGGCCGGGATGGAAGAGCACGCTGCCAGTGGCAGTACAATCCAAGACTATCTTGAGCAGATTGCCTTGATCACCGATCTTGACAAGTATGACCCAACGCAGCAGCGAGTCACACTGATGACGCTGCACTCTGCCAAAGGGCTGGAATTTCCCGTGGTGTTTATGACGGGAATGGAAGAGGGCTTGTTTCCCCATTCCCGCACTGGTGAGATGGGTGAGGAGTTGGCCGAAGAGAGACGCCTCTGCTATGTCGGCATGACTCGGGCGATGCAGAAACTCTATCTATCATATGCTCGTCGTCGTCGGGTTTATGGTACCTATCAATTCAATCCTCCCAGCCGCTTTCTGGCCGAAATTCCGCAGGAATTGCTGAATAATTTTGAAGTAGAGCCTTCAACACTAAAACCACTAGCGAGTGAGCATAATCTCGCTTCCTTGGCGGATCTGGTCGCCGAGGTGGAAATAGCTCCTGTCACTGCTGATGAAGTTGTTACAACACCGAATAGAGCCGTACAGCAGGAAGAAGGTAACTCTGAAGGTGGTCGTTTGCAGTTAGGAATGCGGGTACGGCACGTCAAGTTTGGAATTGGCACTGTGCGCCGTTTGGAGGGGAGTGGCGATAAGCAGAAAGTTTCCGTGTATTTTAACTCGGTCGGATCTAAAAAACTATTGTTGAAATTCGCCGGGCTGATGCCGGTTTAAGAAGAGTTTTATGGTGGAAACGGAGAGACAATTTACTTTGCTGCTGGTGGATGATAATCCAACCAATGTGTTGTTGCTGGTCAAGATCATCGAATTTGATCTTCCCGACGTTCGGGTTTTGACGGCTTCATCAGCAAGGGAAGGTCTCGCACTGGCAGAGCAGAATAGGATAGATGGCGCTTTTATTGATGTGCAGATGCCGCAGATGGATGGTCTGGAGATGTGCCGGCAGCTGCGATCAAAGCCACGCTCAGCGACTATCCCACTGGTTTTGATGACGGCACATATTGCTTCACCGGAAATGAGAGCTGAGGGTCTTGAGGTCGGGGCTTACGATTTTATCTCCCAGCCGATCAGTAATGTTGAAATGTTGGCACGGATCAAGGTGATGTTACGGCTGTGCCAGGATGAACAACGTTCAGCCAAACAGAACCAACAACTGCAGCAACAGTTGACGGACCATACTGCACGGTTACGCTGGATCAGTGGTTTACTCCTTTCCGGTAATGGCTCACTGGCAGAACTGGATCAACAGTTACTGCACCATCTGGCTAATGAGTTGCCGGATCCTGCAGACATTGATGAAAAACAATTCTTTGAAAAACTGGTTACTGAATTCCCGTTGCCCTGGCGGCAGACGCTGCTGAAGCTCTCCCTGCTTGACAGCATCCCTGTTTCCTTGGCGCAAAAATTGAGTGAGATTGGTGATGTTGAGGCGGTTTTTGATTATCTGAGTCGCCATCAGCTTGCATTTACGGAGAAGCTTGATGGCGATGGTTATCTGTTTCTCCGACCAGAAATCAGAACATTTTTGCGCCAAAGAGCAAAGCAGAACCTCGCAGAAGATGAACGTCAGCAGGCGTGTCTCGTTGCTTCTGATTGGTACCGCCAACGAAAAGATTATGCCGCAGCACTTGGAATTCTGATTTCCGCAGAACAATATTCCGCGGTTTCGCAGCTGCTTGGCCAGATTGGTCTGGTTCTGCAGGATAAGAATTATTCTACCAACATATCTCCTTTGATCGATAAAATACCAGCGGAGGTTGTGGCTCCTTGTGGCTGGCTAAATCTGTTCCGCGGTATTAATGCTTTGCAGCAACTGTCGGCAGGCGTTGAAGATCACCTGGAACTGGCATTTCAGCATTTTCAAGCTGTTGGTGACGATCGTGGGTTGTTGTTGACACTGCCCCAGCAGGTTTATCAGGCTATTTTATTTGGCAGCTCTTTTGAGCGTGGGTTAAAGCGTTTGGAGCTGTTTAAAAAGTTGGTTTCGGAACAACATGAGACTGTTGACCCGATTGAACGACTTAAAATCTTCGCTGCACTTGGACTGGCAGAATTCTTTTTTACTGGGGATCTGTGTGCTGTAGAAAAAATTCTGACAACCTGCGTGGCCGAAGCGCAACAACTGCAGTTGCCGGAACAGCTGTTGGAGCTGAATCTGCTTCGTATTTTATATGCTCTGCAGCAGGGACGCTTTCTGGTGGCACATGCTGCATTGGAGCAGGGACTGTCTATCAGCACTGAGCACGGCTGTTTGTTTCACAATACCTTATTGCAAGCTGTTGCCTGTAGTTTGTTGCATGACTCCGGACAGTTGGAGGGGCTACAACAGCAATGGAAGATGCTATCAGACTGTTGCAGGTATGATAGCCAGAAGCATACAGGTATTTCTGCTTTGCTTGGCCAAGAGACTGCAAGCTTGTTACTCGCGCGTGGCCAAAGGGAAAAAGCTTTAGAAACGATCGAAATTGCTTTGCTGGACGGGCAATCGGTCAATAACCTGCAGATGCAATCTCGGTTGTTACAACTCAGGGGTTGGATTAACGCTCTATCCGGTCAGGGTCAATCTGCACAATCCGACCTTGATGCAGGATTAAAGCTGCGGGAAGAGATCGGAGGGCCGTTTTATTATATCGAAAGCCTTTTGATTGCCGGAACCACCTGTTTTGCCCTGCAACAATTCGAGCAGGCCAGCCAATTCCTTAGCGAAGGACTCACTGAATCTGAAAAGTATCAAGAGGAGCGTTTTCGCACCGGGCTGCATGCCTGGATGGCGGTGACTCAGAAAAGATGCGGTGATGCTCAGGGGGCAATTGAACATGTAAAATGTTTTTTTGAATGTCTAAAGCGGCGGAGAGGTCCTTTCTTTTGCGGTCTCATCCTGGAATTGCTTGATGAGTTGCTGCCATTCATTACGGAGACACCGCAACGAATATTGCTCCAGCCTCTCTTGGAAAAGCAGTTCCGATCGTATCTCGATGAGGAAAATTGCCGAACGCCATTGCTTACAGTGACCTGTCTGGGGAAATTCCAGTTGGAATTAGGGCAGAAAACTTTTCAGCTTAATCAGCTAGGACAGCCATCGAGACAAATTTTTGCGTTATTGATTGTGGCGCCAGATCATAGTTTAAGTCTCGAATCGATGATGGGATTGTTGTGGCCTGAAAGTCCATCCCGTAAAGCAAGGAATAGCTTTGACTCCGCCCATTCCCGTCTACGCAAGGCGCTGGAAGAGCATTTTGGCCCAAGGATCAAACGGGATTACCTGATTCTCGAAAAAGGGATGTTGTCACTACGGCATATACAGATCGATGTTTCTTCGTTTGCCAGGGCGATGGAGTCAGTTCGCTACCACTTGCAGCGAGAGCACTACTGGCAAGCAGAACATGCTCTGTGGGATATGGAACGCGTTTGGGACGGAGAATTTTTATCAGGTTACGATCTGGATGGAGAATTGCCACTGCAACGTGAAAAATTGTCACAATTGCGGCTGGAACAATTATGCCTCCTTGCACAATTGTTACAGCGGAGGAAACAGCTGGAAGAAGCTGTTAGGCTATTGCAAAGTGGTTTATTTATCGATCCAACCCATGATGCTATCATCCGTCAGCTATTGTCCCTTTATCATCAGCAGCAGGATTCTCGTGCCGTTGCTTTATTGTTGGATAATTATCGGATTGCTCTGCAAAATGAGGAGTACGAAGCTGAAGAAATTGAAGAACTTATTGAGGCGCTAGGTACATAATGGATGGAAACTCGTCTATTTTGTATTTTGAATAACTACATACAAATGAAGGAGAACAGAAAATCATGTCAAGTTGTGAGGGTTGTAACGACGGTTCCTGCTCAATTAATCAGCAGGGAAATCCACAGGACCAACAGTTTCAGATGCGGCAGAGACTGGATAAACGGATGTGTGAAGTAAAAAATAAAATTATTGTTATGTCAGGAAAAGGTGGAGTCGGGAAAAGCACGACAGCTGTTAATCTGGCTCTTGCCCTTGTGCAACAGGGGAAAAAGGTCGGCTTGCTGGATATTGATATCCACGGTCCCAGTATACCGAAGATGTTGGGTATGGAAGGTGAACGACCAAATGCCGATGACGCAGGGATCCATCCTCTTGAGGTTTCCGGGCTGAAATTAATGTCCATTGGTTTTCTTCTGGCATCGACCAGCGAAGCAACGATTATGCGTGGACCGATGAAGCATGGGGCCATTCAACAGTTACTGGCAGACGTTGTCTGGGGTGAACTCGACTATCTACTACTGGATTGTCCTCCCGGAACAGGTGATGAACCCTTGAGTGCAGTGCAGTTATTGGGTACCGGTTCTGCTGCGGTGGTTGTGACTACGCCTCAGGATGTTGCTTTGACAGATGTCGAAAAATCAATCAGTTTCTGTCGTGAGTTGAAGTTACCCATCGTCGGATTAGTTGAAAATATGAGTGGTTTTATTTGCCCACATTGTGGTGAAAGATCAGATATTTTCAAAAGTGGTGGGGCTCAGGCTCTGGCAGAAAAAACGGAGATTGCTCTGTTAGCTCAGGTTCCATTTGAGCCGCTGGTCGTTATTGGTGGGGATGCCGGAAAACCCCATATTCTTGAGTACCCGGAATCAGCCACAAGCAACGCATTGTTTCAGGTGGCCAAAGCAGTTATTGAGTCCAACGTGAAAAAATAGTCAATATAGTTATTGAGGATTGAATATGAAAATCAGCCAAAAAGATGTGGAACATGTCGCCCGATTGGCCCGGTTGACTCTTGAACCGGAAGAGTTGCAAGTGATGACCAGGCAAATGGATGCAATCCTCGGCTATGTCGAGAAATTGAATGAGCTTGATACCGCTGGAATTGAACCCATGGCACATGCGGTCCCGATGTCAAATGCATTTCGCGAGGACGAGATCCAACCGGTCATTGGCATTGAGCGGGCATTGCAAAATGCCCCAGCTTCCGGGGATAGCTGCTTCAAGGTTCCTAAGGTTATCGAGTGATGGCGTTGCAAAAATATCGCTCTGCTGCGTTACCGTGATTTTCCAGGGTTTCAACATACGCTTTGTCTGTCTTCACCCTGAAAAATCACAAAACTTTGTAGGACCAGATTTTTTGCTTATTAAAAAAAGGATAAACAATAAAAACGTCCTGCTGGTAGTTCTGGAGTATTTATGAAGTTTCAAAATTTAACGATTCAAGAAATGCGTCAAAAACTGATTTCTGGCGATCTGACCTCAGTGGAATTAACTCGGGCATGTCTACAGCGGATTAAAGCAACAGATGGCCGGTTGAATGCTTTTATCACTGTTTGTGAAGAAGAGGCTCTGGCTGCAGCAGCTATCGCTGATCAACAGTTGGCAGCAGGAAATGCAGGGTTGCTGACAGGTATTCCCGTTGCGGTGAAAGATATTTTCAACACCCTGGATGTGCGCACCACTTGCGGGTCCAAAATTCTCGATAATTACGTTTCCCCTTATGACGCGACCGCTATTGTCAAGCTGCAGGAGCAGGGAGCTATTATTGTTGGCAAGTTGAACATGGATGAGTTTGCCATGGGGAGTTCCAGTGAGAATAGTGCTGCCGGTGTGGTACGAAACCCCTGGGATACTGAGCGGGTTCCAGGAGGATCATCCGGGGGAAGTGCTGCTGCGGTCGCTGCTGGTCAAGTGGTTGCAGCCTTGGGTACAGATACCGGGGGGTCAGTGCGACAACCGGCATCCCATTGTGGTGTTGTCGGTCTCAAACCAACTTATGGACGGGTTTCCCGTTATGGTGTGATCGCCTATGCTTCGTCATTGGATCAGGTCGGTCCGGTGGCAGGCAATGTCGAGGATTGTGCGTTGATGCTCGAGGTGGTCGCCGGATATGACCCCGCAGATTCGACCTCAGTTGACTGCCCGGTTCCCAATTATATGGAGAACTTGAAGCAGGGCGTTGCTGGGAAAAAAATTGGTCTGCCCACAGAGTATTTCATTGACGGGTTGGATCCTGATATCAAGCAAGCAATTGATGCGGCAATTGCAACCTACCGTCAACTGGGGGCCGAGATTGTTGAGGTGAGCCTGCCTCACACAGATTATTCGGTGGCCTGTTATTACCTGATAGCCATGGCGGAGGCTTCAAGCAATCTGGCCCGCTATGACGGTGTCCGTTTTGGTGATCGCAAAGACAATGGTGACGGTCTGATTGGGATGTACCAACAGACTCGATCCGCAGGTTTTGGCGATGAAGTGAAGCGTCGGATTATGCTGGGAACCTATGCCCTCTCATCAGGTTATTACGATGCTTATTACTTGAAGGCACAAAAAGTAAGAACTCTGATTCGACAGGATTTTCACAACGTGTTTGAAAAGGTTGATTTTCTCCTGACACCCGTTGCCCCAACCCCGGCATTTAAAATCGGTGAAAAAGTCGATGATCCTCTGCAGATGTATTTGTCGGATATCTTTACGATCCCGACCAATCTGGCAGGAACCTGTGGTCTGAGTCTTCCCTGTGGTTTCAGTAAGGAAGGTCTGCCCATTGGGCTGCAACTGATTGGAAAACCTTTTGCTGAAGCAGAGATTCTACAGGCCGCTTATGCTTTTGAGGCGGCGACTGACTGGGGCAAGAAGGTTCCCGAATTGTAATTGGCTTTGTAGGGGCGAATCTGGTATTCGCCTTTCCGAAGAAAACGGGCAAGTAAGAGATTTGCCCCTAAAGTTATACAACAGGATTCCAAAATGAATTCAAGATATGAAGTTGTCATCGGGTTGGAAGTGCATGTTCAACTGACAACCAAAACGAAAATTTTTTGCGGCTGTTCGACGGAATTTGGGCAACAACCTAATAGCCAAACTTGCCCTGTCTGCCTCGGCTTGCCTGGAGCACTGCCTGTTTTGAATCGTCAGGTGGTTGAAAATGCGATCAAGGCTGGCTTGGCGACGAATTGCCAGATTGCACCCCACTCTATTTTTGCCCGGAAAAATTATTTCTATCCTGACTTGCCTAAAGGTTATCAGATTTCACAGTTTGAATTGCCTATTTGTGAACATGGCTGGATGGATATCGACACCGAGGAACTGGGTGAAAAACGGATTGGAATTACCCGTATCCACATGGAGGAGGATGCCGGAAAGCTTCTTCACAACGAAGGCAACAGTTCATCCGTGGATCTGAACCGCGCTTGTACGCCGCTGCTGGAGGTTGTCTCGGAGCCCGATATGCGTAGTTCTGAGGAAGCGATTGCCTATCTCAAGCAGTTGCATCAGATTGTCGTCTATCTGGGGATCTGTGATGGTAATCTGGAGGAGGGTTCTTTTCGTTGTGACGCAAACGTTTCGATTCGTCCCTGGGGGCAGAAAGAATTAGGGACCCGATCGGAATTGAAGAACCTGAACTCTTTCCGCTTTATCAAGCAGGCGATTGAGTATGAGGTGGAGCGGCAGATTGATGTGATTGATGCTGGTGAGCAAGTGGTGCAAGAAACCCGGTTGTTTGATCCTGATGCCGGAGTCAGTCGCTCCATGCGTGGCAAAGAGGAAGCCCACGACTATCGTTATTTCCCCGATCCAGATTTGTTGCCGTTGCAGGTTTCTGCTGAGTGGGTTGAGCAGGTACGCAGTGGCTTGCCTGAGCTGCCTCTGGCTAAATTGCAGCGTTATCAGGATGAGATGGGGCTCCCTGCCTATGATGCCGGGGTCATTTCTGCAGAACGCCCCTTGGCCGAATATTTTGAAGCATTAGTTGCCCTCTGTGACAAGCCTAAGATTTGCTCCAACTGGGTTATGGGTGAAGTTCTCGGAGGGTTAAAAGAGCACAATTTGATTATTGAGCAGTGCCCGGTGACCCCGGAATTGCTGGCTGGAATTTTACAGCGCATTGATGACAATACAATTTCCGGGAAAATTGCCAAGACGGTCTTTGAAGAAGTCTGGAAAAGTGGCAAAAGTGCTGATGAAGTTATCGCAGAAAAGGGCTTGAAGCAGGTTACCGATACGGGAGCGATAGAGGGTATTGTTGATGAGGTGATAGCTGCAAATCCATCCCAGGTTGCTGAATATCAAGCTGGCAAAGAAAAAATGTTGGGGTTCTTTGTCGGACAGGTGATGAAGGCAAGTAAGGGCAAGGCGAATCCGGGAATGGTCAATCAGTTATTGAAAAAGAAATTAAGCTGAATGCATGGGCGCAGCTTGCTGCGCCCTTACGGTATAAAATTCTAGAGTCAGTTGGAGTTTACAATGTCAACCTGTCCTATCGATGATCGTGTTATTCGCCCCATTCGCTTTATCGCAGGTCAATGCCAAATGATTGACCAACGCTTATTGCCGGCGGAAGAGGTTTGGCACACCTATAAAACTTACCAGGAGGTGGCTGAGGCTATTCGTACGATGGTAGTACGTGGAGCTCCGGCTATTGGCGTGGCTGCAGCTATTGGAGCCTGGTTTGGTGCGCGGGATATTGAAACAGAATCGAGCTGGGAGTTTTATCAGAAGTTTGAAGAGATTTGTGCTGTGTTGGCTGCAACCCGGCCAACGGCAGTCAATCTTTCCTGGGCTCTCGAGCGGATGAAACATTTCGCCCAATCGAACCTTGATCGTAGTGTTCTGGAATTGAAAATCGGTCTTGAATACGAGGCTTTGGCGATTACTCAGGAAGATGAAAAGATCAATCGACAGATGGGGAAACATGGGGAGCCATTGCTCGCCGATGGGGCTAGGGTTCTCACTCACTGTAACGCTGGAGCGTTGGCTACAGCAGCCTATGGGACAGCTTTGGGGGTGATTCGGGCCGCGGTCGAAGCCGGCAAGAAAATTTCAGTGATTGCTGATGAAACCCGCCCGTTCCTGCAGGGAGCACGACTGACCGCCTGGGAGCTGCAAAAAGACAATATCCCGGTGACTTTGATCTGTGACAATATGGCCGGTTATCTGATGAGCAAAGGGGAGATTGACTGCGTTATTGTTGGCGCTGACCGAATTGCTGCTAATGGAGACGTTGCCAATAAGATTGGGACTTATACCGTGGCGATTCTGGCCAAAGAACATAACATCCCCTTTTATGTGGCGGCCCCGATTTCAACGATAGATCTAAGTTTGAATGATGGTACTCAAATTCCGATTGAAGAACGGGATGGGCGCGAAATTACTCACTTCAAAGATTTACAATTGGCTCCAGAAGGGATTGCTGTCCGCAATCCTGCATTCGATGTCACTCCGCACCATCTGGTGAAAGCTATTATTACAGAGCATGGTATTGTTGCTGGTGATTATCAGGCTGGTCTTGAGAAAATCGTTAACCACCGTTAAAAGGTTTCTGCATGGTCCCTGATCAAAACGAGATAAGAATAAAATTGGAGCTGCTGGACGCTGATGAAAAAAATCTGGTTGTCTGGCTTGACAGTTTTTATTTGCTTGAAGGGGAAAAGGCAAAAACCAATCTGCAGTTGATAGATGGGCGTTTGCGGGATCGGAATCTGCTGGTTGAAATCCTGTCGCAGGTTTTAACAACGGCCGATCCTGATTGCGCATTGAATCTTCTGGAACGGCTCTTTGATGTTGTTGCGACCGATCAATTAATCTCAATTCTTAATAAGCCCCATCGCCGTCAGCAATTATTGACAGTTCTTGGTGGGGCTCCCTTTCTTGGGGGAATCCTCTGCCGTGACAAATGTTATTTTGAAGATTTGTTTGTGGCCGGTGAAATAGATTGTTCTTGTAGCGAAGCAGAAATGCTGGGGACATTACGCAAATCGATTCCCGATGACGCTGATTATTTAGAGTTGCAAGCGGGTTTACGTTGTTACAAGGCAGCGCAAATTTTACGCATTGGCAGTCGTGATCTTTGCGGATGTGCGCCGCTCGTAGAAGTGATGGAAGAATTATCTGGCCTTGCCGCGGCATGTTTACAGCGAGCCTACGAAGTCTGTAGCTTGCAATTGCAGGAACAATACGGACAACCATGGGAAGAAGATGAAGGGGGAGAGAAACGCGTAGCGGGCATGACAATTCTGGGTATGGGAAAGTTGGGCGGCCACGAATTAAATTTTTCCTCAGATATCGACCTGATCTACTGTTATTCTTCTCACTGCGGTGAAACTACCGGTGGCAGTCGTGACGAAAAAATCAGTCTGCACCGTTATTTTGTCAAGCTGGCAGAACTGATGACCAAAGCTTTACATCAAGTGACCGAAGATGGGTTTGTCTTTCGGGTTGATACCGGATTACGCCCTGACGGCAATAATGGTGACCTGGCTGTTTCTATCAATGCTGCTGAAGCTTATTACCAATCGTGGGGGCAGAGCTGGGAGCGAGCAGCACTGATTAAAGCACGACCTGTCGCCGGCGATATCGGTTTGGGCGAAGAGTTGCTGCACCGGCTTAAGCCGTTTATCTATAGGCGCTATCTCGATTTTGGGATGATCGAAGATATCAAACTGATGAAGCAAAAAATTAATACCAGTTTGAGCCGTAAACAGGAAGGAGAGTTCAATCTTAAATTAGGGCGAGGCGGGATCCGGGAAATCGAATTTTTTATTCAAACACAACAATTGGTGAATGCTGGAACCAGACCAAATTTGCAACATCGTAACTCGCTACACATGTTGCAGTTGTTGTTTGAAGAAGAGCTGATTGTACAGGAAGACCGGGACTCACTCAGCCAGGCTTATCAATTTTTAAGAACAGTTGAGCACCGAATTCAGGTTGTGCAGGAGCAACAAACGCATTCTTTGCCACAGAGCCAGCGTGGTCTTGACATCCTGTCTCGGCGTTGTGGTTTCTCCGGAACTGATGAATTTAATGCTGACTTGGAATGTCACCGGCAGAAGGTGAGCAGTATTTTTAAGGATCTGTTCTATTCCGCCGAGGAAGATGAGCAGTTCGTCCGACCTGAGACCGCTTTTATTTTTGATCCCGAGTCTGACGTTGATCAGGTCAAAGACCTACTCGAAGAAAAAGGGTTTACTAACCCAGATGCTGCTTATGATAGCTTATTGCTGCTACGTGATGGTGAGCCAGAAAAACGCTTAACTCGGCGTGGGCGGCGTTGTCTGGAGAAGTTGGCGCCGCTGCTGATGGGGGAATTGCTTGATTCCCCTAATCCAGACCAGGCATTGAATAATTTAGAATCTTTTTTGCGTGCTATTCGAGCCAGCAGTTCTTTTTTCTCGTTGCTCGTTGAAAATCCGGCAATTGTTAAATTACTGATTGCTCTATTTGGTTCCAGCCAACTGCTCTCAAGAATTTTTATTCAGAGACCAGAGCTTTTGGATACAATGGTTTCTCGTTCCTACGCCATTGCGGCAAAAGATCGCAGCCAATTGATGCTGGATCTTGCTGAACAAATGGCTTTGGCTGAAGACTATGAATTGCAACTCGACGGGTTGCGTCGTTTTCGTAATGAAGAATTTTTACGTATTGCCCTGAATGACCTTGATGGTCAAATGCCTCAGGGGGAGGGGGCAAAACAGCTTTCCTGGCTTGCCGAAGTTTGTCTGGAGCAAGCCTATAAAATGGCACGAAGTGAACTGGCGGTCCGGTTTGGTGTTCCTTTCTCCGCTGATACAGGGCCTCAGGGAGATGAAACTGCTTTTGCTGTCATTGGTATGGGGAAATTAGGTGGACTTGAGTTGAATTATCACTCCGACTTGGACATTATTTTTGTTTATGAAGATGAGGGAGAAACCCGTCCGATTGCTGAAACCTCCCCAGAACGCTTCAAAAAAATCAGTAATCGAGAATACTTTGCTAAACTGGCACAACGAATTATTACCGTATTGACTTTGGTTACTCGAGAAGGTGCTGTTTATAAAATTGATACGCGGCTACGGCCATCTGGTAACCAGGGACCGTTAGTGACCAGCTTTTCGGCTTTTCAGCTCTATCATTACGAGTCGGCTCAGCCTTGGGAACGGCAGGCAATGACCAAGGCCAGAGTTGTCTGCGGTCCGGATAAATTTTCAGATCTGTTGCAGCAAACCATCGCCAAACTGACATTTGAGCGACCATTACCGGAGAATCTACAAAGTGAGATTTATCGTTTAAGGCGGCGGATGGAGCAGGAAAATGCCCAGGAGGGTGATGATCGTTTCAATATTAAGACTGGCCGTGGTGGAATGGTTGATGTTGAGTTTATAACCCAGTATCTACAGTTACTGCATGCCGGAAAGATTGAGACATTGCGCGGGCAAAATACGATTTATTTGTTGGAAAATCTGGCAAAAAATCATATTTTGCCTGAGGATGATGCCGATGTCCTCATCATGGGGTATAAATTTCTGCGACGCTTGGAAAATAAGCTACGACTGTTGTATGACCAGTCAATCAACGAACTTTCTTCACATAACCGGGGTTTCAGAAAAGCCGCTTATAGCCTTGGTTATAGTGGTTCAAAAATTAACCGGGAACGAAAATTTGTTGAAGAGTACCAGGATTTGACAAGTAAAATTCGCGATCTTTTAGAAAAATATCTTAATCCCGAAGCGGTTCTTGATGGAGGGAACTTGCAATGACCCAGAAAATTTTGATTATTGATGATGATCGTGATTTGCGAGAGTTTTTACAACAGGCATTGTCAGCTGCAGGCTTTCAAGTTGAAACCGTTGACCGTGGTGCTGTCGGTTTGCGGAAGTTGTTGACAGAAGATTTTCAACTGGTTTTGATTGATCTCAACATGCCAGAAATCTCTGGTCCCAATATTTGTCGAGCATTGCGTAAGCATGACAATACCCGAAATCTTCCTGTTGTAATGGTCACGTCAATTTTTCATAGCCCGGAACAGATTGCTGCAGCAAAAAACGATTATGGAGCTGATGATGTTTTGCTTAAGCCTTTTACTGGACCCGATCTACAGCATTTGCTGGAACGTGTTTTTTCGCAAGATGAGGCTCTGAAAAAAGATTCAACACCCAAAGTTCAGCATATTTCTGACTACACGATACCCCTACAGTTGCAGCAACTTTATCGAGAAAAGGCAACGGGTTTATTGCATCTGCAGCGAGGTGAAGCGAAAAAAATTATTTACATCCAAGATGGATATCCCATCTTTGCCCGATCTAATGTTTTAAGTGAGTGCCTGGGCCGAATGTTGGTGAAAGAAGGCGTTATTACTCAAGTTGATTGTGATCAATCGGTAGAACGAAGTTCGGAGTCTGGGCGCCTGCAGGGAACTGTTTTGATTGAAATGGGCCTGCTGACGCCACAGGAAGTTCAGGGTGCCTTGATCCAGCAGGTGACGAATAAGCTGCTTTCAACTTTTGCCTGGCAGAGTGGTACATATCAGTTTGTTCCTGGTAAGGATTTTAAGAAAAATGTGACAAAAATTAAAATGACGCCTGCTGCATTAATCATGCAGGGGATTGATCTTTACTGGACCCCAAGGCAGTTGGACGATTTTCTATATCCATTTAGTGAGGACTATTTGAAGCAAGCCAGCAATCCTCAATACCGTTTTCAGGATATTGCATTGAGTAAAAGGGGCGAAGCAATCTATAAAAGTTGTAAAGGGGTAAAGACTTTGGACAATATCCTTGGACAGCACCCCTTAGCACGACGTGAAGTCCAAAGAGTCCTTGCTGCACTGATGATTTCCGAAATGTTGGAACGGAGTACCGTCCCTGAACCGGTTGCGATTGATGATATGCCAGAGGATTCTGAAGTAGAAATTGTTGATGAGAAGCTACGGCGTAAGATCCTTGATGACTATAAACGCATCATGGATTCTGATTATTTCGAAGCCTTGGGCCTTAGCCGGCAGTGTGGTCCAGGGGAAGCTCGTAAAGCCTACTATCAAATGGCTAAAGAATATCATCCCGATCGCTTTCTAGGGAGTGGTCTCTCAAGTGAAATGAGTAGCAAAATCAAAGAAATGTTTCAGTATATGACCCAGGCTTATACGGTTTTAAGTGATGTAGACAGCTGTGCTGGATATTTGGATGAGCTGGTCAATGGCCCCAAAAAATCTATTGATATCAGTCAGGTTATTGAGGCCGAAACCTGCTACCAGGAAGGATCCGCACTCCTTAAAGTAAGACGTTATAAAGCTGCGGCTAGGGCGCTGCAAAGGGCCATTGAACTGAGTCCGGAAGAATCAGAATATATGACTTATTTTGCTCTGGCTCTGTTTAAATCGGACCCGGAGCGGTCTGAAGTTCTTAATCAGGCCATGGAAGTTTTGCTTGCCTCGCGCGAGATTAATCCGGGCCTTGATTTGACCCATCTTTATCTGGGGCAGGTCTACCAAGCCTTAGGGAAAGAGCGGCAGGCAGAGAAATCTTTTGAAATGGCCGTTCAGGCTAATCCTGATTGTACTGAAGCATTACGTGAATTACGTTTGATGAATCTGCGGCGCGAACAGGCTCCTCAATCGAAAGGAATGTTTAAAAAGTTTATGAAGAAAGGTTGAAGTTGTTTTTTTTCTTAATGGATAAATCCTATTGAGGTAAGGGGAAAGATTGAAACCTTTTTTTGAGACATTTTCCGGAACTGGTTATATCTGTGCTCATCGAGGGGCACGCTCAATTGCACCTGAGAACACTCCGATGGCATTTGAGAAAGCTCGTCATTGCGGAGCAGACCTCTGGGAGACAGATGTTCAGGAAACTGCTGATGGGGAGTTGGTCTTGTTTCATGACCATACCCTTGCCCGGACAACTGATGTTGTGACTCTCTCTGAATTCTCTGACCGCTGTCCCTGGTCTCTCGGGGATTTTACCTATGCCGAGTTGAAAAAACTGAATGCTGGTTCCTGGTTTTTGCAGTCTGATCCCTTTGCGACTGTTGCGGCTGGAGAAATCCCTGCAGAAGATACAAGGTCAATCCGAGCGCAACACATACCACTTTTGCGCGATATTCTTACAGATTGCCAACGTTACAATTTTCCCCTTAATCTGGAAATCAAGGATCAATCCGGGACAGTTGCTGACGGGACAATTGTTGCTAAAGTCATGGATTTGATAGAGGTGATGGGGGCTGAATCTCTGGTTTTAATCTCCTCTTTTAACCACACTTATCTGCGTCAGGCGAAACAGATTAATGGGTCGGTTGCAACGGCGGCATTGGTGGAGGATAAACATCCTGATTCTCTTTTATCCTATCTTCGTGATCTGAATGTGGATGCCTATCATCCCGATCAATTGATAACGGATACTGCATTGGTTCGCCAACTGGTAAATGATGGAATGCGAGTCAACCTTTGGACTGTCAATGATCTGGAGCAGGCACGTGAATATACTGCAGCGGGAGCCACATTTATTTGTACCGATTGGCCGCAACGTTTTCTTGAGATAAGTCATTCTTGAATTTCAACTGATTTCGTGATAGAAGCACAGTCCTATTCAAGTTGTGAACAGAGACAGCCTAAAAATGAATATTGCTGAGCAAGATCGGTTTTTCATGCAAGCTGCTTTGGAAGAAGCGGCGGTTGCAGAAAGTCTGAGGGAAGTTCCGATTGGGGCCGTTGTCGTTCTGGACGGTCAGATTGTTGGTCGTGGGCACAATTTGCGTGAAACCAGCAATGATCCGACGACCCATGCTGAGATCATAGCGATTCAGCAGGCAGCTCAAGCACTTAACTCCTGGCGCTTACTTGATTGCACCCTTTATGTCACTTTGGAACCCTGTGTGATGTGTATGGGAGCAATCATCCTCGCGCGGATTCCGTACTTGGTGTTTGGCTGTCGTGACCCTAAGGTTGGTGCTGCTGGATCAATTTATAATTTTGCAGAGGATCAACGCTTTAACCATCAAGTGCAGGTTAGGGAAGGAGTTTTACAGCAGGAATGTAGTACCCAGCTGAGTCAATTTTTCAGATATTTAAGGGAGCAGAAAAAAGAAGCGAAGCAGTCATCAATTTAAATGTGGAGAGGTGTCCGAGAGGCCGAAGGTGACAGACTCGAAATCTGTTGTGGGGCAACCCCCCCGGGGTTCGAATCCCCGCCTCTCCGCCATAAATAAAAACACGGAACCTGCATTGCGGGGTTTCGAAGCGGAGTGAACGCTGACTTAATGTCAGAAAAGCGGCTAGGGATGGCCGCGTCAGCGAACGCAGGGGAGGCAACGCAGGAATCGGCACGATGCCGAAGACAAAGTGCCGAATCCCCGCCTCTCCGCCATAACAAAGTGGAGTATTATGCATTTAGCGTGATGCTCCTTTTTTTGTTTAAGATTTCTGGAGCTGAATTTAGACAAAGGGTAATTATTTGCGAATTTACTGTGTCTAAATATTGACACATTATAAAAAATATATTATCTTTGGCCAATATTTTATTCTAAGTGTCAAAATAATCACTCTGCAACAAACAGGATTAATTCGTATGACGGTAAAAAGTGGATTCGGGGGAATGATCGGGAGCTCGCCA
The DNA here is from genome assembly GCA_036351455.1 of Desulfuromusa sp. Taxonomy (GTDB): domain Bacteria; phylum Desulfobacterota; class Desulfuromonadia; order Desulfuromonadales; family Geopsychrobacteraceae; genus Desulfuromusa. The sequence continues at coordinate 56,736 of JAZBPC010000035.1, forward strand.
CAGATGTTAGAGCTGTTTGAATTGATTTCCTGTGTTGCCGAGGATGGTGAAAGCACAGTCCTGATCCAGGGACAAAGTGGAACAGGTAAAGAACTCATTGCCAGAGCAATCCATGAAAAGAGTGAGCGTAAAACATCCCATTTTGTTCCTGTCAATTGTGCTGCAATTCCTGATGAGTTGCTGGAAAGTGAACTTTTTGGGTACGTCAAAGGAGCTTTTACCGGGGCTCAACAGTCTAAAATCGGTCGGGTTCAATTTGCGGATGGTGGCACATTGTTTCTGGACGAAATAGGTGATATGAAACCGAATTTGCAGGCAAAGCTCTTGCGTGTATTGCAAGAACGTGAAGTTGAGCAAGTTGGTGGCGTTAAGCCGACTAAAGTTGATGTTCGGGTTATTGCGGCAACCCATCAAAATTTGGAAGAATTGGTTACTGTTGGACGGTTTCGTGAGGATCTCTATTACCGTCTCGCTGTTATTCCATTGGTTGCACCACCGTTGTGTGAGAGGCAGGAAGATATTGCTCTGTTGATAGAAAGCTTCATAGAGCGGTTCAGTCGGCGCAAAGATGACCGGCGAACCACGATTGACCCCGTTGCAATGAAAAGTTTATTGAACTATCGTTGGCCCGGTAATGTTCGGGAACTTGAAAATCTGATGCAAAGACTGGTTATTTTACATCGGGGAAAGCGGATCACCTTAAAAGAGCTTCCTGAAAAATACCGTTGTGTTGACATAGAAGTAGTCGATAGTGATATTTCTGAAAAAGAATCTGGGCAATCCTCTTTTTCTTCTACTCCTCCTGATGCTGTATGGTCTGCTGATGGTTTGGATTTCAATGGTTTGATCAGTGAGTTTGAAGATCGTCTGATTCTTCAGGCGCTGAGTCGAACTGGCGGAAATAAAAAAGAAGCAGCCCGTATGTTAAATCTAAAACGGACAACATTGATTGAAAAGATTAAGAAAAAAAACTTGCCGGCATAAGAGCCGAAAATTTAGCTGGCTTTTTTGAAGTGCTTAGTCACTTTATCCTGAATCTCATCACCGCTGGCGGGCATGACCAAAATATCTTTTGCTCCATATTTAACGGCGCGAAGAACCGCCGAACGGGTCCACTCTGAACCTGCAAAGATGATAGGCGGTAAGGTTTGACCCGCTGATTGAAGCTTGATTGCCGTTGCAAATCCTTTTTCCCCTATCTGCTCCATAATCAAAAATATTCCGAGTATTTTATGTTGCTGAAAAAGTCCTTTGACTTCCTCCTGAAAGGTCAGGACCCGACATTCATATTGAGCAGAAGAAAGAATCTCAACAAATGGATCAGCATCGGTTTTTTGATCACCGATCAAAAGGACAATGGGTGGTCCAGTAGGTTCTGCTGCTGGGTGAGAGGTGGTTGTTTTAGCGCCGGTATCAATTGAAGTTGCTGGGCTTTCTTTGCTGGAAACAACAGCCCCTTCTGATACGGGAGGTCCTCCCCAGTCCCCAGGTGCAGGTTCGTCGGGATTTCTTACTGCTGCGGAATCAGGTTGCGAAGCTGTCAGTCCAGCAGCAGGGGCTGATTCTTGAGCTGTTTCAGCCTCGGATTGCTGTTCAAGATCAAAGATTTCAGCAGGGAAAAGGA
>JAZBPC010000036.1:0-4014 GCA_036351455.1 Desulfuromusa sp.
CCCATCCAGAAGCTGACAAGAAACATGATCACGAAGTAAATCAGCAGAGGGATGGCTATCCGCACAACATCGAGAGGGATCGATACAATCAATTCACCTTTGAGGCTGAACATGACGAGGATGGTGAAGAGCAGCGCGATCAGAGTCATCGGACTGATTTTTGGAATAAACTTCTTTTCGTACCAGTCGCGCCCTTTTGATTTCACCAGAACCAGGCGGGTCAGCATACCAGCCGCAAAGGGGATGCCAAGATAGATAGCGACGCTCTCGGCAATTTGGCCGATCGAGACCTGTACGACCACACCTTCCAGACCAAACAGCGGCGGCAACACGGTGACAAAGAACCAGGCGTAGACCGAATAGAAAAGAACCTGAAAAACCGAGTTGAAAGCGACCAGTCCGGCGCAGTATTCGGTGTTGCCCTTGGCCAGTTCATTCCAGACGATAACCATCGCAATGCAGCGCGCCAGCCCGATCATGATCAAGCCAACCATGTACTCTGGGTAGCCGTGCAGAAATACAATGGCGAGAATAAACATCAACACCGGGCCGATGATCCAGTTCTGAATTAAGGAGATGCCGAGAATTTTCTTATTCTGAAAAACCTCGCCTAACTCCTCATAACGTACCTTGGCCAGTGGCGGGTACATCATCAGGATCAGGCCGATAGCGATTGGAATGTTGGTAGTACCGACCGTGAAGGCATTGACCAGATTCTTCACTTCAGGGAACATCCATCCGGTACCGACACCGACAAACATGGCGAGAAAAATCCACAGAGTCAGGTAGCGGTCAAGAAACGAAAGTTTTTTGGTAAGTCCTTTGGACATGGCATTAGCCCTTTCAGCGCTTCAGTTCAATACGGAAAAAACACCCCAGCTGTTCACGGATCTGATTACGCACCCGTCGGTAGACAGTCATAATCTCATCTTCGGTACCTGTTGCCTTGGGTGGATCATCGAAGCCCATGTGTAAACGTTTAACACCGCCATAAAAAAGAGGACATTTCTCGTTGGCATCTCCACAGAGGGTTATCACATAATCAAAACTCTGACCGTCATATTGACTGATATGGTCAGAGCTATTAGCACTGATATCAATTCCGATTTCGTCCATGACCTCTACTGCTTTGGGGTTAAGTCCGTGCGGTTCAGTGCCAGCAGAAAAGGCAATGATCTCCCCGGAAAAGTCATGATTGATAAGGCCGTCAGCCATCTGGCTGCGGCAGGAGTTTCCAGTACAAAGAAACAGTACTCTTTTTGTAGACATCATGATTCTCTTTTATCCGCATAAGCGGATTACTTGTAGTTAAAAAAAACTACTGGCAGGCTGCGGCATCCTTTTGCTTTAGATAGGTCTGCAGAGTAGCGAGATCCTCTTTTGCCTTTGATGACTCGATCAATTCAGCTTGCAGTAGTGGTAATAGTTTTCTGTGAGCATTGTCGTTTTGTAGGGCAATGCTGTAGTACATCCACACCCCTTGACGTCGATCATTGACGAGATTAGCGTTTAGCAGCGTCGCAAGGTGTCTTGAAACGGTGGATTGCGGCAAGTCTAACGCTGCCATCAGGTCACAGACGCAAAGCTCACCGTTACTCAATAGAGCGAGAATACGAAGACGAGTTTCATCCGCTAAGGCTTTAAAGAATCGCGCAGTTTGTTTCATGTTTTACTTATATCCGGATAAACGGATAATTGTCAATCCACTCGACTAGACAAGATTATCAAGACTTAGACAACATAAAACGAAAAGCCGCTGGAAATACTCCAACGGTTTGTTTCAAATGTCACTACATTTGCCAGTCATATCTGGCCGATAGAAATTTGTTTTCAAATGGGAATCTTGTTTTTTGATAAACAGAATCTGTGTTATTAATCCCTAGATGAAGCAGGATCGTAATCTGAATCAACTTATGAGAAAGCATCGGTACGTACATAACAGGCTGAGGTTTGTTTTGTTCTGTAAATTGTAAATTTTAGAAATAACATCAACTAGTCGTAGCCTTTCGGGCTAAAATGAGACCCGATCCGCAATAAAATCTTTTTACAATTTTTACATTGAGTAAAAGAGCCACAATGCCAAAAAATTCGTTATCTCCCGAGAAAGTTAGTATGAAAGGTATATTCACCGTTGTTGCCGGGGTCACCCTGATTAGCTTCGATGCATTACTGGTAAGATTAGCGGCAGTCGATGGTTGGAATGTCTCCTTCTGGCGAGGTCTGCTGATGGCGCTGGCGATGCTGATGCTAAGCCGTGTTATCGCTTCATGTCAGATTCGATCATCCGCCAGCACGGCTTTGGGAACTTGGCTCGCTGCGGCTATGATGGCTGGCAGCAGTTTGTGTCTGGTTCTCGCATTCACTCTCACCCAGGCGGCTAACGCAGTTGTTATTCTGAGTGCTTCACCGCTATTTGCAGCCCTTATTAGTCGCATCGTTCTTGGTGAAAGATGTTCCTACCGCACCTGGCTGGCAATTTTTATCTGTATCTCTGGGGTATTTTGGGTCATGTCGGGGTCGCTGGGTGGAGTGAATCTGCTGGGCGACGGGTTAGCTGTTGTGTCGACGATATTTATCGGAGCCTATTTTACTGTTTTTCGTCGTTATCCAGAAATTTCGCGGCCCGCAGCAATCATGCGCGGAGGAATTTTGTTGTGCCTGGTGGCACTCCCTTTTGCCACACCGCTGTCGTTGCCACATTCCAGTTACGGTTGGCTGATACTTGCCGGTCTGGTGCAGATGCCGGTTGCGTTGCTACTAATTACTACCGCGACGCGTTTTCTGCCGGCTGCTGAAGTCAGCCTGTTTCTTTTGCTGGAGACCTGTCTCGCGCCGATCTGGGTTTGGCTGGCATTGGGTGAAATCCCCCCATCAGCAACCTTTGGCGGCGGAATTCTGATAGTTACCACACTTCTGTTTCACACCCTGTTCGGCATTTATGGCCACGGAAGATAAAAATGAGGTGGACTAACCTAAAACAGGGTGGGTCCTGCAATTAGACAAGCTGTTGTGTCCACGATGTCCTAGCGCCTGGCTTCTATCAATTTATAAATTCACGCACATAGCGTACTAATTCTGGGACCTCGACATACATAGTGCGGTCCGGGTTATCGGGTGCACCATAATCTTTGATCCAGGCAATTCTCCCGTTGTGATCGACCAGGACAAAGGTATGGCTTGGTTCTCCATTGGCAATTGCCCATTTCAGGACATCATATTCTGCCGACACGCTTAGATCAGGATCGGAGAGAACCGGGACAGAGGTAATGCCCAGCCTGTTGACTTCTGGGGTCATTTCTTCGACGGAGTCGCGGGCGACGCTGATAACCTGCACATTTAAAGCCTGGAATTCGGGGCTGTTTTGCAAATCCACGATTTGCTTCATGCATGGCGGTCAGCCAACCGCCATGTGGAAAAAGAGCAGTACAGGAGTTTCCCGTTGAGTGTAGTCGCTTAATGAAACCCGCCCTCCTCGGGTATCATCCAGTTGAAAAGCAGGCGCCTGCATTCCCACGAGCGATTCGGATGGCTCTTTATTTTGCGAGCACGCGGTAATCAATAAAAATGCAACGAGAATCAAGGGGGATATCCTAAGTTTCAAGTACATATTTCTTTCTCCTTTTTGGAAGCTTGTTTAAAAAAACTGCAAGGCGACGGTGATGCTAAAGCATGACTCTGCTATTCAAGATCATTTCGCAAAGCCTCAAATTCGCCTTTATCAATTTCACCTCTAGCGTAGCGTTTTTTCGCAATATCCAAAGCACTATCTTCTCTTTTGTTCCCACCCAGAGAACAACTTCCACGACCGAAAAGAAAATAAATAATCACTCCAAAAACAACGACCATCATAATCGGCATAATAATTGGGAAATATCCCATGCCATTGCTCCACATATATCCAGAACCCATAATTTGACTCCTTTCTTGAGAGCGATCGGTTAAACAACTTCAAATTGTCCCATCATGCCATCATCTTCATGCTCTAGCAGATGGCAGTGATACATATAAACGCCC
>JAZBPC010000037.1:0-7973 GCA_036351455.1 Desulfuromusa sp.
ACAGCGACTGCAAGATTTCCCCCAGCCATTGACAATCGCAGTCATGGGTTGTGTGGTCAACGGCCCGGGTGAAGCGCGTGAAGCGGACCTGGGGATTGCGGGAGGGTTGGATCAGGGGATTCTGTTCCGGCACGGTGAGGTTGTGCGTAAGGTGCCGCAGAAAGAGCTGGCTGATGCTTTGGTTGATGAGGCCTGGAAGTTGGTTGCAGACCAGTCGTCTTCAGAATGAAAAATCAACGATGGAAATAGTTCTCCTTGAGCCTTTTTTGACGGGTTCGCATGCTGATTGGGCTCAGGAATATAAGCAGCAGAGTCGGCATCAAGTTTCTATTTTTGGAATGAAGGGGCAATATTGGAAATGGAGAATGCATGGTGGAGCGGTGACGCTGGCAAGAAAGTTTCTCGCGACACAGTGTCAACCTGATCTATTCCTTGCGACTGACATGCTCGATCTGTCCACATTTCTTGCCCTGACTCGTCATGTTACATCTGCAATCCCTACAGCCATCTATTTTCACGAAAATCAGCTGACCTATCCCTGGTCCCCGAATGATAGCGATCCCAAGCAACAACGAGACGCCCATTATGGTTTCATCAATTATTTATCGGCTTTGGTGGCTGATGCGGTACTGTTTAATTCGGACTATCATCGCCAATCTTTTTTGCAGGAACTACCCAAGTTCTTGAAATCATTTCCCGATCATAATGAAGTAGAGACTGTTGACTTGATTGGGGCCAAGAGTAGAACTCTGCATCTGGGACTTGATTTGAACCAGTTTGACCAATATCGACCCCAGCCTGGAAAACCTGCTGCTCAACATCCCTTGATCCTTTGGAACCATCGTTGGGAATATGATAAAAATCCTGAGGAATTTTTCCAGGCTCTCTATCTTTTGCAGGGTCAGGGGGTTGATTTTGAATTGGCGGTCTTGGGCGAATCTTATAGTCAGGTTCCAGAAATATTTTCTGAAGCAAAAACAAGATTGTCTGATCGGATTATTCACTGGGGCTATGTAACGCAGTTTTCCGATTATGCTACATGGTTGTGGCGAGCCGATATCCTTCCGGTGACATCTATTCATGATTTTTTCGGTGTCAGTGTTGTGCAGGCGCTATACTGCAACTGTTTTCCCTTGTTGCCTAAACGCCTTGCTTACTCAGAGCATATAGAGGCTAATTATCAGGATTGTTGTTTTTACTCCGATTTCGATGATCTGGTGGCTCGACTCAGGGCCCTATGTCTGGATGTTAATTCAGGGGCTCCGAAAAATTTGCAGACAATGGTCGATCATTACGATTGGGGGACCGCAGTCATGGCTTACGATGATTTGCTGGAAGGAATTAAATGATACTTGCTCGGCGGCAAGAGCTTGCTTTTCTATATAAATCAGGTTAATTTTTACCACTTAATCATTTTATTCAACCACGCCATACGAACAGGAAATTTTTATGCGTTATTCTCAATATCTTTTGCCGACCCTGAAAGAAACGCCTGCCGATGCTGAAGTCATCAGCCATCAACTGATGATGCGGGCAGGGATGATCCGCAAAGCTGCAGCGGGCATCTATAGTTACCTCCCCCTTGGGCTACGTTCTTTACGCAAAATGGAGCAGATCATCCGTGAGGAGATGAACCGTGCGGGAGCCATTGAATGCCTGATGCCGATGGCGAATCCGGCAGAATTGTGGCAGGAGTCTGGGCGCTGGGAAAAGTATGGTAAAGAGCTCCTGCGCTTTAAGGATCGCAAGTCTGCCGATTTCTGTATGGGACCAACTCATGAAGAGGTCATCACTGATATTGTCCGCAATACGGTTAATTCTTATAAACAGCTGCCGCTGAATCTTTATCAGATTCAAACTAAATTTCGCGATGAGATTCGTCCCCGCTTCGGGTTGATGCGAGGTCGGGAATTTATTATGAAGGATGCCTATTCTTTCGACTTGGAGGATGCCGGTGCTGACACTTCATACAAAAAAATGTATCAGGCTTACCGCAATATTTTTAATCGCTGTGGACTTAAATACCGCTCTGTTGAAGCTGATAGTGGCGCAATAGGTGGTAACTTTTCCCATGAATTTATGGTTCTTGCTGAATCGGGGGAAGATGGAATCGTTTCTTGCGATAGCTGTCAGTATGCTGCCAATGTTGAAAAGGCTGAGTTGATCTATGCTGGCATCGAAACGCCGGCGGCAACTTTGGAGTTGCAGAGAGTTGATACCCCAGGACAAAAGACCATTGAAGAGGTTGCTGAATTTCTCAAGCTGAGTCCAAAACAGGTCGTGAAAACCTTGATTGTGCAGACCTCTGACGACGAAGTTCTCGCTGTTCTGTTGCGCGGTGATCGCGAGCTGAATACCATTAAGCTGGCTAATTGTCTTGATGTGGATTGGGTTTTGTTGGCTGAGGATGAGGTTGTTAAGGAAGTGACTGATGCCCCAACAGGTTTTGCGGGCCCCATCGGTTTGACAATTCGAGTTATTGCTGATGCTGAAGTCCAGGGGATCGCCGATTTTGTCATTGGTGGAAATGCCGTTGATGTTCATTTTGTTGGTGCTAACCTTGGACGTGATTTTGAAGTCAGTCAGTTTGTCGATATCCGCCAAGCTGTCGCCGGTGATTCTTGTCCTCGCTGTGAGAGTGGTAAGTTTGAAAGCTGGCGCGGAATTGAGGTTGGCCACATTTTCAAGTTGGGAACCAAGTACTCCGAGGCAATGAACGCTACAGTTCTCGATGCTCAGGGGAAAGCACAGCCTTTGGTTATGGGTTGCTATGGGATTGGTGCTGGCCGTAGTGTGGCGGCAGCGATCGAACAGAATCATGATGAGAATGGTATGATGTTGCCGATGCCGCTAGCACCATTCCAGGTGATGGTGACGCTTTTGAACCCTAAAGATGACGACGTGCGTGAAGCTGCGGAAAAGCTTTATCAGCAGATGCTTGATCTTGATATTGAGGTTTTGCTCGATGATCGTGATGAACGTCCCGGAATCAAATTTAAAGATGCGGATCTGATTGGTATTCCTCTACGGGTGACCGTTGGGGCTCGGAATTTGAAGGAGGGCAATGTCGAGTTAAAGGTTAGAAATAGCGGTGCCATGTCAATGGTCCCGTTGGCTGATATTTCTTCGCAGGTACAGCAGTTGGTTGCTGAGGGATTAGCGTTTGAATTGGACAGGTAATGGCCGTTAAGGACCTTAAAGTTGATAAAGGTGGTTCGTTAAGGTTGCCACCCGAAATTTATCGGCCGTTGGGAGATCAGCCCCTGACCGTTATTTCTGCTTCTTCTGGGCATTTGCTGCTTGGACGTCCTGAAGCTGAAGGGCCGGTCCTGATTTCTGGAATATTAGAAGAGGGTGCTGTTACAGACCTGCTCTCCTATTTCAACATGTTTCGTAAGACCGGGATTCTGACTATTCAGTTAGAGGGTGGTTTGAAGTCCCTCTATTTTCAGCAGGGAGAAATTGTTTTTGCCACCAGTTCTTTTACCAGTGAAGATCTGGGAGAAGTCCTGTTTTCGCTTGGTAAAATTGAAAGAAATACTTTACAGGAACTGCGTTCATTAGTGAGTAAAAACACTTCCCTGGGGAAGTTATTGGTTGAGCGCGGAGTCGTTGCCCCCAAAGATCTCTGGTTGGCTGCACGTAGCCAGGTGGAACACATTATTTATTCCCTTTTTTCTGCTGATTCAGGTGGCTTTTTCTTCCAGTCTTTGGCTATTGAGCAAGAACAGATTCTACGGCTGTCGATGAGCACCCAGAATATCATCATGGAAGGGCTGCGCCGGCTGGATGAAAAAGCTCTGTTTATGCGCAAAATTATTTCTCTTGATTACTATCCACAGGAAACAGGTAAGGAAGCTTCTGATCTGACCCAGGGTGAAGCTCGTCTGATGAATGCTGCCCAAGCAGGACAACAGAATGCCCAGGATTTGTTTCGCAAGCTCGGGCTGCGTGAGTTTGAAGGGATGAGGGTTCTGTATGGTTTGATCGAGAGGCGACTGTTACGAATGGAAGAGACCCCAACGACAGAAATCGAAGGAGTTCTTGGACAGATACTGGCGGCATATAATAGTCTTTTTAAAGTTATTTTTATCCGTGTTGTTAAAGTCAGCCCGCAGTTTCCCCAGGAAGTTGCTCAATCTTTGCGTGATTTACCTCAACCCTACTCATTTGTTTTGCGAGATGTTGAATTACAAGATGATGGGACCTTGGATGGCCATCGGGTTGTTGAGAATTTAGTTGGCCTGGAAGAGGGGGACAAGAAGAAGTTGTTGGCAGATTCCCTCTGCGAAGTGGCTTTTACAGAAACGATGGCCTTACGGCGCGATCTAGACGCTGAACAGGCCAGACCATTGATTGCCCGGGTTCAGGAAGTTACGACGAAAATCCGGGATATGATCGGGAGAAGTTAATGAAGGCAGGAGCGAAGGAGCGGTTGATTTTTGCGTTGGATGTTGACGATTTCTCTACTGCTGAGGGATGGGTTAAAAAACTGCACAGCAAAGTTGGTGTGTTTAAAATTGGCAAGCAGTTGTTTACCCGTTGTGGCCCTGATGTTGTCAAAATGGTTCAGGGTTATGGTAGTGATGTTTTTCTGGATTTGAAATATCACGATATTCCCAATACTGTCGCCAAGGCAGGAGTTGAAGCTTGCAAGCTTGGGGTCAAAATCTTCAATGTCCATGCTCTGGGTGGCGAAGAAATGATGCGTAAAACCGTAGCAGAGGTTGACGCCTATTGTGCCAAATCTGGGGCCAAGAGACCTATGCTGTTGGCAGTGACAATTCTTACCTCTTCAACAGAAGAAACCTTGCGTGGGGTTGGTATCGATCGACCGGTGGAGGAGATGGTGGTACGTTTGGCGCAGTTGACAAAATCTGCCGGGTTTGACGGGGTTGTTGCTTCTCCGAAGGAGGCGGCCCTGATTAGAGCGGCTTGCGGTGATGATTTTGCTATTATTACCCCCGGCGTCCGCCCCTCTTTTGCGACGATGGATGATCAAAAAAGAGTGACCACCCCAGCGGAGGCGATTGCTGCGGGAGCCACTTCTCTGGTGATTGGTCGTCCGATTTCTGCTGCCAGTGATCCTTTGGAGGCCGCAGGAATGATTTTATCTGAAATTGAGGGTGCCCTGGCAAACTGATGGCAGATTACCTTTATGGAATAAATCCGATTCATGAGGCCTTTCAAGGTGATGGGCGTCAACCCCTTGAACTCCTGGTCGTCGGGGGTGAACGAAATGATCGTCTGAATGATCTGGTTGCCCAGGCAAAACAGCGTAACTTGAAGGTTATTTCTCATGATCGCCGTGAGCTTGATAGGTTGGCGGGGCATAATCACCATCAGGGAGTTTTGCTGAAGCTCACTCCTTACACTTATTCTGACCTTGATGTCCTTCTGCAATGTTGGCGTGATAGTGGAAAGCCTGCTTTTTTTCTTTTGCTGGATAGTGTGACCGATCCCCATAATTTTGGCGCGATTCTGCGAAGTGCAGAAGTCGCTGGTTGCCATGGAGTGATTGTTGCCAAGGATCGATCCTGCCCGGTCACGTCTGTGGTAGAAAAAACAGCTGCTGGCGCTCTTTCTCATCTACTTCTGTGCCAGGTGACAAATCTCTCGCGTACCATTGATGAACTGAAGAATGCAGGTGTCTGGTGCTACGGGTTAGCTGGCGATGACGGGGCGCAAGAACTTTTCTCTACGAATTTGCGAGGGTCTTTGGCTCTGGTTGTTGGCAGTGAGGGGAAGGGGCTACGGCTGAATGTACGTAATCATTGTGATGGATTATTGGCTATTCCAATGCTGGGTCAAGTGAACTCCTTAAACGCTTCGGTCGCTGCCGGGGTTGCCTTATTTGAAGTCGTTCGACAAAATCGCTGCGAGTGATTTGATCTATACTTTCTGGAGAATGTGAAGATTAATTATGAACTTACTTAAAATAATTCTTGAACAGGAAGTTTATCCCGCCCTTGGCTGTACTGAGCCTACTGCTGTGGCTTATGCAGCCAGCATCGCTGCCAGCAACTTGGAGGGGCCACTTGAGCATATAGTTATCAGCGTCGATCCTGGTGTTTATAAGAATGGACTGGCTGTGACAGTGCCAAACACCAATGGTGAAAGAGGTAACTTAATTGCTGGTGTTTTGGGAGCTCTGATTCGTAAGCCGGAACTCAAAATGCAGATTCTGGATGGAGGTTCTGCGGACCTGATAAGCCAGGCAAAAGAACTTATCTTCGCTAAAAAAGCGACCATCACCTGTGATACTGAGCGACATGGTTTGCACATTGAGGTTGTCGTTGCGAGCGCTACCTCTAAAGTTAAAGCGATATTAGCGGACAACCATACGAATCTGGTTCTGTTGGAGAAAGATGGAGAAGTTCTTTTCAGCGCTGATCCCAGTGCAGAGAAAGTGGCGAAGTTTGATTATAAAAAATATCTCAAAGGGATGCAGATTGCTGACTTAGTTGATTTAGCTGGGCAGGTGGATGACGAGGATTATGCGTATCTCCTGGAGGGGGTGCGTTATAATAAGGCGATTTCTGCTCAAGGTTTGGAGATTAAAAAAGTAGGTTATTATCTTGCTGATCTCAGGGAAAAGGGCTATCTCCAGGATGATGTTTTTTCCTCAAGCAAAATTTTGACTGCAGCTGCAGCGGATGGGCGTATGGATGGGCTCAATTTGCCGGTGATGTCGAGCGGTGGGAGTGGTAATCAGGGCATTGTGGCGATTCTTGTCCCCTACAATGTTGGTCTCTGTTTTAATATCGATGAACGGAAAATTGTTGAAAGTATTGCCCTCTCTCATCTTGTAAACAGTTATATAAAATGTTACACCGGCAGCTTGTCACCGATTTGTGGATGTTCAATTGCTGCAGGTGTCGGGGCGGCCGTTGCTATCGTCTATCAACAGGCGGGGAAAAATATGGATCAGATCACCCTTGCGGTTAATAACTTGATCAGCGATCTTGGCGGCATGCTGTGCGACGGTGCAAAGGGTGGCTGTGCGCTGAAGGTAGTGAGTTCAACGGATTCAGCTATCCGTTCTGCCTATATGGCATTGAATAATCATGGGATTACTTCGATTGAAGGATTTATTGGACGAACGGCTGAAGAAACTATTCAGAATCTAAGCCGCATTAGCGAGTTTGGGATGGCTGGAGTCGATGCGACTATGATTCAAATTATGCTGGAAAAAAACAGTTGATTTTTCTCTTGCTTTCCAGTTTTTCTTGGGTTATAAATCCCGTCTTGTGCTGGCGTAGCTCAATTGGCAGAGCACCTCACTTGTAATGAGGATGTTGGGGGTTCAATTCCTCTCGCCAGCTCCAGTTGTTTTTAGACGGGTTTGCCCCGTTAAAATTTAATAGTAGTACCGGTTCCCCTGGAGGGGTTCCCGAGTGGCCAAAGGGATCAGACTGTAAATCTGACGTCGTAGACTTCGGAGGTTCGAATCCTCCCCCCTCCACCATTTATAGGCTTGCCGGATTAAGCCCGGCTACTGTGCGCCAGGAGGCTGTTGAGCCGTAGGAACTGGGGCAGGGTCGTGTGGAGTCCTTTACCACACATTACATATGCAGTAGAGGTTTGGCGGGAATAGCTCAGCTGGCTAGAGCATCAGCCTTCCAAGCTGAGGGTCGCGGGTTCGAATCCCGTTTCCCGCTCCATTTCCTCTCTGTAAAAAAAGGACGTTAGGCCCACATAGCTCAGTCGGTAGAGCGCATCCTTGGTAAGGATGAGGTCACCAGTTCAAATCTGGTTGTGGGCTCCATCTTTTTTTGGATGTTTTGAGGTTGCGAAAAAGTTCACCGTTTATAGAGTTCTAGTTGTTTCACAAAAAACTGTAGAAATTAAAGACAACAAAAGGGAGGTTTTATTATGTCCAAGGAAAAGTACGAAAGGACAAAGCCGCACGTCAATATTGGCACCATCGGTCACGTTGACCACGGTAAGACGACATTGACTGCAGCAATTAC
>JAZBPC010000038.1:0-2544 GCA_036351455.1 Desulfuromusa sp.
ATTGTCAACAAACAAATCTCCATGAATCCAACCTGTTGGGCATCGACTCATCGAAGTTAACAGCTGAGCAGAATATCTGATTTCATCATTCAGAAGAGATTGATCAGCCTGACTCAAAGCGGGCGGGCCATGCCGCAAAATATCCTTTTGGCGTTGCCTCAGCCAATGCGCATCTCTTGCTAAGGGTATAGTGCACTTAAGATTTTGCGAAACCTGATGCATTCTTCCAAGGAAGCGGCCAGCCTGGTGACATTCATCAGCCCCGGGACAGGCAATATACTGACCAGAAGCTTTAGGTACAAGCAAACTGGGCTTGCTAACCAGTTCCCGAATAGCAGAACCGTGCTGATCATTGACAGGTGCTGGCACAGGAAGCCGGTTGTTTGCGAGATGCTGCATCAGGCGAACAATGGAGGGCAATTCTTTGCCGTCAGACATTTCGAAAACAGTCAATACCCAATGGCTTGCTTTTCCTGCCAAATTGACGTCAAGCCAAAAGTTAGAGTTTTCTATGCCCGCAGTAATCCCTTCAAAACGAGTGACCTTGTAGTGACTAAAATAACACGCCAGGAACTCATTGAGCTGGGTCTCGTTGATTTCCGTGAATACTGCCATAAGCAATACTGCCGCCCTCGACAGTCAATTTTTTAATAAATCAGACAGGAAGCTTCTGGTTCAAGCGACATCGAACACCACCAGTCACCTACCACTCAATCAGCTTCCAGCTGGGAAACACTAATCCGGAGGTCTCAGACTGTTCAAATTCTCCATCTTCTGTGCGTACCAGATAGTAGGCTGGCCCTACCTTGGGAACGATTTTTATTTCCATGAGTTTGCCTTTGATTCTGTACTCATAAATAGTTTGATCATCCCCATAGCGAATTTGAATATCGGGCTCTTCCTCAGCAATAGCTAACCCAGACAACGCGAACAGAAAAATTAGCGTGAAACAGGTTCTGCCTATTCTCAAAGCCATTGTTTACTTCCCCTTTTTACGCTAGCCTCATGACACCCTACCGCCAGCACAATATTTAATTATTAAAAACCAGTATCTCATATGAGTAAAGCAACTTCGTCGCCTCCCATCATTCTTGTAGATGGTTCTTCTTATTTGTTTCGTGCCTACCACGCGTTGCCTAAATTCGAAAACAGCCAGGGTCATCCTACTGGTGCAATACGTGGCGTCATCAGCATGATTCGCAAGCTGATTAGCGACTATCCGAAGAGCAAAATCCTGGTAGTATTCGATGCAAAAGGTAAGACTTTCAGACACGAAATGTTCCCCGACTATAAAGCCAACCGCCCTCCTATGCCTGAGGATCTGTCACCGCAAATCAGCCCTATACACAAGATAGTAACGGCAATGGGACTGCCGCTTCTGGTTATCGACGATGTGGAGGCTGATGATGTCATTGGTACGCTGGCGAAAGAGGCTACTCAGAAAGGCCTTGAAACCATTATTTCGACCGGCGACAAAGATATGGCACAGCTGGTCAGTGAGCATGTCACCCTGATCAACACAATGAGTGACACCAGCATGGACCGCTCCGGGGTCATTGAAAAGTTTGGCGTTCCTCCAGAATTGATTATTGATTATCTCGCCCTCACCGGGGACAAAGTTGACAACATTCCGGGGGTGCCCAACTGCGGGCCTAAGACAGCAAGTAAGTGGCTGAATGAAATCGGGCCGTTGCAAGAGATCATTAACAATGCGGACAAGGTCGGAGGAAAGATCGGTAACAATTTAAGAGCCTCATTGGAGCAACTGCCTTTGTCCTATGATTTGGCCACCATAAAATTAGATGTTGCTTTGCCAGAAAGCCTGGAGGACATCCAGCCCACCCCACCCGACAATAAAAAAATACTGGCCTACTTCAAAGAATTCGAATTTAAGAGCTGGATCAAAGAATTCGAGGCCAGTGATCATCAGCAAGTTACAAACAAGACGCAAGCAGGCCAGCCTGGAAAGGCGACTGAAACCCAGGCTGACCTGTTTGAAAGCAAACAAGATTTTTCTGATGACCAACAAGTATTATCTGAAAACCAAAAAGAGCCATTTGAAAACTCATCTGAAAAACTATCAGCTGACGCGCAAACCATTGAAGTCAATTATCAGACCATTCTCACTGAAGCAGAGTTAGAGAACTTACTACACAAGCTGAGACAAGCAGGCGTTTTTGCTTTTGATACAGAAACTACCAGCCTCAATTATATGCAAGCTGAAATCGTTGGCATGTCTTGCGCTATACAACCTGGGGAAGCCTTCTACATCCCGGTGGCTCACGATTATATCGGCGCGCCTGAGCAACTCTCCCGGCAATGGGTTCTGGAAAAATTTGTTCCGCTTCTGACCGATCCCACGGTAAGAAAAATTGGTCAGAATCTTAAATACGACGCTCACGTTCTGGCAAATTACGGAATTGAACTCAAAGGTATCGCAGAGGATACCATGCTGGAATCCTATGTTCTGAATTCTGTTGGTGGCCGCCACGACATGGATTCCATGGCGAAAAGATATCTCGATTACCGCACCACAAAGTTCGA
>JAZBPC010000039.1:0-2876 GCA_036351455.1 Desulfuromusa sp.
AAAGGATTTGGACTACTTCCCGCGTGAACTCACCCAACTGTCGCCGGCTTTCCTCACTCAATTGCGAAAGTACATCCTCATACCGACTGAATTGAGCAAGCAAGACAGTGGAATAACGACGATTGGTACGTTCTATAACGGACAGGAACATTGCGATTCCACTCATTACACTTAAGTTGATTTTTTTTGGCAACCCAATTTGATGCAGACGTTCCAACAACGCACGAATTTCAGGCGCATCCTGGATCGTCGTCAACATTAGGATCACAGCAGTGATCAGTTCGGTAACAAGAATGAGTGGGGAGCGCCTCTCCGGAATACGAGCCAGAAGATTGGAGAGCAACTCTTCGTAACCGCCAGCTTTTCCATGTCGTAGCTGTTGTAAGATTTGTTCCTTAACATCCTGCCAATCTTCGATATCGGCAGGATTGCCAGCCAATTCGTTGATCAAACGGTTGGCTTCCTGGGTCGGAAAAAAGAGGACAGCTGAACGACCTGGGCCGTGTTGATCCGGGTTCGCCTGATACTCGACCCGCATAAGCCCCTTTTCTTCCAGCCGGCGCAACATCTCATACGCCGTAACTTTTCCGATGCCCAGGCGTTCGGCAACCGTCACGTAATGCACGGAATGTTCCATTTCCCGGTAGATGTCCAGGAACTGGCTCAAAAACTGTAATTGGCGGTGAGTAAGTTTCTTTTTCATAAATATCCGAATATAACGAATTTATTTTACCCTACTTACTTGAAACTTGTCAATAGTGGTTGAGAAAGGTTATGGTTAAGTGGGTAAGCGGAATGCGGCCAACCAAGGAAGAACGTGCTGAACTGCCCATGACCAGGTAAAATAGCTGCCCAAGGCAATGGCCGCAGCGTATTCAAGTGGCTTTTGAAAGGACTCCTGTAGGGCGATTCCATTCTTGTTCCGACGAATTCGCATGACCGCAGGGAAGATAAAGATCAGCGAAAGGACAAGAACAAGCCATAAGACCCAAAAGGCACGTTAAATCTCAAAGGAAAGGTTTACCCTTTGGGGAAAATCTGCTAATAGCCATATTGCTTGTCGTGTCGAACAACCGCAGAAATTGCGAAACGGAGCAGTGTATTGGATTTATACATCACTCTGGTGTTCAATCAGAAAAACTGTAAAAGACCAAACCTAATGTACCCGGTCCGGCATGAACCCCAATCACAGGACCCATTTCAGATGTAACTAATTCAACGCAATTGAACCTTCCGCGGATCTGCTGTTCAAGTTCATGGGCTTCATCCGGAATATTGCCATGTAGAATAGCAACATGAACTTCACTACCGCCAATTTTCTTTTCCATGATTTCCGATAATCGCGCGATCGAGCGATTGCGGGTGCGCTGCTTCTCTAAAGGCTCAATCCTTCCATCTTTTATATAAAGAATTGGTTTGATGCTCAATGCAGAACCTAGGAACGCTGTCGCCCCACCGATACGCCCTCCCTTATGCAGATACTCTAGTGTATCAACGGTGAAAATAACGTTAATCCTTTGTTTGATATTTTCTACGAGTTGAATCACGGATTGCGCATCTTGTCCCTGCGCAGCGGCTCGCGCAGCGGCAATCGCCATCATGCCCAACCCTAAAGAAACCGATTCAGAGTCAATGATATGGACTGGCACTTTGGAGAACTGTTCATTTGCCATTTCAGCGGATTGAAGTGTCGCGCTCATATGGTGAGAAATCACAATAGTGACAATTTCCTCCACCTCATCCGCCAGCTTGGTATACAGTTTGATAAAATCGGCAGCCGTCGGTTGCGCCGTAGTGGGTAGTTTTTTACTGGCATGCATCAGACGGTAAAATTCAGAGGCTTCCAGATCCACACCCGCTTGATAGGATTTATCACCAATATTCACATAAACCGGGGCTACATAGACTCCAAGTTGTTCCCCCTGAGCAGGTGTCAGAGAACAAGCCCCATCCGTTACAATTGCAACTTTTTGCTTTTTCATGTTTTTCTCCTTTATCAATTACAATACCTTCGCCAAAAATGAGTTGAAGTTAAGTGGGCTTCTGTAGTAAAGTTGGGTCAACCAAGCCATCAACTAAGGAACCACAAAAACCCACTATGGACATTTTAGCACTTTTACAACCAATTGAAGACAGTTTATCCAAAACGACCCTTCGCCAGATGAGTCGGATCATTATTGCAATGTTGGCCATGACCGGTCGGGTGACAATGTTGGGAGTGGCACGCTGGGCAGGAAAAGGAGGCAGCTACCGAACCGTCCAGCGGTTTTACAATACAGCGATCCCATGGCCACAAGTGTTCTGGCAGT
Source organism: Desulfuromusa sp. (assembly GCA_036351455.1). GTDB lineage: Bacteria > Desulfobacterota > Desulfuromonadia > Desulfuromonadales > Geopsychrobacteraceae > Desulfuromusa. The sequence continues at coordinate 2,310 of JAZBPC010000039.1, forward strand.
TTTTTCGCCATCATTTGTTTGAGCAGGGAGAAGCGTATATCCTTGCAGGCGATGAAAGCGTGGTCAGTAAAGCCGGAAAGAAGACCTATGGTCTGGATCGCTTTTTCTCAGGGCTGCAACAGAAAACCATTCCGAGTTTGTCATTTTTCACAATCTCGCTGGTCAATGTCAAGCAGCGACATTCTTATCCAGTGTGCGTAGAGCAAACCGTGCGCAGCGAAGAAGAAAAGGCAGCCTGCAAAGTCAGGAAAGAGGCCAAAAAAATCAAATCTGCCGAAACGCAAACGAGGACGTCCGAAGGGCAGCAAAAACAAAGTCAAGTCGGAAGTTATCCTCAATCCTGAGCTGTTACGCATTCAAAAGATGGCCAAAGCGCTTCTTTTGAGAATGGGAACGTTACTGCGTCCTGTTTACCTGGCAATGGATGGTCATTTTGGCGATTATCCCGCTTTTCAAATGGTGCGCCAATGCGGATTGCATCTGATCTCCAAGCTGCGCTGCGATGCGGCACTGTACTTTGCGTGGGATGGCAATGGTCATAAGTGCAAATATGGAAAACGAGTGGAT
>JAZBPC010000040.1:0-29384 GCA_036351455.1 Desulfuromusa sp.
CAAGGCAGAGAGAATTTCGACCCGCTTGATGGAATCAATCCCGAGATCGGTATCCAGAGCCATCTCAAGTTCCAGCATCTCAACAGGGTAACCGGTCTTCTCAGCAATAATACTCAACAAAAGAGGTTCGACTGTTGCTGTTTCCGCTCCACTTTTTGGCGTTTCAACAGCATGTTCTGGCTGGGCTGAAACAGCGACCTCGGCCGGAGGAACTGGCACAGAAGCAGATTTGACAGGAGAAGTGACAGTTGGTTGTGCAACTGGCTCAACATTGCCAGTGCCACCTGTTCCTTGCAGTATCTCACGCTGCTGGTTGACTAATTGCATGAACGAACGGGTTGCGGCCTGCTGCCCGTCCAGGAACTGTTGATGTAATTTTGATGTTTGCTCCTGCAGGGATTGCAAAGCCTGCATACTTTGTTGTGATATGCGCAATGCTTCCTGCAGATGACTGGTTGCGACTGGCGCCACTGCTTCTTGATTATTTGGCTGCGAAAGAACCTGTTGTGTCATCACTTCAGACGGTTTGACGGCATGAGACACAGGTTGAGACTTAGCGATTTTGAGTGGTGGGCGTTTCTCTGGTTGTTTATAAAAATTGGCGCCACAGATTGAAACAGAAATGCCCTTTTTCTTTGGCTTTGAAGACTCTACTGTGGCAGCAAATCCTGCATCCCATAGAGAAAAATCAACAGGATTTCCGAGGCTAGCCAGTTTAGCTAAAGCCCGCGCCAGATCATTCAGTCCAGAGCGTTTACCATTGGATGAATCAAGTGCAATCGACTGGTATTCTCGATCGCCAAGGATAGCTTTAACCATGCCGGTTAAACGGCCCCCAGGACCAACTTCAATAAAGGTTCTCACCCCGTCCTGATACATATTTTCGATTTCTGCAACAAAATTGACTGGACTGGCTAACTGATCGGCCAGCAGATCTCTGATTGCAACTGCCGAGGTCGGATAAGCGGCACCCGTTGTATTCGAGTAGACCGTCTTTCTGGAATCCTTGAACACAATCCCTTGAAGCGTCTCAGAAAAAGGATGTGCAGCATCGGCTATAAGTTTACTGTGGAAAGCGGCAGCAACAGCTAACTGCTTGTTACCGATCCCTTTTTGGTTTAATAATTTGATTGCTCTCTTGATTTCTGCCGTCGCCCCGGACAAAACCGCCTGTTCAGGTGTATTCCGGTTAGCCAACACCAGATCAAGAGACTCTTCCTGCAAAAACTTCTCAACTTGCTCCAAAGGGGCTGAAACGGCAACCATGGAACCACGATCACCGTCCCCGGCGGCCATCAGTTCACCGCGAAGCCGAGAGAGCTGATGCAGAGTGCTTGTCGTAAAAACTTCAGCGGCACAAAGGGCAGTGAGTTCACCATAACTGTGACCGGCAACAGCATCAGCAACGATTCCAAAATTCGCCAGAACCCGCCCTGCAGCGAGGCTGACGGCACCAAGAGCAGGCTGAGCGACCTCAGTCGCCTGTAATTCCAAAACAGCTTCGTCTTGATTTTCACTATTGAACCGGGGACGCGGATAAATTTTATCGGTCAAGGCTGCAAGCGGCAGACCTGCATTGGTCGCAAAAGCACGATCCGCATCAACGAGGGTCGTAAAAAAATCAGGAAATTGTAGCGCCAGGTCCTTCAACATTCCTGGATACTGAGCCCCCTGCCCTGGGAACAGGAATGCGCTACTTCCACTGAGCTGCCCCTGTGCATAATAAATTCCATCAGGGGTTTCCCAGGCTTGCTGCCCCTGATTCTTCTCCATCATGGCAATGGCATTTTTCAATTGACTGGGTCGGTTGGTTTGATCCTTTTCCATGACCAGAATCAAGCGCTTGGGCGCATCTGCCTGGAACTGACTTCTTTTACTGTCAGCAAGAGAACGTAATTGGGACCAATCACCAGAAGCAGGAAAGTCTCTTAAAGCACTTAACAGCCCGGCATCATCGGCGGCAGAAAACGGAACAATTTGCACATCACCATCCCAGTCAACTGCTCGCTTCTCAGGTTGGTACTCTTCCAGCAGACAGTGAAAATTACTACCGCCAAAGCCAAGAGCACTCACCCCTGCCCGACGGGGATGCTCAGCTTTGGAAATCCATGGACGGGGTTCAGTATTTACATAAAATGGGGTATCGACTGCCATAAGGCTCTTCTGTGGTTGATCCACCTTGATCGTTGGTGGAAGAACCTTATGGTGCAGAGCCAGTGAGGCTTTTATTAATCCGGCAACACCTGCTGCCGCTTTTGTGTGACCAATTTGTGACTTGATTGACCCCAGAGCACACCAGGGTTTCTCAGCCGAACCAAAAACTGAATGTAATGCTGAAACCTCGACCGCATCACCGACTCTGGTTCCGGTACCATGACCTTCGATGAGTTCAATGGTATCAGGAGTCACTCCACCCTGCTGATAAGCCCGTAAAAGAGATTTTGCCTGCCCTTCAGCATTGGGCTCATAAATCGCGGAACCACGGCCATCACTCGAAGCACCGAGCCCCTTGATGACCGCATAGATATTGTCGCCGTCACGTTCAGCATCTTCCAGTCGCTTCAAAACAACGATACCCAATCCCTCACCGAGGGTCGTACCATCAGTATTGGCATCGTAGGGACGCGCATGACCTGTCGGTGAAAGTGCCGGGGTTTTACTGAAACAGGTATACATAAAGATATCGTTGAAGGTATCGATTCCACCTGTCACAACCATATCAGAGCGCCCTGAAGTCAGTTCCAGGATCGCCAGATTTATCGCACTCAATGAACTCCCACAGGCAGCGTCAACAGTGCAGTTGGTCCCACCGAAATTGAAATGTTTGCTGATGCGACCAGCAACAACGTTTCCCAGCAATCCAGGAAATGAATTTTCCTGCCAGGGGACATAGGAGTCTGAAATTCTCTGGATTACATCTTCAGCAAGTTCTTTGTCGACACCTGCATCAGCCAGGGCCTCTCTCCAGCGTGGATAGCCAAGTCTTGCACCCAATGGAACAACAAGCTCCAAAGTTCCGGTAATGCCGAGAATAACACTGACCTGCTCATGATCAAAACTTCGCTCGGCAGTATACCCGGCATCCTTGAGAGCCTGCTCAACCGCCAATAATCCCAGCAGTTGTGATGTATCAATCGCCTCAATGGCATTCGGTAAAATACCGTAATCCATGGGATTAAATTCAACTGGAGACAAAAAACCGCCCAGTTTAGCGTAAACCTTGTCAGCACTCTTTGGATCATTGTCGAAATAATCCTCGGTACGCCAGTGGCTGGCAGGAATATCGGTAATTGAGTCAACCCGATTTTTTATATTGGTCCAGAACTTTGCTGTATTATCAGCTTGGGGATACATAGATCCAATACCAATAATAGCAACGGGTGAACTCTTCACTGAGGACTGTTTTTCCTTTTGACTTCCACTATCAGTATTCAACTGAGAAACTCCTTGATCTCTTCAATTTTCAAGGGGGCCAGCATGCTTGAATCGAACTGAAACCGGCTTTCCTGATGCTTTAATTGATTGGCACGTAAAAGGACAGCAGCGCCAAAAAGGATATTATAAGCGATGGTGACGACTTTTCGTTGAGCAACATCTTCCAAAAAAGATCCACGGGCCCATTCGTTAAAAGCCCCCATGGAAGGACCACACCAGATTTGATAGTCAATCTTGCGGGTCGCATCGCCCGTATTTGCCCAGACAGGAGTTTGCCCTAGATACCAGCGAAAAACCAGAGCCATCTTGTATTTGGGATCACCTTCAGCTTTTTCAACCTGGCGAGGATCACGGACCAGAAAATAGTTGCGTGTCTGCTCCCAGATTGTTGCTAATGGAACCCGAAAAAAAGTTTTCTCAAGTTTCTCTCGCTCACTCGCAGGAAGATCTTCGATGCTGTCATAAGCACGATATAATTCATAAAGTTTGTGCGCCCGGATAGAAAACATGGTTCCACGCTTAACAACTTGAACTTTAACCCCCATCTCAAACATATCTCCGGATGGAGCCATGGTAATATCCGCCTGGCGAGTTTCAGCCAGAAGTTTTCTGACTTCATCACAGGTTCCTGATTCAATACAGGCCTGGTTAACAGATCCAGTCACCAGATAGGCCGCCCCCATGGAAAAAGCTGCGGCAGCCGAAGCCGGTGTGGAAATACCACCACCCAAGCCAACACGAAGTTGGTGATGATAATTATATTTTTGCTGAAATTGTTCTTTTTGAGCCAATATGGTTGGAAACAGTGACAATGCGGGACGATTATCGGTGTGGCCTCCTGAGTCAGCCTCGACAGTAACATCCTGGGCAACGGGGATTTCTGCTGCCATTTCTGCTTGTTCCTCGGTCAAATCACCAGCAGCAACCAACTGCCGTAAATATTTTTCAGGAGGTGGAGCAAAAAAACGGGCAGCAACTTCTTCGCGGGAAATTTTTGCAATAACCCGATTCGGGGTCACAATTTCCCCTTCGCTGTTGCGATAGATTCCATGTGTACGATAACGGACAATCGGCAAGGTTAAAGAAAGAAATGCGGATGCCTCAATGAGTCGAACTTCACGGCGAATATACAGGTCGACCAGTGCCTTTTCCAGCTCAGGTTCCGTAGGACTATGAATCAGGTTAAAACCAAATGAAAAGGTCCCCTGCCCTAAAGTGTTGATTGCCTGTTCAACAACTTCCAGGCTCAATCCCGCTGCACCAAAAAATCCAAGCATACCCGCTTGACCAAACTCCTGAGCCATAAGTACAGAACTTATCCCCTTGGCCATCGATCCACCCACATAGGGATAACGGATTCCGTGATCTCTGCAGAATTGCGGATCGCCAAGATTTTCGAGCGCGTAGGGCAATACCATCCCTGAAAAACGCTTCTCTGTCATTGCAGCTGTCGGATCTGAACAGGCGTCTCCAAACTGCAGTGTGGAACGGTGTGCATCAGTCTCAGTTGCAATGAACAAAGGCTTCTTGATATAGCGTAATTGCGCAAGAACATCGGTACCCGCTTGAAGATTCATTTCTGACGCATAAAACATCCCCAAGGAACTCTGTTCTTTTGCGTTACCCTTCAACATAGCACTCCTATAATGACTCTAAAGTTTTTTGAACATCATCAACAATTTTCTTAGGGGTAGAAGCCCCTGCCGTCAACCCGATTTTTTTAAACTTTCGCAGCTTTTCTAGTGGGAGTTCCGAAGCCGTTTCAATATGCAAAGCAGCAGTGCCATTGGCTTCAATAACCTGAGCTAGCCGCCGGGTATTACTGCTGTTATATCCTCCGGCAACAATAACAAAATCGGATTGTTCAGCTATTTTTGTCGCTTCATCCTGACGCATTTTTGTGGCGTTACAAATTGTATGAAGAACGACAAGATCAAGCCCTTTCCGTTTCAACAGATGACGGCTGATCTCATCAAAGATATGTTTATCCTGAGTTGTCTGCGCCGCCAAACAATACTTTTGAGCAGGATCAAGATCACATGCCTGACATTTTTCGAGACTATCAAAAACCAATGTTTTGCCAGCGGCATAGCTCAAAAGACACTTAACCTCAGGGTGGAATTCTTCGCCAAACAAAAGTAAAACTCTTTCCTTGGCTGTATTTTCCTCAATCAGGACACAGGCGTCTTTCACTTTGGGACAGGTAGCATCGATGACGTGAATGCCACGTTGAGACAAAGATTCCTGGACTTGCTTGGTGATTCCATGAGCACGGATAACAACGATCGAGCCGGAAGGTATTTCTTCTGGGGAATCAGCGCTAATAACCCCTTTAGCGGCATATTCTTCAACGACCTGGGGATTGTGAATAATTGAACCGAGAATGTAGATATCTCCAGAGATATTCTTCTTTTCGATAATGTCGTCTAACTTGTGTAGTGCGAGACTGACCCCCATACAGAACCCAGCACTTTTGGCACGAACAAACTCCATTACATCTCCTGAATATGATTTTTCAGATGTGATTACAAACTGTACATTTTGTCATCAAACTGCCCCCTAAAGCAAGCTTTTGAATCTATTTTCAGACCACAACAAAGAGAAAATGTGCAAAAAAAAAGAACCAGATCATCGACCTGGTTCTTTTGGATTTTAAATGGAGCGGGAAACGAGATTCGAACTCGCGACGTCAACCTTGGCAAGGTTGCACTCTACCACTGAGTTATTCCCGCTCAATAAGTACTCGCCGTAACGAGCGGATGTATGTATAGCAAAACGGCTTATCGGGTGTCAATAAAAATTTCTATTTTCCTCAATTGAAAAATATCTATAAATATCAACAAGTTAGTTTTTAGCAAAAACTTTAAAAAACTTAACAAAATAATCACCACCTGACCAGATAGTCAGAAACAGTGAAATATAAAAAACAAAGATACCGGCATTATGAAGTGAAGGATAGAGAAAATCGAATTGCAACCCAAAGAACCAGTAATAACGGTAGTGTAACAGCAGCCCGACAATCGCAATCATCTGAAAAATCGTCTTGTACTTCCCAAGGTCACTGGCAGCAATAACAATCCCTTCAGATGAAGCAATAGAGCGAATTCCAGAAACTATCAGCTCTCTGGCAAGAATAACAAAAACGGCCCAAGCAGGAACACGATCCAAAGGGATAAGCATAATGAGAGCTGCCATGACGATCAGCTTGTCCGCCAAAGGATCAAGAAACTTTCCTAAAATTGTGACTACACCCCATTTTCGGGCAAGGTAGCCGTCAAGCCAATCCGTAATTGATGCTGCAGTAAAAACAAAAGCTGCCCAGAAACAGTTCTGCTTTGACTCAAACAACAACAAAAGAACCACAACCGGAACCGCAGCAATTCGTGAGAGAGTCAGTATATTAGGTAGATTGAGCAGTTTAGTTTCTCGGGCCATCAGAGAGTGTCCTTTGAACGTGAGTAGAAATCAACGTAGTACTTCACCTTTTTAACATAACTCTGGGTTTCCTCAAATGGCGGAATCCCTCCATACTTACGTACAGCATTTGGACCAGCATTATAGGCAGCAAGAGCATAATCCAGATTCAAGTCAAAAGAATCAAGCATTTTACGTAAATAAAAAGATCCGCCATAGATCGAATCTGATGGATCGAATGGGTTTTTAACGCCAATTTCTTCTGCTGTCTCAGGCATGAGCTGCATCAATCCTTGAGCCCCTTTTTTTGAGACCACACGTGGATTGAAGTCACTTTCAACCTTGATCACTGCCTTTATCAAAGACTTATCGAGTTTAAACTTTTCTGCAAAATGGGTGATAAGGGTTTCCAATCGATATGTTTCACCTTCACCCCGGTAAAAACGGAACTTATTCGTTGTTGGAACATTGGTATAGTGGACATGGCCATATTCATCGACATAACGGTATATTCCCGCCAGCCCTGTGCCAGGTATCAGGAGGGAAAGAAATACAACGAAAGCTATGACATAAAGAGTTTTAAACATGAGCGTTTTATAACCTTTACTCACTCAACAAGTCAAGCAGCAGCTGAAACTCTTGACATCACTGAAACTGAGACAGATAATGCCGTCAAATTCTACCTTAACTTATCCCGTACCCGCCACGACAATGATGGATACAGGTCAATAACAATGGATGATATTTATGAAAATCATATCAGACTTTCTGGTCATTGGTAGTGGAATCGCTGGACTTAGTTACGCACTGAAGGTCGCTGATAAAGGGACAGTCTCTTTGGTGACAAAGCGTGAAATTGATATTTCCGCGACTCAACTCGCTCAGGGGGGAATTGCAACTGTTTTCTCGACTGAAGACAGCTTCGAATCCCATGCAGAAGATACCATGGTTGCAGGAGCCTATCTTTCTAACCCTGAAATTGTTGATCTGGTTGTTCAATCCGGACCTGAAGCTATCCATGACTTGATTAATTGGGGAGTCAATTTCAGTCGCAAGGAAGATAATCAATATGATTTGACCCGTGAGGGGGGGCATAGCCAAAGGCGTATTCTTCATGCCAAAGATGCTACCGGCCAGGAGATTGAACGTGCCTTGGTGGAGGCAGCCCTCAAACATCCGAATATCACCCTTTATCAACACCATATTGCCGTTGACCTGATCACTGAAAGTAAAGTTTTACACAAGAAACTGAATCATGACAGCTGTCTTGGAGCTTATATTCTGGATAAAAAGAACAATGAAGTTCTGACTTTTGGGGCTCAATTTACAATTCTGGCTACCGGTGGGGCAGGAAAAGTGTACTTCTTTACCTGCAATCCTGATATTGCCACGGGTGATGGAATAGCAATTGGATGGCGCGCCGGTGCTGCAGTTGCCAATATGGAATTCATGCAATTTCACCCGACAACCCTCTACCATCCCCTTGCTAAATCATTTCTGATCTCTGAAGCCGTTCGCGGTGAAGGAGGTATCCTGAAACGGGCAGACGGTTATGCTTTTATGCCTGACTATCACAAATTAAAGGATCTTGCTCCACGGGATATTGTTGCCAGAGCCATCGATAATGAAATGAAAAAATCAGGAGCAGACTGTGTTTTTCTTGATATCACCCATAAAGGTGCTGACTTCATCAAGGAACACTTTCCGATGATTTATGAAACCTGTCTTGGTTTCGGCATAGATATGACTAAAGACCCTATTCCGGTTGTTCCAGCCACCCATTATCTCTGTGGCGGCTTAAGTGTTGACAACCAGGGGGAAACAAACATCCACAATCTTTTTGCCATTGGCGAAGTTGCCTGTACCGGTCTCCACGGTGCCAACCGCCTGGCCAGCAACAGCCTGCTCGAAGGTGTTGTCTTTGCTAAAATAGCCGCGCAAGTTTCATTATCGCGTCTGGGAGAGAAACGGCCTTCCAGTCAACAGGTCCCCCCTTGGGATTGCGGCAACGCAACCAACAGTGATGAGGAGGTTATTGTTGCCCATAACTGGGATGAGATTCGTCGCTGTATGTGGAACTATGTGGGCATTGTCCGCTCAGACAAGCGATTACAAAGAGCGATGAATCGCATCATGATGATTCAAAGGGAGATTGACGAATATTATTGGGATTTTCTTCTCACCTCAGATTTGATTGAATTGCGAAACATCACCACTGTAGCTCAGTTAATTGTCCAGAGCGCACTGTCGCGCCATGAGAGCCGTGGGCTACACTACACCATTGACTATCCCGAAAGGGATGATGAAAACTTTCATCGCGACACCATTATTCCCGGCGCCCGCTATTCAAGAAAAGGTTAATCTGTTGACATAAATCTTGATGCTGAAAAGTAAAGGATAATATTTTGGATATTGATACAATTCGGAAAAACATCAATCAACTGGATGACGATCTATTGAGGATATTCAATCAACGTGCTGCGTTGGCCCTTGAAATTGGTGAAGTAAAAAAACAACTCGGCCTGCCAATTTATGACCCCAAGAGGGAGAAACTCATCTTCGAACGTATGCAGGAAAAAAATAACGGCCCACTGGATAATTCTGCAATTATCCGTTTATTTGAACGGGTCATCGACGAAAGTCGCAGCCTGGAAAGAACCCACGCCAAGGGAGATCGATAATATGCTGGTGATCATGAAAAGAAACGCAGATGAAGTGAATTTAGAACACGTCAAACAATTTCTGGTTGAACAGGACTGCGATTTTCATCAGTCAACCGGCGTTGACCGGATTATTCTGGGAGTTGTTGGTGACACTAAAAACGTCGACTCCAAAAAATTACTGCAAATCCCCGGTGTGCTTGATATCTACAGGATTCCTGAAGAAGACCAACCCGGGTGAGCGTTTTGCTCACCCGGTAAAACCTGAATCAGCCAACAACCTCTGACTTGGTAAAGACTGTCCGTAAGACCTGCCCTGCACCCTCGATTGCCTCGCGCGCACCTTCTTCACGATCAACCAGAGTGACAATGCCAACCACCTCAAGACCTTCTTCCTGTGCCCGTTCAACGGCTTTCATCGACGATCCACCTGTTGTTGTCACATCTTCAACAATCACCACTCGGGATCCAGGTGGCAAATTTTTCCGCCCTTCCAGCCATTGGCCGGTCCCATGTCCTTTAGGTTCTTTACGGATAATAAAAGCGTGAATGTTGTGACCCTCTAATTGTGCAGCAATGGAAGTAGCCGTCGCAATCGGGTCTGCACCTAAAGTCAAACCACCAACACCATCGATAGGTGCTGCAAACTTTTTAACTTCCTCCCAGAATGCCTGCCCAACCAGCAACCCACCGCGAGAATGTAAAGTCGTCTGCTTGCCATCAAAATAAAAATTACTTTTCCGCCCGGATGCCAGAGTGACTTCGCGTTCCTCATACGACAGTTCGCAGATAATCGCTTTTAATTCTTCCTTAACTCCCATTGCAGCTCTCCTCGAAATAAGATTAACAATTCATTCTTAACAGTATGATCTACTTAGAATAATCCTAATTGATTGCTATCGGTCAGGCGTGGAAATTTTACCGGATACTCACCACTGAAACAGGCGTCACAAAAATCAACCTTATGATCACCGGATTGACGCAAAGCTGCATGCAGACCTTCAATGTCGAGATAACACAGGGTATCTGCTGTGATGTAGCGGGCAATTTCATCAATGCTATGCGAAGCTGAAATCAGTTCTTTGCGGGACGGAGTATCGATGCCATAAAAACAGGGAAAGCTGGTTGGGGGGCTGGAAATGCGCACATGAACTTCTTTTGCACCAGCATTACGGATCATTTTGACAATCTTTCGAGATGTCGTTCCCCGCACAATGGAATCGTCAACCACCACCACCCGCTTTCCTTCAAGTATCTCCCGAACCGGATTCAATTTAAGTTTGACCCCAAAATGACGAATGGACTGTTGCGGTTCGATAAACGTTCGACCGACATAATGATTCCGGATCAAGCCCAGTTCAAAAGGTAAACCAGCCTCCTCAGCGAAGCCCATTGCCGCAGGCATACCAGAGTCAGGAACAGCAATAACCAGGTCAGCATCAACAGGATATTGGCGGGCTAATTGACGACCAAACTCTTTGCGCACAGGATAGACCATGCGATTAAAAATGCGACTGTCTGGACGAGCAAAATAGATATATTCAAAGATGCAGGGGGTATTGCGCACTTTTTCTTCAAATGGAAAATATGATTTCATCCCATTCTTATCAACGACAACCATCTCTCCAGGTTCAATTTCGCGGATATATTCAGCTTCGATCAGATCAAAAGCACAAGATTCAGATGAAACGACAAAAGCACCATCCAGCTTACCAAGACTTAAAGGACGAAAGCCACTGGGGTCACGCACAGCAATCAACCGGGTTTCAGTCAGAAAGCTTAGACTGTAGGCCCCTTTGACCAGCTGCAGTGACTCGCAAATTCGCTCGACCAAAGAGTCTGATTTCGCACGGGCAATCAGGTGGATAATCGTTTCAGTATCGGCAGTCGTCGAGAAGATAGAACCACTTTTCTCAAGCTCATTTCTGACTTCTGGTGCATTAACAAGGTTGCCATTATGAGCCACAGCAATACTTCCACGGGAATAGTCAACCATTATAGGTTGACAATTTTTCATATCATTCCCGCCAGCGGTTGAATAACGGACATGTCCAATCGCAGAACTTCCCGGAAGCTTACTAAAGATATCATCTCGCTTGAAAACATCCGCAACGAGTCCCATGCCAAGATGGGCCTTCAGTTGCATCCCGTCTGAAGAAACAATTCCGCAACTTTCCTGCCCACGATGCTGTAGAGCATAGAGTCCAAGATAAGTCAGATTGGCAGCTTCCGGATGACCGAAAATCCCAAACACACCACATTCTTCATGAAGTTTATCAAACATGTATATCAATGACTCCTTAAGTCAGTAAAGCAGGTAATACAGGGGTTTAGGCTGAAGGGGTTTAGGCTGAAGGTAAAAATTATACAGCCTTCAACCTACAGCCTTCAACCTTCAACCTTCAACCTTCAACCTAATAGCCTGCCTTGCTACAACAGCTCTTGCTGAATAAAACGGACCGCATTTTTATAGAGTAATAAACCCATCCCCTCTTCAGGAAGTTCTTCCCGAGTCCAGCGAGGGTGATGAGTCCGGTGGATATAAGCTTCTGGATGCGGCATTAATCCGAAAAGACGTCCCGTCTGATCGCAGATACCTGCAATAGCGGCCACACTGCCGTTCGGATTGGCGGGATAGGTCTGTGTCGGTTGCCCCTGATTATCAGCATACTTCAAAACCGCCAAGTTCAACTCTTCCAGACGTTGTAGAACTGTATCACCAGCAGTGACAAATTTTCCCTCACCATGACGCACCGGGAAATATAAATGACTTAACCCTTGGGTAAAGACACATGGAGAATCAGGATCAACAGTCAATTGGCACCAGCGATCTTCAAAACGACCACTTTCATTATGGGTCAATGTACATGTTTGTTGTTGATTTCCATCAATCGCCGGGAGTAATCCCATCTTGACCAATAATTGAAAACCATTACAAACACCCATCACCAGCTTTCCAGCAGCAATAAACTGTCGCAATTGTTCCGCCAGAGAATCGGCACTACCCGCGACTGGAGCATGTAAAAGACGATTGGCTCCGGCTTTTGCACTACCTAGGTCATCACCATCAAGAAAACCACCAGCAAGATTGAGAAAATGATAGTCATTCAAGTTGACCCGACCGGTCAATAATTCAGCAATATGAACGATATCGACATCAGCCCCAGCCAGTTGACAGGCATAGGCAACTTCACGCTCACAATTGGTTCCATATCCGGCAATAACAATCGCTTTGACGGTGTTTTTCATTCTACATCTCCCGCAAAGGCGCTTGCCACGCCTGCTTTAATTGTTGCAGTGGTTGCTGAACTAAATTCTGAGCCTGGTATCCCCTAATCACCAAATCACTCGCAGCGATAACCTGTCCGATACAACGGCAACTCTGGTTGACAAATAAACGTTCAAAATCCTCTTTATGTTGAGGATGTATAGTCACAAGCAAACGACTCTGGGATTCTGAAAAGAGCAGTTTGTCTTCGCGGATATCAGAGTCTTTATCGACCCTGGTGAGATCAATCTCCATCCCAAAACCACCAGCAAAAGCTGATTCGGCCAGAGCAACGCCCAAACCACCATCAGACAGGTCATGACAGGAAGCTATTATACCCTGCTGTTGCGCCTTGTTGAGAGTGCGATAACGCTGCAGTGCCACTTGAGCATCAACATGTGGAACTTGACGTCCCAATTCTTTATGTTGCGCGTAATATTCTGAACCACCAAGCTCGTCAGCGGTCTTTCCAAGAAGGTAGACTAAATCACCCGGTCTTTTGACATCCATAGAAACCGCTTTACGTGCATCGGCAATTTTTCCGATCACCGAAAATAAAACCGTCGGTGGAATTGAGATTTTGTTATCTCCAATCTGATAATCGTTTTTCATTGAATCTTTACCCGAAATCAATGGCACACCGTAAGCGACACAATAATCATACAAGGCCTGATTGGCACGAACCAACTGCGCCGCTTTATATCGGCCATCCGGGGTTTTGGAACTTTCAACCGGGTCACACCAGCAGAAATTATCCAAGCCGGCAACATGCTCGATATCACCGCCAACAGCAACATAGTTACGGAGCCCTTCATCAATGGCACAAGCCATCATGTGGTAAGTGTCAATATCACTATAGCTGGGGCAAATTCCATGAGAAACGACAACACCTGCAAAGGAATCCAGTAGTGGTCGAAACACCGCCGCATCAGAAGGGCCGTCATTGGTCACTCCCAGCAGAGGCTTGATAACAGTACCGGCCTGAACTTCGTGATCATAGCGACGCACCACAGACTCTTTGGAACAAATATTCAAACGGGACAACAGTTGCCGTAACTCCTGCCCAAGGTCGGCAGGTTGGGCAAAATCAGGTTCTGACAACTCTTTGGGCTGCCATTTTGCCGGAATAACTAATTGCGGAACCCCTTCGTGAACAAAATCCATCCCCAGATAAGAGACCGTTTTCCCTTCATAGAGACAATGGAAATAACCGGAATCTGTGAAGATACCGAGGTCAGTTGCTTCAACATCCATCTCTTTTGCCAGAGCAATAAAAGCATCCAGTTTGTCTTCAGGGACAGCTAAAGTCATCCGCTCCTGAGCTTCTGAAATAAGAATCTCCCAGGGCTGCAGACCCGGGTACTTCAATGGGGCACGATCCAAGTTAAGCTCAAAACCACCTGTATCTTCAGCCATTTCCCCGACAGAAGAAGATAGGCCCCCTGCCCCATTATCTGTGATTGAGTTATACAGGCCACGATCACGAGCAATGATCAAAAAATCAAACATTTTGCGCTGGGTGATGGGATCACCAATCTGCACAGCGGTCACCGGTGATCCTTCGTGCAATTCCTCTGAAGAAAAGGTGGCTCCATGAATACCGTCTTTGCCGATACGGCCACCTGTCATGACAATATGATCACCAACAAGCACCTTTTTCTCATGGCAAGGTTTGCCATCCAGCAATCGAGGCATCAGGGCTGCAGTACCACAATAGACCAGAGGCTTACCTGCAAAGCGATCATCAAAAACAAGGGAGCCGTTAATCGTTGGAATACCACTCTTATTGCCTCCATGTTCAACCCCTTCGACCACCCCTTCAAAAATCCGTCGAGGATGCAGCAAACGTGGCGGCAACTCTTTCTCAAGAAACGGTGAAGCAAAACAAAAGACATCGGTATTAAAGATGAGCCGTGCTCCCATGCCGGTTCCCATACCGTCACGGTTGACACCGACAATCCCGGTCAATGCACCACCGTAGGGGTCAAGCGCGCTGGGAGAATTGTGGGTTTCCACCTTAAAAACAATGCTCCAGTCTTTATCAAACTCAATCACCCCGGCATTATCTTTAAATACCGAGAGGCAATAATCATCAGCACCAAGGTTTTCACGCACTTTGCTGGTAGCACCAACAATGTAGGTCTTAAACAGCGAATCTATCTGCTGGACCTGACCTGTTTCATCCTCGTACTCAATCCTGGCCGAGAAAATCTTGTGTTTACAGTGTTCACTCCAGGTCTGTGCCAACGCCTCAAGTTCAACATCTGTCAGTTCTGCGCCCAGACCAACTTTCTGCCGCTCAGCAACAATCTGAGGGTCAGAAATGTGCTCCTTGATTTTATGCATCTCCTCAAGGTTGAGAGCCAACATCCCCATGCGACTGATATCGAGCAATTCATCATCGGATATCTGCAGACTTAAGGTTCTGACTGCCGGGGCAGCATCACTGACAACTTTGGGAACAGTGACGGGAACACCAACCATAGGATCAAGTTCATCATCAGATAAAATTGTCCAATACTGGATCAGACCATTCGCCAGAAAATCTTTCGCAATTTTTTCAGCCACTGATTTATCGGTGAGGCCGGAAAGCAGGTATTGAGTTGAGGTATAAACAGCCTCGCCCGCAGTGAACTGACGTCCCGTCATATATTGAATAGCTTCTTTGGCTGTCCGGCCAGTGTTATCAGTCACTCCAGGTCGATAACCAACTTCAATCAGGATATCGAAAGAGTTTGCCAGCGGTTGATTAACCGCATACTCTTGAATAACAGGATCTGAAAACGGTCCAGCAGCGGCTTGTGTGACTTCATCAAGGCTGAGAGCAGCATCAACAGTATAAACATCCAAGGTTCGCACAGAAGTGAGGCTAAGATTCAAATGACCATTAATTTCACGCCGAATCTTTTCTCCACGAGCGTCTTTCACATGCTTTTTTAGTCCTACAACGATTCTCCAGGCCATTTTTACTCCACGAAAATGAGATTAATATCGGCAATCAGGAAACCATAACAGTACTTGCTTGAAAACAAAAACTGGCTTCATTTTGTCGACCAACGATGATTTCCGGATTCAGTCCACAAGCGGCTAAAACGTTACGAAATGTCTCCGTTGCCAGAGTGGGACAATTATTCTCTTCACTCAAATGTGCTAAGAACAAGGCCTCAAGACCAGGCCAGCATACGTCTTGCAATAATGAGCATGATTCTTTATTTGACAGGTGTCCATGACGGCTGCGGATGCGCTGCTTTAAATCCCAGGGATAAGAACTGTCCTGCAGCATCTGTTCGTCATGATTTGCTTCCAGAATCAGCACGCGACAACCTTTCAGCTGTTCTGACACCAGACGTGTGGGCATTCCGAGATCAGTCGCAAAACCTATTTTACCTTCAGCAGACTCAATGATAAAACCGACCGGGTTAACAGCATCATGAGTCGTAGAGAATGATGAGATGGATAAATTCTGAAAAGAAAATGTTTCACCCGCAGTAAAATGGTTCAGAACCTCAATTTTTCCCAGTTTTGGCAGAGCAGCATGGGTTTTGCGGTCAAGAACAACAGGCAAGTCATAACGCCGTGCCAGGGGGCCGATACCACCGACGTGATCATGATGCTCATGGGTCACCAGAATTCCGTGCAAATCTGCACCTGCCAGCCCAAGACTCGCAAGTCGCCGTTCAGTCTCGATACCTGACAGCCCGGCGTCAATCAGTAAGCGGCAGCCATCAGCTTCAATTAATGTACTGTTTCCACGACTACCACTTGCCAGCAAACATACGCGCACTTGACAGTTCCTTTCGTCCCCTGAGGAGCGTTGCCCTTATACCTAAAATTGTGGCAAGCCGCAAGAATAAAACCCACAACTATTTTCATTGAAAGTCATTTGCAAACTGCGTAATTTTATGTACTCTTTAAACAGGTTGCTCAGCTACAAGGTAACAGGCTAAGAACCTTAAGAAATTACCAGTTACTTTTTCATAAACTTCCAGGAGGCTACACAATGTCTGTAAAAGTTGCAATTAACGGATTTGGTCGAATTGGTCGAAATGTCCTGCGGATTGCCAGCCAATCGAACAGCTTCGATGTTATTGCTATCAATGACCTGACCGATGCACCAACACTGGCACATCTTTTTAAATATGATTCAGTTCATGGAACCTTTGCCGGAAAAGTTGAAACTGACGGTGAGAACCTGATTGTCAACAACAAGTCGATTAAAATTCTTTCCCAGCGTGATCCAGCTCAACTGCCATGGCAGGAGCTTGGCATTGATATCGTCATTGAGTCCACAGGTCTGTTTTCAGCCCGCGATTTGGCCGCGCAACACCTGACAGCAGGAGCTAAAAAGGTTGTCATCAGCGCACCAGGTAAAGATGCCGATATAACCATCTGTATGGGAATCAATGAAGCCGAAT
This sequence comes from Desulfuromusa sp., assembly GCA_036351455.1. GTDB lineage: Bacteria > Desulfobacterota > Desulfuromonadia > Desulfuromonadales > Geopsychrobacteraceae > Desulfuromusa. The sequence continues at coordinate 17,193 of JAZBPC010000040.1, forward strand.
ATAACCCGTCCGCGCATCATATCATTTCCAATGCCTCCTGCACCACCAACTGTCTCGCCCCAGTGGCCAAGGTATTACTGGAAAATTTTGGCATTGTTCGCGGCATGATGACCACTGTCCATGCCTACACCAATGATCAAAAAATACTTGATCTTCCCCATAAAGATTTGCGCCGTGCACGTGCCGCTGGACTGTCCATGATACCAACAACCACTGGTGCCGCCAAGGCAACAGCACTGGTTTTACCACAACTTAAAGGCAAGCTTGAAGGGATGGCCATTCGCGTCCCGACTCCCAATGTCTCACTGGTTGATTTGATTGTTGAAACCGAGAAGTCTACCAGCATCGATGAAGTCAATGCCGCCATGCGTAAAGCTTCTGAAAATGAGCTGAAAGGAATCTTGGATTATTGTGAGCTACCCCTGGTTTCTCGTGATTTTAATGGTTCACCAGCTTCGTCAACATTTGACTCCCTGCTCACAAACGTCAGCGGTGGAAATATGGTTAAAATTTTGACATGGTATGACAATGAATGGGGTTACTCGCATCGCGTCTTCGATTTGGTCCGCTATATCTCCGCTCATTGATGAATCAGTTCGCTTTATAATGTAGTGACGGTCAATGACTGACGCGCTCATTTCTGCTTTTCCCGGAGGGAAGAATGTTTGATAAAAAATCACTAAAAGATATCGATGTCCAGGGCCAACGGGTGTTTTGTCGCTGTGACTTCAACGTTCCTATCGATAGCGAAGGTAAAATAACCGACGATACCCGTATTCTGGCAGCCCTGCCAACCATACGCTACCTGGTAGACAAGGGGGCAAAAGTGATCCTTGCTTCCCACCTGGGTCGTCCAAAAGGAAAACCATCTCCTGAATTCAGCCTCTGCCCAGTCGCGACTCATTTGAGTGAGCTTCTGGGTCAGCAGGTCATTATGGCACCTGACTGCATTGGCGAAAATATTCAGCTTTTATCCAAGCAACTCCTTGATGGCCGGGTGATGCTGCTGGAAAATGTTCGCTTTCATAGTGGCGAAACGGACAATGACCCCACTTTTGCAGCCCAACTTGCAGCACTGGCAGAAATCTACGTCAATGATGCCTTTGGGACGGCCCACCGTGCTCATGCATCCACAGAAGGGGTCGCTCGCTTACTGCACCCGGCTGTCGCAGGTTTTTTGATGGAGAAAGAGCTGCAGTATCTGGGAGGAGCGTTGGCCAATCCAGAACGTCCTTTCGTGGCTATTCTTGGCGGAGCCAAAGTCAGTGACAAAATTACCGTGATTGAAAACCTGCTGCCAAAAGTTGATTCCATATTGATTGGTGGCGGGATGGCGTATACTTTCCTCAAGGCTCAGGGTGTAGAGGTGGGACAATCTCTGGTTGAAGATGACCGCATAGCCCTCGCTGCAGATCTTCTGGACAAAGCCAAAAAACAGGGGGTCACCTTTCTGTTGCCGACAGATCATCTTGTCGCCGAAACATTCTCTGCCGACAGCCCTTTTATTATTGCAAACAATGTGGATTTTCCTGTCTCCGGAATGGGGCTGGATATTGGTCCGGCAACCATCAGCATGTTTGAGAAACAAATTGCTAGCGCCCGAACAGTCATCTGGAATGGTCCCATGGGGGTTTTTGAATTTGATAATTTTGCACAGGGGACCTTTGCAGTCGCAAACGCTTTGGCTAAATCTGACTGCATGTCAATCATCGGTGGCGGGGATTCTGTGGCCGCGGTGAATAAATCAAATCTGCAAAGCCAGATGACACATATCTCCACCGGTGGTGGAGCTTCACTGGAGTTTCTGGAAGGCAAGGTATTACCTGGAGTGGCAGCATTGACAGACAAGTAGGTGACGTCAGGAAGATGCCCGGACAATTCACGAAAAGGACTTAAACATGCGCAAACCACTTATCGCTGGCAACTGGAAACTGAATAAGACTCTCCACGAAGCGCAGCAACTTTCGTCGCAATTGGTTGAAAATCTGTGCAATGTAGAAGACAGAGAAATTGTCATTGCCCCTGTGTTTACAGCTCTATCTACTGTTGCAGAAAATATAAAACGGTCCCCGATTCAGTTAGCTGCACAAAATTGCTATCCGGCAACAAGCGGGGCCTTCACCGGAGAGATTTCCCCCGCTTTTCTTCAGGATGCTGGCTGCCAGTATGTCATTATCGGCCATTCAGAACGGCGACAGTTGCTGCAGGAGACCGACTCATTTATCAATCAGAAACTGCTCAGTGTGATTGAAACCGGGTTAAAGCCTATTCTCTGTATTGGTGAAACCTTACAGGAACGGGAAGATGGCCAAATGATGGAGGTATTAAGCCAACAGGTCAAAGGGGGTCTTGAGGGTCTGACTTCTGAGCAAATGGCCACCGTTGTCATTGCATACGAACCGATCTGGGCGATCGGGACCGGTAAAACCGCAACAACCGAGCAGGCTCAAGAAGCTCATGCCTTTATTCGTCAGTTATTAAATGATCTGTTCAACGCAACCATAGCCGAACAGACCCGGATCCTCTACGGTGGCAGTGTCAAGCCTGACAATGTCGATAATTTAATGGCGCAGATAGATATTGATGGGGCTCTCGTCGGAGGTGCCAGTCTGAAAGCCGAGGATTTCATTCGGATTGTTCGATTTTTGTAGATTAATCTAGATCAACTGAAAACTGCGCAAGAAAAAAATACCAAGGGTTGTAAAAACCATAGACCCTAACGAGGTTGCTGCGATGATTGCCGCTGCAAGATGATGGTTACCCCCCATGGCTTGGGTCATGGGGTAACTTGCAGCAGCGGTGGGTGAAGCACACATCAGATAAAGAATTCCCAGATGTTCTCCACGCAAACCCATCAGCACTCCTCCAAAAGTGATAAGCAGTGGGACAAAAAACAGTTTTGCCGCTGTTGCCCAATACAAAGCTTTTGAGCCATGAAACTCCTGCAGCCGGATGGACGCTCCAGCACATAGCAACGCTAAAGGGAGAGTCATCCGAGCAAAATACCCCCCGGTGGTCAGAAAAAAACGAGGAACCTGAAAACCACTCAGTGAAATCATCACTCCAGCAACAATGGCCAGAATCAGCGGATTTTTGCCAATACTCAATAGTATGTTGGCATAAGTCCCCTTATCGGTGGAAACATTCTGGTGCCGTGTGAGCGTAATCACCGCGAGAATATTAAACAACGTGGTTAAAACAGCCAGATAGATAGATGCTGCAGCCACGACCTTGTCACCAAAGGCACTGATACAAAAAGCCAGGCCGATGATCCCCATATTACTCCGAAATGAACCCTGGACAAAAGCACCGCGGTCAAAATTATTCTGTAAACGGAGAGCGAAAATACGGTCAAGAATCAGAAAAACAGCGACTGTCGCAGCAACTGCATAGAAAATCAGGGTAATGGGTAAATTGTGGAGGAAATCGGTTTCAACCAGCTTGACGAAAAGCAAACACGGTAGAGTCACTTTAAAAACCAGATCAGAGCCCACCTTGGCAAACTCATCAGAGATCCAGCCAATTCGTTTAAAGAGGATTCCGAAGCCAAGCATGCTGAAAATAGGGGCGGTAATTGCGAGTGAAAAACCTAAATCGGTCAACATGCTCTAATACTCAATTGGGAAGAGGTATTGGGTGTAGCTGGTGAAGGGTTCATGCTGGGGATAAAGACAGCGACTCTATCCCCAGCGTCAAGAGAGATAAAAAAACTAGGATTCTTTCAGGGCGTAACCGGCCCCTCTAACCGTATGAATCAATTTCTTATCATATTTCTGATCGATTTTATTGCGCAGATAATTGACATAGACATCAATAATATTGGTAAAGGAGTCAAAAGTGTAATCCCAGACATTCTCGGCGATCATCAACCGGGTGAGAACACGGTTGGGGTTGCGCATGAAATATTCCATAAGCGCGTACTCTTTTGAAGTCAACGTGATTTCATCGCCAGCGCGCCAGACTTTGTGAGCGACAGGATCAAGACGTAGATCAGCAAAAAACAATTCCGCTCCCCGATCATTGGATCCACGGCGAATCAAAGCACGACAACGGGCGACCAGTTCAATAAACGCGAACGGCTTGGCCAGATAGTCATCAGCTCCAATATCGAGACCCGTCACCTTATCGTCAACAGAATCCCGAGCTGTTAAACAGAGAATCGGTGTCATAATTTTTTTATCACGCAGATATTTTACAGCTGCCAGACCATCCATTTTGGGCAACATGATATCCATCAGGATCAAATCATAAGCTTTGGATTCCGCTTTTTTGACCCCTTCTTCACCGTCAAAAGCGGTGTCAACTGAAAAACCTTCCTCTTCAAGCCCCCGCTGTATAAAAGTTGAAACCTTTTTTTCATCTTCAACAACAAGAATATTCATTGATGGTCTCCTTTGCTTATATTGATAAATTCTATACCTTACCGTGAAGTGATTCGGTATCTCGATACTATAATAATAAGAAACTTATTAGATTAAGCTAGCAGAAAACACTTAACCTCTCAAGAAAAAACCATTTTCCGAGGCTATAATTAGAAAAAATAGTGCCAAAGCAGGTCTAAACGTCCTTTTTTTATTAAGGACTTTCCTGAATAACGCATAATAACGCGTACTTTTTCTCGATACTCTGTCCGATAGCAGTGAACTTTACAGTGCTTACAAACGGGTTTATCGTTCAGAGGGCAGTTGATTCTTCTCTCAATTGCATAGAGCAAAAAATTGCGACATTCATCGCAGCACGAATAGCGCTCCAATAGTGCAAGTTGAGGATCTAAACCTGAAAGACATTTCTTTTCTGTACCGTGATGATCGTGACAATAAACAGAGGTAAAAAGTGCCAGGATCTTCAGGTCTTTTTTCTCTTTACGAGTCAGGTGTAAACCATGCCGTTGAGTCAATCTGTGAATACGCTCAATCCTCCTTGTATTTTTCAGCTAAAGCAAACAACCTGTCAAAAGCAAGGATCTCAATGTTTTTCCCCTTCACACAAATCAGTTCATCATCTGATAATTTACGCAGAGTCCGCGATAATGTCTCACTGGTTGTTCCCAGGTGAGATGCCAACTGGCTCTTGGATACAGGTAATACGATTGATGAAACAGTTTCATCAGCAAAACTGAGAAGATAACGGGCAAGTCGAGCCGGGACATCCCGAAAAGTCAAATCTTCGATTTGAACTGTAAATTGGCGTAAAAATCGGGAAAGGCCAGAGATGATATTAATCGCCAACTGAGGATGGCTGGATAATAAATCGAGAAATTCCCGCTTTGGAAAAAAAAGCAAGGTCGACGTCGTGAGCGTTTCGGCAAAAGCTGGATAACAACCGTCATCAAAGATTGCCGCTTCAGCAAAACTGTTGCCCGGTTGAACCACATGCAAAATGCGTTCTCTACCATCCAAAGAGAGCTTATAAACTTTAACCTTACCTGAAGCGACAATATAAAATCCATCAGCTTCATCTCCGTCTTCAAAAAGAATCTCGCCTTTAACATGCTCACGGGTACGAAGAATAGCCGTAAGAAGTTTCAAGTTTTCGTGTGTTACACCTGAAAACAAGTGACACTGTTTAATAATCTCTGATAAAGCAATTTCCATCAATTTTCATCCTGAAAGAAACAAAAGCTGTTACTGAAAAAGCAATTATTTGCTATAATAACGAATTAAAAAAACAAAGGAAAGTTTATGAAGTCATATCAAATACTTGTAATTACATTTTTACTTATTGTCAATTTTATAAGCGTTGCATTTTGTCAAGACATTACCCTCTCATGGGATCCCAGTCCGACTCAGGATGTTGTTGGATACAAAGTCTACTACAAACAGGGAAATATGGACTTCCCTTTCGATGGTACCGGGGCGAATGAAGGGGTATCGCCAGTCGATGTTGGCGATCGCCTGTCAACAACATTAACTGGCCTTAGTGACGGGGTAATTTATTTTTTCACGGTTACAGCATATCAGAGTCCTGATACGGAAAGTACTTACTCAAATATCGTCAGTAATAGCTGGCTACCGTCTTTAACCATCCCTGCTAACAACGCAGTTAATGAACCAATCCCGGTGACGTTTCAATGGCAAACAGCACCGGCTGGTTATGATGTGACCTATACCCTTTACTATGGGACAGATAAAAATGAGGTCTCATCTGCCGGGTCGTTTATCTCTCCGCCTCCGACATCAGGAGATAATCTCAAACCCGTCGGAATCATTCTTGTTCTGCTACTCTGCCTTACGGTTCTAACAATTCTAACAAAGTTCAAACTGATAACCCCCATCAAACCACTACGTTCAGCCTGCAGTCTACTGCTGATAATTTTATTAGGTGGTTTGCTAACGGCATGCAGTGGTGGTGGCGGCGGTGGAGACTCCTCAAGTAGTCGTTCTGCAAGCAGTACTGAAACAGTGGCAACTGAATCCGTTCTGTACGCTATCAATAAAGGGAGCAGTGATTACCATCAGGCTTTTGATCTCAGTGCTTCAACAACCTATTTTTGGAAAGTCGTTGCAAAAGACACGCAAGATCCAAATCTGACCTATGAAAGTGAAGTGAGGACGTTTACAACCGAAACTTTCTAGTCGCCTCAAGTCCCAAGACATTACGAGCCTGACCAGGGTCTTGATAGCACAACAAAGTCAGAGTGATGATGCTGGGACATTAAGCTTGATGCAACCCATGTTTTTTCAGTAGATCATAAAGTGTTGGTCGACTGACCTCCAGTTCTTCAGCAGCCTTAAGGATATTCCCCTGAGCATTTTCCAACGCCTGTTTTAATAAAACATATTCGACTTGCCGCCGCCCCTCTTTGAGGGTCAACCCGGTGAGATTAAATTCATCACTCATCTTTGATCCAGACAGGGCTTTATCAGTTTCAGCTGAGACCTCCTCGCCATGAACAGGCTGTCTCTCTTCAAAGCCCAAATCATACGCCTCTATGATTGGATTATCTGCCATAACGACAGCTCTTTTCACTTTATTTTCAAGTTCACGGACATTCCCGGGCCATTCATAGGTTCTCAGCCAATTGACTGCGGCGGCACTGTACCCCCGGACTTTCTGTCCGAACTCCTGTCCAAATCGACGCAGAAAAATATTGGCCAATAACTCAATATCTTCACCTCGCTCACGTAATGGAGGCAGTTCAATCGTTATAACCCCAATGCGGTAATAGAGATCCTCACGGAATTTTCCAGTTTTGATAGAATCTTCAATATCAACATTGGTGGCAGCAACAATGCGTGTATCTACGGGGATATCGTCCCGCCCACCAACTCTCTGAATCACCTTTTCCTGCAAGAAACGCAGTAGCTTCACCTGAAGCAATGGTGCCATCTCCCCGATTTCATCCAGAAACAGAGTGCCCCCCTCGGCGTATTCAACCTTCCCCTGCACCCGATTCTGTGCCCCGGTAAAAGCCCCTTTTTCATGACCAAAAAGTTCACTCTCCAGCAGGTTCTCAGGAATCGCTCCACAGTTGATCGCAACCACATTGCCATCCTTGCGAATTCCCCGATTATGTATCGCACGGGCAACAACTTCTTTACCGGTTCCACTCTCTCCGAGAATAAGAATGGGAACATCGATAGAAGCCACTTTCTTGATCATAGCAAAGACCTGCTGCATCTGCGGGCACTGGCCAAAAATGCCGCTATAACCATTGCTCTGATCCTGAGATGCAGATATCTGCAGACGCTGATTTTCCTCTTCAAGTCCGGAAAGATGAAATGCCCGGGAAAGGATAATTTTAAGCTCATCCAGATTGATCGGCTTGTGATAATAATCGTAAGCCCCCATAGAAACAGCAGCTAAAGCATTGGCATGTTCCTCATTACCGGACAGGACAATCACCTTGGTTGCGGGGCGCTGTTGCAGCATCTCCTGGAGGCAGCGCAAACCTTCTGATGCGCCATCAATATCCGGGGGTAAGCCCAGGTCCAGAGTCACGACATGAGGTGAATGTTGCTTAAACAATTTTAGAGCTTCATCAACGGATTCTGCCAGAAGGATCCGGTAATGTTTTCCCAACCCCCATTTCAGTTGTTTTCTGATTTCCGGACTATCATCAACGATGAGTAGTTTTTCCAAGATAATCTCCAGTACACAAAAAAATGGATATAATTAAACTTGCCATGCTATGCATGACCTATTATTATAGTCATAGGAGGTAGCCCCATGACCCAACATAATATAGCTGAAGCTAAAGCTCATTTTTCTGAAATAATACAAAAAGCCCTTCTGGGAGAGGAAGTTATCATTGCCAAGGGAAATAAACCTCTGGTCAAAATCGTTCCCCTCAAAAATTCTGACCAGAAACGCATTCCTGGAACGGGTTCAGGACAACTGTTATATATGGCCGATGACTTCGATGAAACACCAGAAGACTTTAAGGACTATATGTGAACCAATATCTCCTGGACACCCACACTTTAATCTGGTGGGTTGACAACTCTGATAAAATTTCCCCTAAAGTCCGAAAAATCTTGTCGAATGCTAGCAATATTTGCTATTTCAGTCTTGCAAGCAGTTGGGAAATGTCAATAAAGTCCAGTATTGGTAAACTAAAACTAAGCGTATCAGTCTGCGATTACGTTGTCCAACATCTTTCCTTGAACGACTTCAAACAATTAAACATCACTTTAAACCATGTAACAGCTGTAGAATCACTACCGTGGCATCACCGAGACCCTTTTGACCGTTTGCTGCTAGCGCAGGCCATCCAAGAAAAATTAGTTATCCTTTCAGCAGACAAAATGTTTGACCGGTACGACATTAAACGAATTTGGTAGTTATTGGCCCTATATTGACGCAAGAGGCAGTAAAAGCGTAAATGTCGTCCCCTTGCCTTCCTGACTTTCCACTTCAATTATACCACCATGAGACTCAATAATTTGTTGGCATTGATAGAGCCCGATGCCAAAGCCATGCTTTTTGGTTGTTGCAAAGGGTTTAAACAGTTTTTCTTCAATAAACTCGGCACTCATACCACAGCCTGAATCACTAATCTGCACAAAGGCGAAATCGTTTTTCTTGCCGTACTCAACCTGAACCGGAGCATCATCAGTCGTTGCTTCCAAAGCATTTACCAGCAGATTTAATATAACCTTGTAGATTTCTTCCTCGTCCACAGCAACCCGGAAGGATGAGCCAGCAACAACAATATTGGTTCCGGCGGTATCCACCGCGTCTGCAATTATTTTATCCAGCTGCACAGAAGCAATCACCAATGCAGGCTTTTCCTTGATATTTTTCAAGCGGCCAATCAGCCCCTTCATGTTTTTAACCGTGTTCCCAACCGTCTCCAGCATATCCTGCTGAAACTCAGGATCCTCAATATAATCCCTGGCATTATCGAGCATCAGCGACAATCCTGAAACCTGATTTTTCAGATCATGAAGCACAAAGGTCGAAACTTTGCCAATTGCCGCCAACTCCCTGGACGTTGACAGTTGCTCAGAAAGACGCAGCCCCTGAATCGTCGCAATGGCCTGGCGGGCGAGCATCCGAAGCAGGTCATAATCTTCATAAGTTAAAATCTCAGCAGCATCAATCTGTTCACCGAGGACAATAAATCCAGCTAAATCATCATCAAACAAAAGGGGAATAACAAGAAAAGCCCCAATATCGTCAAAAGATTCAATCAATGAATTGACAAATTCGGGGTGATCTTCTCTCAGATTAACAATCCATTCCTTCTGTTTCAGGCTGACAACCAAGGGGTCGTCCTCGGAAAAAGGACGCCAATCCCGCCGGGAATTAAAGGAGGACGCATAGGTATAAGTCTTAGCTTCATAGTCATACAGATACAGCGCTGCTCCTTTGCATGCCAGAGACTCACAAAACAAATCCAGAATTGCGGTCTGGATATCTCCCAAAGTCAGGCCTGATGTCATTCTCTCAGCAAATTTTTTCCATTGCTCCTGATAATCATATTTACTTTGATAAAAATTCTTATGCAGGATCACCTTCAGCTTTCGGCGCAATCGCTCTGACAGAAAAACTACCGCAAGACCAAGAATACTGAGGAGTAAGAGCCCTGAAAAAATTTGTTTTGTGTTGGAGAGGTTCAGATATCGTAAGCCCTCACCAACAACTCCCAATAATATCAGATATCCACCAACTATCAGCAATACAAATGAACGATGCGCAATGCCGCGTGACAGAGCCAGCTTACTGCTTGATTCACGGTACAGATGCGAATAAGCAAACATCAAGCAGGCGATAAAAACGGCAATTGAGCGGATGGACAGGTAATTCATGTTAATCGAGCGATAAAGAAGACTTTGACTGAAATAGAGGGCAAAGGAGGCCAACAATAACCCACTACTTAGGACAATAAGCTTTATTCCCCAACGTTGTGTCCGGTGCAATCCAGACAGAGTACGCTCCAGTTGCACCAAGCCGAAAACCAGATAAATCATCAGCAGCAGGTAAATGACAAAACCCTGCTTGGTGAGGAAAAAAATCTGTTCATCGACAAAATCAGGTGAGAACAATAGGCTTTCTATGGGACTGACAATAACAGCCAGCACCAACAAAAGGGCGAGGACAACGGAGATCCAAAAGCCAGTGCCTTTATAGATCTCTGAATTATCGCGGAATGCGGTCTTGGTATGAAAGTAACAACTTAAAACCGCAAAGACTTCGAAAAACAACCCATATTTGCGCCAAAAAAATATTTGCCCTGGCTGTTGCAGGGATCTCAAGTCAATAAATGACAACCCTGAAAAGAAAAACAGCGCCGCTACCAGGAGTAAAGTCGAAACCTGATAAGGGCGGCGCAAGAGCAGAATAACCCCCACAAGGGGGCAGATAAGAATATTTGACCAAAGTAAGGTTTCCGTAAGCATCTAGCCTAAACGCCCGACACCAAAGTATTCAAAACCCTCATTACGAATGTAATCGGGCTCATACTGGTTGCGACCATCAAAAATAATTTTCTGCCGCATGCTCCGGCTCATAGCAGCTAGATCAGGATTGCGGAATGGTTTCCACTCGGTCACCAACAATAAAGCGTCAACCTGTTGCAACGCCTCATACTGATTAGCCACCAAAGTCACAGCACCGGATTCAAACCACTCAGAAGGGAGTTCCTGCTTTGCAGTTTCCATGGCAATCGGATCATAGACCAGGGCCTTAGCGCCTGCTGCAAGCAGATCAGCCAGTAAAACTTTAGCCGGGGCTTCACGCATATCGTCAGTGCCAGGCTTAAACGAGAGACCCCAGACCCCAAAAGTCATACCGGACAAGTCGGCACCAAAACGCTTTTCCAGTTGTCGGCTGAACCACCGCTTCTGCTGATTATTGCGCTTCTCAACAGAGAGAAGAACCTCAGGAACATAGTCGACCCCCTGAGCCATACGGATAAGAGCCTGAACATCCTTTGGAAAGCAGGAACCACCATAACCACAGCCGGGATAGATAAATGAAAAGCCGATACGGCCATCAGAACCAATTCCGCGTCTGACATTTTCAACATCGACATCCATCAATTCACACAGGTTTGAAATTTCGTTGATGAAAGAGATTTTCGTTGCCAGCATAGAGTTGGCAGCGTATTTGGTCATTTCCGCATCACGCACACCCATAAAGATGGTCCGCTCGTGATTGCGGTTAAAAGGAGCGTACAGTTGCCGTAACAGATCCTTAGCCCGTTCACTCTCAGCACCGATAACAACCCGGTCCGGCTTCATAAAATCATCAATGGCAGCCCCCTCTTTCAAAAACTCAGGGTTACTGACGACGTCAAACTCAATGGACACATTCCGTTTGTCCAACTCTTCCTGAATAGCACCACGGACCAGATCTGCTGTGCCAACCGGGACCGTTGATTTATCAACAACCACCGAATACTGCGTCATCAATTGACCAATTTCTCTGGCAACAGCCAATACATATTGGAGATCAGCAGAACCATCTTCACCGGGTGGAGTTCCGACCGCAATGAAGAAGATATTTGAGTTCTCCATATCTTCCGCCAGATTGGTTGAAAAACTGAGCCGTTTTTCGTCCCAGTTTCTCTTAACCATCACTTCAAGACCTGGCTCATAAATAGGCAGGATTCCATGTTTTAGGTTTTCTATTTTCTTCTGATCAACATCGACACAGGTAACATGGTTGCCCATCTCGGCAAAACAAGCGCCACTGACAAGGCCAACATAACCGGTACCAATAACGGTAAGATTCATAAATCCCTCC
>JAZBPC010000041.1:0-2445 GCA_036351455.1 Desulfuromusa sp.
CATCAGGTATATCGCCTACTTTTTGGGAATGCTCCCCTTGACTGCATTCAACACCCGATTCATTATCCGCACTGCTGTGCGGAGTTGATTCCGCGTCCTGAATAAAATCACCCAGTCATCCATAAACCATCCATAAACCATCCATAGAACAGATCATGTTTTTCGCAATACCGACCGAGTTACTCATCCACTTTCATGCCACTTCGAGGTTGTCAGTCGTCACAATGCGTTTAATAAGTTTCATTGCGGCAGTGTTAAAAGTGACAAGTTATAATATTAGGACGTATCAAGACAATTGAATCAATAAAAGCATGGAGAAAATGACGCAAAAACACATTATAGAATTTCAAATTTACTTTATTTTAAATAAAGAGCCCTCTTTTTATGATTTATTCCCAATAAGGAATTCTTACTTATGCAGAGTAAAGTTTTTTTGTTTCATTTAATATGACGTTAAATTTTTTATATGCCAAATAGTGGTAGCTTTTCAAGTTTTTTTTTCTGAAATGCTCATTTTTCACACGAAAATAGAAGTTGAACCGAAAAGCTCATCTATTAACAGGCTGTAATATGTTTAATTATTACACTTTGTGTCAGGCCAAAAAATAGAGCGCCGGAAAGGTGTTTCTCGCGGCGATAAAGTACAGAGGAAGTGACCAGGCTTACCTGGTCAGGAAAGCCTGTGAGGAAGGAGCTGTGCAGATCGGGAGAAAAAAAAGGAGAGGGAAGAAGAAAAAAAACCTCCAGGAGGTCATGCCCTGCTGGGCAACAACCCGTCCCGGAGGGACGATACGAACATAGCCCAGCGTTTCAACGCTGGGACTCATCAACACGACAACTCACTCATAGTAACGGTCGTATGACAAACACGCTGAAGCAGGTCCCGATTATGACTGATAACCAGCATCCCAAGCTGCTCCTGCTCCACCGTTTCCAGCAGCACCTGCCAGACTTGGGCCTGACTGATCGCATCCAGCATGGCCGTGATCTCATCGGCAATGAGAAAGGCGGTCTGCGGGCTCAGGGCCCGGGCAATGGCCAGGCGTTGCAGTTCGCCGCCAGAGAGTTCATGGGGATAGCGGTTGAGCCAGCTGGTTTTGATGCCCAACTTCTCAAGCAGAGATGGTTTGGGCTCAAAAGACTCGGCCAAGGAGCGGCCCAATTGCCAGCGGGGATTAAAGCTCTGCTCAGGGTGCTGATTGATCAGCTGAACCGGCAGAAAGCTCTTGCGAGCAATCGGTTTTCGGTTGACCCGAATCTGTCCGCCTTGGGCAGGCAGATGACCGCAAAGAACCTTGGCCGCATGGGGGTATCCACTTAAGGCGGGACACCAAGCGACATCAACAACTTAACGCCACAGCCCGTTTTCGTTGTCGAGGCCGTGGCAAGTCATCGATTGTTGCAAGCACAGTCTCAAAGAGGTCGGGGAATGAACGCCCGAAAAATCGTGCTGCCGGTGTCGTCCCATCTTGGGCACGACAATCAAAATTATGCAAAACCGTCCATACCTTATGTCGGTGCTTGTGCAGGGGGTGGGTGGTAAAGCGGGAAAGATTGGTGTTTAGGGGATGGGGTGTGGGTTGGTGAAAATGGAATAATGTGGCTTGTGATCCGCCCTTCGAGGAAGGGCGGATGTGGTTGTTTTGATTTACGTCCCCTATAGGATCGGATCAGGACACCTCCCAATGTATGGTTGCCGCCTGTCCGGTAGTGATTGATCCTGTCTGGTAGTCCGTTATCTTCTTTTCATTGACCGTAAAGCTGGTATGCTCGTTTTCAAGAATCTCTACAAAGGTAGGCAATTTGGCTCCGCTCTCCATATCAGGAATCGAAGGGCAGTAATAGCCTGAGTTGATATAGACCGGAGCATTCTCCCGGCCATTCCAAACCAATCTATAATCATGGGTATGCCCCATGACCACTACCCGTGTTTCAGGGCGCTGCTGGTTACATTGTTTGGCAAAATAATCCAGTCCATTGAAGTTTACTTCTATTTCTTTAATATCCTGAAGGAAGTCTTGCAGGGAAAGGAGGCCGGGATAATAATCATCCACTGCATCAGAAGAGGGATGACCACCTCGGTACCATTCCATGTTGTATTCCAGTCTGTTGCTCTTGTCGAAAGAGAGAACAGCATCTAAAGCGGTTTCTGCAATATTAGGAGATTCCCCCCGTTCAATCAGATCCTTGATCGTTTGGATGATCACTTTGATGTCCACACCAATATGTGAGTAATCTGGATCGCCAGAGTCTTTCAGGTAGGCACTGTTAGGCTTGTCAGTGCTGAGTTGTTTAAGCACTGAATCTCCCACAGTACGGGTGATAAAGTGGCCCACTGGTAACGGAACATAGGGGTTGGCCGACATATTGGCAGGTTTGTTAAACAGATCGTAGAGGTGACCGTGCTCGGCATAGATTTTTTTGTTCCTACTTTGATAACATGTA
>JAZBPC010000042.1:0-19340 GCA_036351455.1 Desulfuromusa sp.
CGACAATATTGCGATATGTGCGAAATTGAAGGGCTGATCTCCGTAATTTTCCCATCCAGACGCATCTCCAGGTAGACATCCTGCAGGTTATCAAAAATGACTCGGTATTTCTGTTCACTGTTTTTTAGTTTAGTATTTGACTGATTAAGGTCTTTGACTGCTTTTTGCAAGGCTTGTGTTCGTTTTGTGACCTCTTCTTCCAGATGTTCCTGATATGCCCGGTTTTCAAGGATAAGTCGGGAGCGCTCTAGCGCTTGATTAATTGCATGGAGAAGAACAGGCATATCCTGAATTGGTTTTAGCAAGTAGTTCCATGCACCGCAGCGGATAGCTTCTATGGCATCACCAATAATTCCGGTTCCAGAAACAACAATAATCGGAGTGTCAGGAGATTCTTTTTTTATTTTTTCAATAACTTCGAGACCATCAACTTCGGGCATTCGCAAATCGCAGAGAACCAGGTCAGGGGCCTCCTGAGCAAAGATCTCCAGACCTTCCCGCCCATTTTTAGCCTCTATAATCCGATAATCGTAATCCTCCAGAAACATTCGAAAACTGTCACGAATGTTTTCTTCGTCGTCGATTGTCAGGATTGTTGGATTTTTGCGTTGCGTCATTTATATGGTCCTGGCCTGGTTGTTAAAACAATGGGATCACAAGTTAAGAGGCAAGAGCCGCAATTGTCTTTTCAGTCTCAGCTCGAAGGATTTCATTTTCTTCCTCAGTCAGGTAAAACTTTGCGCGGTACTCATCGGGAATATCCCGAATATGCGTATCTCCATTTGAACCATAATTGAATTGGTAACTCAGGAGATTGGCAACATAGGCTGCAGCGATGACATCTTTGTCAATAGGAGCTGAGTGGGGTTGATGATGCCACAAAATCGCATTCACAATAAAAGGTGGTAAGGCCCACCATTCAGACAGAAATCCTCCAAGTTCGGCATGTTGAGTGCCATAGACTTCAATCTCAGCGTCAGATAAAGGAGATTGATTTTGCTTTGCCAGTGCAATGGCCTTTTCAAATTGAGAAGGAAAGAAGCTGGCTGCTGCTAATTTCCCCATGTCATGCAGGAGCCCAGCAACAAAAGCACGGTCATGTTGAACAACATCTGCTGGGAAAAGTGACTTAATCAGAAGTCTTGAAAGGACCGCAGTCGCCATAGAATGTTTTCTGAATTTGCCAAGATCGAATCCAACAGTAACAGGTTGCTGCTTAGCAATGGCCTGGTTTACTGCTTCAGAAAGAATAAGGTTCTCAACGATGTCTGTGCCTAGAACAATAATTGCTTTTTTGATTGTATCCACTTGGAAGCGCTGCCCAAAAAGGGCTGAGTTTGCCCAATGTAGAAGGGCACTGGAAATGGCAACATCCTGACTGATGTAGTTTGCCATCTTTTCGATATTAACTTCATCACCAACAATACAAGAACGAACGTTGGAGTAACTCTCAGGAAGTGGTGGTAACAATGGAATTGAATTGATCAGAGTTTGAAACTCTGGGCTATGCTTTTTCTGCTGGGTGCTCTGGCGGATAGCACTGCGGATAATTTCTTTTAGCTCCTGGTCAATCCAGGGCTTAGGAATAATTTGTTGTACATATCCTGCTGCCAGGATTTGCACTGCATTGTCCTGTTTAGCATAGCCACTCATGGCCATACGAATAGTTGACGGATAGAGTTGATAAATATTTGCGAGGAACTGAGCATTATCTTCACTCGCTGTTTGGGCGTCAGATACAATGAGATCGACTGTTTGTTTTCGTAAGAAATCCATCGCCTCAGATTCACTGCAGACAAAATGACAATCCCATTGTTCTTCACTCAATGGTTGCCGTAGCAAATCAAGAATAGTTTTTTCTTTATCAACAAAAAGAATTTTTGGAATATCTCTGACCATTTAATAAGAATCCGTATTTATATGTCGTTTTTCTTTGGGTGGCCCCAAGAGTTTTCATTAGTTTCGAGTGTTCGTATCAGATTGTCATTGTGTCATAAAAAAATTCTTTTGTTAACCATTTTTTATCTTTATTGTTGGATATGGCAAATGAAGTTTGTCATAGAAAGTCACTTTGCCTGCTAAGGCACTTTTTTGTGAAGGACGAAATGGCTGGGATCACGTTTTGGACTGTTGAGATCAGCTTAAAGATATTTATTTAATTCAGTAGAAGTAAGAGAGGATTTGATGTTCAAAATCATCTTCATGAGTTGATCCAGTCGAAGGGCTTCTGGGTTATTCTGCAGGCCGTTTTAGGAATGTAATTTATTAAAATCTACGGGTTTTTTTTCTGGAAAATTTACCGATAATCCAACCCAAAAAGAGAACTCCTGCTCCGGCTAGAAACCATTGAATCATGTTGGAACGGTGGAAGTTGCGGTTTTCTTCCCGTAGGAGTAATAACTCGTTATTCAGTAAACGATTTTCTTCAATCAGGGTGTCATTTTCAGAGCTCAGGTTGACAACATTGTCGGACTTTTCCAGCAGACTTTTATAGTCACTGTTAGTTTGATTTAATTCTGCGCGAGTCTGGTCTAACTGCTGAGACAGTTCCGTCGATTTCTGTTTATTGATATTCGCTTCTTCTTGCGCTGTTTTAAAATTCTGCTGTTCGGCAGCTATTTGTTGCTGCAAGGCTTTAACCTCGTTATTTAACTGTGTGATTTGATAGCTTTTAGGCGGGGCTTTACTGACGTAGTGGCTTTGGATATAGCCTTCCGTTCCATCAGGGGTGATAACTTTAACATAAGTTTTATCTTCTTCTATAATCTCTACCGGAGTTGCTGTGGGGAGTGTTTCCAGAACTTTGTATTGGTTCCCCTTGCCACTGCGAACGGTCACTATGAGTTGATCGGAGATGTAACGTGTTTCTGCGTACGCCGAAGAAGTCAAACAGAAGAAAAGGAATGTGTAAAAGGTAATGTATAGGGAGTTTCTCATCTCAAGCTCTCTTTAGTTTCAGTTCGTTTGCCAGTCTTCCGGTGGATACTACAGGGATAAGCCTGTAAATTCAAGTGTTAGGGAGGTGCAATACAATATCTTTAACTCAGGGTGAATCTAAGGTAAAAAAACAAGCTGACAGTTGATGCAATCAGGCTCAACACCAGTGTTGCATGAACGTGATCTTTTTTTCGCCGTAATCTCTTGCTGTTAAGGACGATTCCGACAATACTCGCGATGAAACTTATCAGCAACATGACTCCGATGTAGCCAATCATGTCTCTGTCCCAAGCCGGACTCAATCGTTTTACACCATAGAAGTGATCCAGGAAATTCATTTTTTTAGGTTTGGCTACAGCAACAAGACAGACGGCGAGAAATAAAGAAATAACAGCGATACCATTTGACCATGCAAGGAAACGTAGAATCAGGTCTGGTTGCTTGCGCCTGTTGCTTAGTCTCAAACTCATCGATTGCTCTCCCCTGGAGTGGGATTGTTAGTTGCTGTTTATTTATGCTAGTATAGCTTGAATTGAAACAAAACAGGAAAAAATTAAATCGATGGAAAATTCAGAAATCAACAGTGGTAATAAGACCAAAGTTTGTGATCAAACAAAAGAGCAGGTTACGACCCCTTCTCTTTTTAAAGTTTTGATGCATAATGATGATTATACAACGATGGAGTTTGTCGTTGAGATTTTACGGGAAGTTTTCTATAAGTCTGAAACTGAGGCGGAAAAGATAATGCTAACAATCCACTTTCAAGGTGTTGGTTGCTGTGGCACTTATCCCTTTTCAGTCGCAGAGACGAAGGCCAATCGGGCTCGTTTAAAAGCTCGTAAGGCTGGTTTCCCGTTGCGATGCACCCTTGAGGAGGCCTGAAAAGCGGTGGCAGAAATGTTTAAACAAGATGTCCAGATTGCATTTACATTGGCAGTTCGTGAGGCGCAGCGGCGTCGGCATGAGTATTTGACGACTGAACACGTTCTCTATGCGTTACTTTTTGAGGGTGTCGGGCAACAGATTTTGACCTCTTGTGGTGGTGATATTGATGAATTGAAGAAGGATTTGGAGACCTTTTTTGATGTGCATCTCGAGCCTCTCCCGAAAACGGATGAAGTCGTGGGTGATGAAGATGTTCCGCGGCAAACGTTGGCGTTGCAGAGAATGTTGCAGCGGACAGTGCTGCACATGCAGGCTTCGCAACAGTCGGCAGTTGGGATCGGAGACCTCCTTGCGGCAATTTTAGAAGAAGAGAACTCCCATGCTTGTTTTTTTCTGCAGCAGCAGGGAATTGAAAGGGTTGACTTGCTTGATCGCATTTCTCATGGTGACATGTCCAGCAGCTCAAATGAAAAGCCCAAACAACAACCTGTTGACCCTGCTCCAGGAGACCGAAGCAAACCCAAACAACAGCCTGCTGACCCATTACAATCTTTTACGATTGATCTCATTGCACGGGCAAAAGAGGGGAAAATTGATCCTTTAATTGGCCGCACTCAGGAACTTGAAAGAACAATTTTGGTTCTTTGTCGACGGCGCAAAAATAATCCTCTTTTTGTTGGAGAGCCTGGAGTTGGAAAGACAGCTATGGCTGAAGGATTGGCTCTTCGGGTTTCTGAAGGAGATGTTCCAGATCTGTTAAAAAATGCCGAACTTTTCACCCTCGATATGGGAGCATTGCTGGCTGGGACAAAGTTTCGTGGTGATTTTGAAGAGCGCCTGAAAGCAGTTGTTAACGCCTTGCAGAAACGGGAACAGGCAATTCTTTTTATCGATGAAATTCACACTATTGTTGGCGCAGGTGCAACCAGTGGGGGGTCTTTGGACGCTTCCAATATTCTCAAGCCGGCATTGGGTTCTGGTGAGTTGCGCTGTATCGGTTCGACGACTTACGAAGAATACCGCAATCTGTTTGATAAGGACCGTGCTCTGTCGCGCCGGTTTCAAAAAATTGATTTGCACGAACCTAGTACTGATGAAACATTTGAAATTCTTAAAGGGTTGCGATCCCATTATGAGCAGCATCATAATGCGAATTATACTGATGAAGCTCTGGAATCGGCGGTGCAACTTGCGGTCAAGCATCTCCCGCAACGACATTTGCCAGATAAGGCAATTGATGTCATTGACGAGGCGGGGGCACAGCATCGCCTAGATGGTTATCCAAAGCGCTCGATAGGTATCAAAGAAGTTGAGCGGGTTGTCGCACGGATGGCCCGGGTTCCGATGCGGACCATTGCCGGAAGTGATCGTCACCGCCTCCGCTATCTTGAGAGGGATCTTAAACGGGTGGTCTTTGGTCAAAACCCTGCTCTGGAAAGTTTGGTCAAATCGATCCATCGCTCTCGGGCGGGGCTCGGTCACCCTGACAAGCCGGTGGGATCTCTCCTTTTTACCGGGCCGACCGGGGTTGGTAAAACCGAGGTTGCGAAACAACTGGCGCTGCAGCTTGGAGTTAGGTTTTTACGTTTTGACATGAGCGAATACATGGAAAAACATTCGGTCGCCCGGCTGATCGGTGCTCCACCTGGGTATGTCGGTTTTGATCAGGGGGGATTGTTGACCGAAGAAGTGAGTAAGAATCCCTGGTCAGTACTGCTCCTTGATGAGATTGAAAAAGCGCATCCGGATTTATTTAATATCCTGCTGCAGGTTATGGATCATGGAACTCTGACGGACAATAATGGCAAAGAGGTTGACTTCCGTAATGTCGTCTTGATTATGACCAGTAATGTCGGCGGCCGGGATATGAATGTTATCCCCATCGGATTTGGGAGTCGTGCTGCTGAAGCCCCTAAAAATCAAATTGAAAAAGTATTTTCGCCTGAATTCCGTAATCGACTCGATGCGATCATCAATTTTTCACCACTGGATGAAAAGATCATGTTGAAGGTTGTTGATAAGTTTCTTCTTGAGCTATCACAGCAGTTATCAGAACAGGGAATTGAAATGAAAGTTTCTGCTGCCACTCGGCGGGAACTTGGTCGTCGAGGATATGATCCATTGTTTGGGGCAAGACCTCTTGCGCGTTTAATCCAGGCTGAATTAAGTGACCCTCTGGCTGAAAAAATTCTCTTTGGTGATTTACGTAACGGTGGCAAGGTTCGGATTGGATATCAGTCAGGCAAATTTACATTTCGATTTGATTAATGCCCTGCTACCAACTTGACGGTGAACTCTGGTTCCCCCCGGTCGAAGCTGCCGAAGATTATGGTTTGCTGGCGGTCGGGGGGGACCTCTCCCCCGAGCGTCTGCTGTTGGCTTATTCTCTCGGAATATTTCCCTGGTACAATCCTGGCGAACCAATCCTCTGGTGGTCTCCAGATCCTCGCTGTGTCCTTTTCCCGAACAGTCTACATATTTCCCGTTCCCTCAAGCGTTTTATGCGCAAGCAGCTCTATCGTGTCAGTTTGAACGAACATTTTTCCGGCGTTATCTACTGGTGTCGTCGATTAAGGGTCGGCAGTGACGGTAGCGGTACCTGGATCACTCCGGAAATGAAAAAAGCCTATATCCGATTACATCAGCTTGGCTTTGCTCATTCGGTAGAATGTTGGGATGGCGACCAGCTTGTCGGTGGATTGTATGGAATATGTATCGGACGCTTCTTTTTTGGGGAGTCAATGTTCAGTCGCAGCAAAAATGCTTCAAAGGTGGTGTTGGTTCATTTAATGGCTCATCTACAGAAACAAGGGTTCGCTTTGCTCGATTGTCAGCAGACAACGGATCACCTCGTTAGTATGGGCGCAGAGGAAATTTCACGCAAAGAGTTTCAGCAGCATTTACAAGATGCTGCTGTGCCCCCCTACGGACCTTTTGTCAGCCACTTTTAAACATGTAAGAACGGGGAGCTGTCATGAACCCATCCGTGGAGCTTGACTGCTGCCATCCGGGCAACAGACACCCGCCACGTGCATATCATCGGCATGAGAGAAAAAGTTCTATCTGATTTACTTTGACCTAGAATCCCTTCTGCAAACGCGACAACTAGGTCGTTCGTCTTTTATATTTTGGAATGGAAACAGATTCGATTTTTTTTCTATTTGAAATGATTTGTCCTTGACTTCTTTTTGCTGTCGAATGTCTAATGTCGACATTTATGTTTGAGGGAGATATGTTGTATGCCAATTGTTAAGAAAACCTATAAGGATCAGGTTGTTGACTATGTTTATCAGCTCTTATTAGCTGGTGAACTGAATCCGGGTGATCAGTTAAAAGAAACCCTGCTTGCAGAAAAGATGGGGATTAGCAGAGCACCGATTCGCGAAGCAATGAAGGAGCTGATTATCAATGGTCTGGTTGATTACCGACCACAGGTGGGGAATTTCGTCCCAGTTCTATCTCCCAAGCAAATTATTGATAGTTATACAACTCGGGGGGTCCTTGAAGGGTATGCCATTATGTCGACCTGCAAGCAGTTTTCGGCAGAGGAATTCGAAAAGTTAGACAACCTGGTCGTACAAATGGAACGCTATGCCAATAAAAAAAATCATAAAATGGTTGTTGATACCGGGGGCGACTTCCATGATCTGTTGATCAGCAAAAGCGATAATGTTGAGTTACTTGAGTATACTGATCGTCTTAGCCTTAAGTTGCACATTCAGTTTTTTAAACATTGGAGCACACTTTACAGCCCGGCAGAAATTGGCCGGCGACATCGTGTGATTTTAGACAGTGTAAAGTCAGGTGATTCAGATTTGATAGAGAGGGTTGTTCGACAACACTATGCGGAAACAGGTAAGAAGATAGCGACTCTTTAGAGCTCAATGGATATTATTTTCTAAACTGAAAGGGATGGAGATTTAAAATGGTCAATGGTCAGCATGAAGTTCACTTAAATCTTAATGTTCGTGGCTTGCCGGTTTCGGCAACATTGGGTATTAACGAGAAGAGTAATAAATTATTAGCTGAAGGGCAGAAAATTTATAAATTAGGCTTGGGTCAGTCGCCTTTTCCGGTTCCTGGTTCAATTGTTCGCGAGCTCCAGAATAATGCTCATCAAAAGGATTATCTGCCCGTTCGAGGCCTCCAAGCATTACGTGATGCTGTTGCAAAATATTATCGGCGGACTCAGGATCTGGCTTTTCAAGCTGAGAACATTCTTATCGGTCCGGGTTCAAAGGAGCTGATGTTTATTTTGCAATTGGTCTATTACGGTGATCTGGTGATCCCAACACCAAGCTGGGTTTCTTATGCACCTCAAGCGCATATCGTTGGACGACATGTACACTGGTTAAAAACCGTCGAAGAGAATAAATGGCTGTTGACCCCAGAGGAATTGGAGCGGCACTGCCAACGTGATCCTTCCAAACCGAGGATTGTCATTCTCAACTATCCAAACAACCCAACCGGGTGCTCCTATTCTGACCAACAATTACAGGATCTTGCTGAAGTGGCACGGAAATACCACATCATCATGCTTTCCGATGAAATTTATGGTGAGTTGAACTTTGCTGGAGCTCATCGTTCGATTGCCCGCTATTATCCCGAAGGGACTATCATTGCCAGTGGCCTTAGCAAGTGGGCTGGTGCCGGCGGATGGCGGCTGGGAACCTTTGCTTTTCCAACAGAATTAAAATGGTTGTTGGATTCCATGGCAGTGGTTGCCAGCGAAACTTTTACCGCCACTAGCGCCCCGATTCAATACGCAGCTGTTAAAGCCTTCCAGGGGGGAGCCGATTTGGAACGTTATCTGTTCCAGTCGAGACGGATACTTAAAGCACTGAGCGACTGGATCTGGAAACGTTTAAGCAATGCGGGAGTTTCTGTTGCGAAACCAGATGGAGCATTCTATATGTTCCCGGATTTTGAACCTTTACGAGGTAAGCTGACTGCTCGCGGGATTCACAATGGCGCAGAACTCTGTGACCAGTTACTTCAGGACACTGGTGTGGCGATTTTGCCAGGAGACTGTTTCGGGCGTCCGGAAGAAGAGTTAACGGCCCGGCTGGCATTTGTGGATTTTGATGGTGCGAAGGTGCTTGCCGCTGCCGAACAAATTACCGCCGATCTTCCTTTGGATGATGAATTTCTCCGTCAATATTGTGAAAAAGTTCTCACGGCTATCCAGTTAATTTGTGATTGGCTTGAATAATTATTTACATGGACATGTCAGGGATCTTTTCTGACCTGTCCTGGCAATCACTTGCCTGCTGTATCGAATTTTTATTTTCAGGAGCCTGTTGGACTATACGGATAGTCCAACAGGCTCCCAGATAAATTTCCATCCTGATAAATTTCCATTCTTGACAGATTAACTCTCTTCCCCTAGCTTAACTGAATTATTTTCTAACAGTGCTTCTTAGCCATATCATTCAGCTCTATAAAGGAGAAAACATATGTCATCCCAGTTTTTAGAGATGCCCAATAGTGAGGGTTACTTTGGCGAGTATGGTGGGCAGGTGATTCCACCGGAACTCAAAACAATTATGGATGATATCAATGAGGCATATGAGCAGGTCAGTAAAACTGAAGCTTTCCAAAATGAGCTTCATGCCCTCTATGCTGATTATGTCGGTCGTCCTAGCCCCATCTTTTTTGCCCGTCGCTTGACCGATTTGCAGGGTGGGGCGCGGATATTTTTGAAACGGGAAGACCTCAATCACACTGGCGCACATAAGATCAATCATTGTCTTGGGGAGGCCCTTCTGGCCAAGCACATGGGGAAAACAAAGGTTCTGGCAGAAACCGGTGCTGGACAACATGGTGTTGCCTTGGCAACGGCTTGTGCTCTGGTTGGAATCGAATGTGAAATCCATATGGGGGAAATTGATATTGAAAAAGAGCATCCCAACGTCACCAAAATGAAAATTTTGGGCTGTAAGCTGGTGCCTGTCTCTCGAGGTACCAAGACCTTGAAAGATGCCGTTGACAGTGCCTTTGAAGAGTACCTGAAAGATCCTGTTAATTTCTTCTATGCCATTGGCTCCGTCGTCGGTCCGCACCCATTTCCCAAAATGGTGCGTGATTTCCAATCGATCGTCGGTATTGAAGCGCGTGAACAGTTTCAGTTGAAAGAAGGGCGTTTACCTGATTATGTTATGGCCTGCGTGGGTGGTGGCTCAAATGCTATCGGTCTATTTACGGCTTTTCTGAATGATGAAACAGTTAAGATGATCGGTATTGAACCTGCAGGGAAGGGTCTGGATACTCCTGACCATGCTGCAACTCTGACCTTAGGGAGCAAAGGTTCTATCCATGGGTTCGAGTGTTATAATCTTCAGGATAAAGAAGGGATGCCTCTCCCCGTGTATTCTATCGCTTCAGGTTTGGATTATCCCGGGGTTGGGCCGCAACATTGTTATCTGAAGGACATCAAGCGGGTTCAATATGAAACCATTGATGATGAAGAATGTCTTGATGCTTTTATGAAATTGTCTCGTCTGGAAGGAATTATTCCGGCTTTGGAAAGTGCCCATGCTGTTGCTTATGCTATGAAGCTTGCCAGGGAATTGCCAGAGGAAAAAACGATCCTGATTAATTTATCAGGCCGCGGCGATAAAGATGCCGATTTTGTGGCTGATTATTTATCCCTTTAAAGATTAATACGTAGAAAATTTGTCGCAGGGGGTGCTCCCCTCGTTTTTGAAAATCGAGAGGTATTTATGAACGCGGCTTTTATTATTTTTGATCAGATGACGGCATTGGATTTTGTTGGTTTCTACGATCCTTTAACACGTCTTAAATCGATGGATTTTATGCCTGACTTCCATTGGCAGATCTGTTCCTTTTGTGATGATGTTTCAGATAATCAAGACCTTCGTTTTATCCCCGACGCATTGAAGCAGTCCCTGCATGATTTTGATCTCCTTGTTGTCCCTGGAGGTTATGGCACCCGTTCTTTGCAACACAATCATGAATTTATCGCCTGGTTGCAAACAGCAGCTCCTGTCCCTTTAAAAGCTTCTGTCTGCAGTGGCTCTCTGCTTCTGGGCGCAGCAGATTTCCTTAGGGGAAGGCGGGCAACAACCCATCCAAAGGCTTATGGTGAACTGGCTCGTTACTGTGGGGTGGTGAGTGATCAGCGGGTTGTTGATGACGGAGATGTTATCACTGCTCGGGGGGTGTCATCATCCATTGATCTTGGCCTGCATCTTGTTGAACGCCTGGCAGGAAAAGAAATTCGCATCGAAATCGCAACGCAGATGGATTATCCTTACTATGACTGAATAGACTATCCTTAACGTGCCTTGACGATCATCAAGGTGATATCATCATCTCTTGAGTGTTCCCCTCTGAAGCTCTCTAGTTCAGTGGTGAGCTGATTGGCAATGTCTTCCGCACTAGCCTCGGCATGTTGAATCAACAGATCACAAACTCTTTTTGTGCCGAACATCTCCTCCCTTTTGTTACGTGTCTCCCATATCCCATCAGTCCCGATCAGGAGAATATCTCCTGGTTTGAACGTTATGGTTGTTGCTGTTTCATAGGAGGTGTTTTCAATAATACCCAAAGGAATCCCTGAGCTATCAAGTTCTTCAATCGAGCCATCGGCTCTGTAGAGAAACATCGGTGCATGACCAGCCGAAACCCAACTCAGAGTTTTCTCGACCGGGTCAAGGACACCATAAAAAAGAGTCATGAAATAGGAATCGGAGGTCCCGCGGTAGAGGTGATTGTTAAGTTCACTGGCGAGGGTTTCGAGTTTCGACCCAAAGCTGTCAACTAGCGAGTGAAGAGCTCCCCTGGCTGTTGCCATGACCAGAGCAGAACCAATTCCGTGCCCTGAAACATCTCCAACAGCCAGGCCAAAGAGCTGATGAGAAGAACTTTGCAATTGAATAAAGTCGAAATAGTCACCACCTGTTTCATCACAGTAGAGACTTTTTCCCGCGAGATCGAAGGAGGGACAATCTGGAGCTGAATTCGGTAGCAATTGCTGTTGGATCTCTTTGGCCAATGCTAAAGATTGTTGCATCTGATCCCGTTCTTTCAGTCGGGCTCCCATGACGTTAAAAATACGACCAAGGCCCTCAAGCTCATCCCCGGTATCAATCTGGACTCTAGCGTCAAAGTTTCCTTCAGAAAGCTGATTTGCCGCAGTTGCCAGTTGCATGATTGGCTGCGTAACTTTGCGTGATCGGTTTATTGCCAACAGAACGGCAACGGCGACAACGATAATAGTTAAGGCAGCACTGATGGTAAGACTCAGGGACATTTGCTGGTTAGCGTATTGTTCAGCGTTAACTGCCTGGGCAATAATACGTTCATAGGGAACAATTACTAAAGGAAAAGGTTCATCTCCATTACGCGAGCCATAAGCCCAGAGGGCTTCTTTCCCTTGAAAAGTAATTTTTCTGACAGCAGAATTTCCGGAGAGCCAATCTTGCTGAAGATCCTTTAACTGGGGATCTGTGATATCCAGGTATTGGCGTTGAACGGGCATCTTCCAATTTAACGACTGATTTTTGTTTTGGTTATGGAAGAGGATCTCCAGCCTTTTGTTTGGGTCGGAAACTTCAGTGTGGTAATTAAGAACCATGATTTCAGTGTCATTGCCCCATTGTTCTGGGATTTTCCAATCGGCAAAAAATTGTCGATAATCGATATCCAGAGCGGTGACTCCTGCAAGTTTTTTTCCCGCAGTATAAACGGGTTTAGCCAGAGTTAAAATCAGGGTTCCTGTGGTCAAATCTGTTACGATTTGTTGTGTCATTCCCCCTTTTTTTATCGCTTCTTTGTACCATTTTCGTTGGCGGGGGTCATAATCAACTGGATAGCCCCCTTTCCCTGGGTAGCTGGAATGAATTCCTGATTCTAAAGCTGTATATTGCCAAAGAAATAAATCTGGCTGGATATCATGCAAGGCTTTGTATGCTTCCGTCATGCTGGCGAGGCGCTTAAGATCATTTTCAACCTCTTGGGATTTTGATTTTTTGTCCCCGGCGATAAAAATGACCTGTTGAGAATAGGAAACAGGGATTGGCACCAGAGTCCCCTGTTGGGTTGAGCGTTGGTGTTTTTTTGTGGTTATCAGGTCTTTGGGCTGTGTCTGAGCAGAAGCATAGTCGGCAGAAAAAAAGATTGTTTGCGGATGTGTGGGAGGTGCAGAAGACAACCTTTTTTCTACGGCCTGAGCTTGGCTCTGCAGAGTTAACAGAGCCATCGCTTTATCACGTTTTAGAATTCGACCATAGTCATCGACCAGAGAGTGGAGGAGCGCTTCTGCATTTTTATTCAAAAGGGAGCGAGTATCACTGGCAAGTTTATTGCCAAAGTGGAGCATTGAAGCCCGTTGTGAAAGAAAGCTCAGGCTCAATGGCAACATGGTGACAAGAAGCAGAAGAATCAACAGTTTGGTACGAAAATTCATAGCGCCCCTGTTTTTGAGCGATGATGCTGGTCATTATGATGAGATGACCATGCAGCTATTTAGACCCTCAAAGTCTATTTATTTTCCGGACTATAATATCTGCACGACATACCAACATTCCCCCAAAGACCTGGAAAGTTAGAGCCAATGGGGGGGATTGTCACCAAAGTATAACAGAGAATAGAAATGTTCAATATTGTTTACTCATTTAACCATTGCAGGACCTTGGCCTGTTCTCCAGACCATAGTTCACCAAGGCGTAATTCCAAAAAAGTCTTCAGCAGGCTGTCAAACATTTGCTCTCCTTCTTCGACGCTTGCGACTTTTGTAAAAAAAGCAGCTTCTGCTTCAGCTTGGGGGTCATCGTTGGGATCTTTTTCTGGTCGGATCATAGGAGTGCGGTAACTGCCAAATTGAAAGCGCTCACCTTTAAGAGTGAGTTTCCAACCATCATCTTCATTCTGTTGTAAATGAATCGTCGCTTCTTGGATTTGTTTTCCTTGCAGCAGGGCTGCTCGTACTTCCATGTATTGGTCCTGTGGGCCAGCGACGACAATTTTCTGCACCCCTTCCTGCCCCCCACCAATGAGGACCAGACGGTTGTCCAGGAAAGCGGTAAAGGGTTGTTTGTCAAGGAGCGGTCCAGAGGTCGTGATCTGATAACGTGAATCAGAATTCAGGGTGCGATAAAACAGCCATTGTAAAAATTCGATTCCCAACCAGCGATTGGCCTCGATCTGTTCCAGAATATTCTCCGTCTGGGCTTTGTTGGTTTGTTGTAAGGACTCGCGCAAGGATTCCGGAAGAATTTGTACTGCTCGTGCCAGAGGATGAAATAATTGAAGTCGAAGGCCGGGAAAAGTTTGATGGAACAATCCCTGAAAACTATCAATCGTATTTTGTCCAAGGGAGCAGAAGCGGAGGAGTTGTTGATCTGTATCCCAGATGACATCATTAAAAGATGGTGCCGGTAGAGTGCGGGCGAGCAGTGATGTGCGGGCCTGATCACGGATTTGCTCTTTTTCACCTTTTGGGACATAGTTTAAGGCCGGTTGTCCCGCAAGAAATTTTTCGCACAACTGGATAATCTGTCGTTTCAGCAATGCCGCTGGGATACGGCGGCGATCCTGGCGGAGACTGAAACACAAATAGTGGTCGCGCCAGCAACTCTGCGTTGAACTAAATTCGCTACTATCATAATTATTGAACTCAACCCAACCGGTTGATAATTCATCAGCAGACTGTTCAATCGAACGGAATCCCTCTGTTGCCAACTTCTCGGGCAGTTCCTGGTACTTATCCTTTGGATCGAGTGCGCCGGTAACTTGAAAATAACAAATACTGGCAGATGTGGACAGAAAGCCCATGTGATCTCCTTTTATAAATTGAAAATGATAATTCAGTAGAATGGTAGCAGTTTACTTGCGGTGAAAGTAATAAAAATGGCCACTGAAACCTTTGCGGTAGGTTTGGTTATGTTCGGCGAGTTGGCAGAGCAATTGATTCAACGTTGCTTCATCAAAATATCCTTGCTCAATAAAATAATGCCCCATTTGCTGCTGTCGGCTTTGCTGATGATAAAGTATCGTGCGAACCTGAAGATTGCTGAGGAGTCCGAGTTTTTCAGCCCGCTCCCCAAATTTGTGGGTACCTCCGCGGTAGTTGATGATCTCCTGGATATTTTTTTCACTCAACCACCCCCACCGTAGGGCGATCTCCCCTAAAGCAGGGCGCTGGCGCCTTTGCCAGCTAACAGCATTAATAACAGCATGAAATGGGATGATACCCGAATAATAGAGAAAAAGACCAAACTGCAATGGTCGTGCAGGGAGAGGTCCACGTCTGTTTTTCTGGGTAAATGAATCCTGCTGACGATATTTAGGTTGGCTGTAGGTCGAATAACTGCGGGAGAAATTGCTACTGGGAACGGTTTTTCGTTGCTTAAGGTAGGCCAGAACAGTTTGATGAGCTTGGTTCAAATCCTGAAACAGTCGATGTTGTTTTGAGCGAGTTGCAGCAGCAGAAACTGCAAAGCGGTCCGGATGAGTGACTTTGGCTTTCTTCCGATATGCTGAGCGAACTCCTGCTGGCTGTAAATAGGATAAAAAATCCCTATTTAACTGTAGATCAGAACCAAATAAGGTTCGACAAGCATGGAACACTTCTGTTTCGGTTACCTGTAGCATCGGGTGTTTCCTGATGAATGAAAAAGTCTCACGAGCAAATGATTATCATGATTTTATAGCCTAGAATGTTGCTTCTGACAAGAAAGAGTTGGTCTGTAATGAAAAGTTTGTGTTTTGCCTAAGGGCTCCAGTTTCACTCTCTTTGAGAGCCTCAGGTTTGATGGTAGGTTGCCCCAATTTATTTGGCGTATCTTATTTGTTGGAGTTGATAAAATTATCGATCCTTTGTTGATCTTCGCTGAGAATATTGATAAAGCGCATGCCGGCAGTGACCGCAGATTCATCCTGCATGCAGGCCCACACCACTTCAGCAATAGCACAAACGGGAGGCTTGCCATCCTCAAGGTTGATGAGAATCAGACATAGTTCTCCCTGATCTGCAGGTGGTTTGATGGAAAATCGCATCCCCCCTGAACTGATATTGACACGATAGGATTTAAAACCATCAAAGACCAGAGGTGCTTCCGGACTGTAAAGGACTTTTAAATTTTTCTCCCAAATCTCCCGCATTGTTTGTAGCGTTTTGGCAGCTCGGCTGAAACGGATGCCGAGTTGGCAGTCGTAACGCTTACTGATTCGCCTTTGGAACATCTCTAACTCTGAATCGAGTCTGATGGTGAACTTATTGCCATCAATTTTTTTCACAAAGTGACCGGTAGCACGTATTCCCAACCCCATAGATTCTGTCGTTATTTCAAAGGAAAGTTCTTCACGAAAGGGGTATTGTTCAACAGCATCAGCACCATAAGGGAGGGAAACGAGTAAGGACTCTTCATCTAAAGAAACGACAAATACGGTCATCAGCTCTGTTCGAGCGCTCTTTTCCGCATTGTTCAGAACTTTGAGCAGGAGCTGTTGATCTGTTTTAAAATAACGCTGATAGTTCATGTCACTTTCCCATCTGTTGTTAAAGCTGGCTCAACCTATACATTCTATATTTTTTCACAGATAAGAACAAACCAATAATTGTGTCTCCCGAAAAATAAATATATATTAAGAAAAAAGCTAAAAAATTAACCTTTTATGCTGGGGTTGATCTGCTCACAGCCGGAGATTTAGATGCAAAAGCAAAGTGATCAATATTTTGTTGTGACTGCCCCTGGGCTTGAAAATATTTGTGCCAGAGAACTGACTAGCCTTGGTATTAATGAGATTAACATTGTCCGTGGGGGGCTTGAATTTGAGGGGAGTCTGCATGAGCTTTATCTTGCTAATTTGTGGCTGCGTAGTGCGACAAGAATTATGGTTCGCTTGGGAGAGGTTGTGGCGAGAGACTTTCCAACCCTCTTTCAGCGATTGTCTCGACTTCCTTGGGGGCGCTTTGTCAAACCAGGATCATTTTGTGAAATTCGTGTTGTAAGTCGTGGATCGCGATTAAACCATACCGGTCGCATTGCCGAAGCCTGTGAGGCTGCTATGGCAAAAGCCTTGGGCGAAAAAGGGGGCTCGAGTGGCACGGTGCAGAAAATTTATGTCAGAATGAATGATAATCGCTGTGAGGTTTCTATTGATAGTTCTGGAGAAATCCTTCATCGTCGAGGTTATCGACAAGCTCGGGTTGCAGCGCCGTTGCGAGAAACTCTAGCTGCTGGTTGTTTATTGGCTTGTGGTTATGATGGCTCATTGCCGTTGCTTGATTTGATGACCGGTTCTGGAACTTTTGCCATAGAGGCGGCATTGATTGCGTTGCATCGGGCTCCGGGGCAAGGGCGTGATTTTGCTTTTATGAACTGGCCAAAATATCGTCAAGGGTTATGGCAACAATTGTTGATTGAAGCTCAGAGAGAAGAAAAATCGACACTTCCATCTCCTGTTTTTGCTGTTGATAATAATCCAAGAGCCATTGAAACTGCTCGGATCAATTTACGGGCGGTTGGTTTGGAGGACTCAATTCGTCTTTCTTGTGGCAATATGCAGCAACAGCAACCAGAGTTTCCCAATGGCTTGCTTATCTGTAATCCTCCTTACGGGGAAAGGCTTGGTAGAAACGCGAGTTTAAAGGCTCTGTATCATGACCTTGGTCAGCTCTACGGATCCGTTTTCGCTGACTGGCAGGGTGCCATAGTCTGTCCTGATTCAGAACTGGTGAAAGTCACCGGCCTCCATTTCTCTCCGTTACTTCGTTTTGCAAATGGTGGAATTAAGGTCTCTTTGTTGAAAAAGTCTTGACTTCATTGGGGTCAACAGGTATATGTTCCAGCTCTTGTGAAGATGGCTTTCGCAAAGACAGTAAAGAAAGTGGGGTGATTGTTCGTGGAAATCACAGTCATTGATGGTAACGTCGAAAAAGCAATTAAAGTTCTCAAGCGTAAGTTGCAGCAGGAAGGACTTTTTCGTGAAATGAAACAACGTAAGTTTTACGAGAAGCCAAGCATTAAGCGTAAGCGCAAAGAGAAAGAAGCTCAGCGTCGCTTGCGCAAGAAGCAACGCGCGATGAAACGCTTTAACTAAGCTGTTTCTGTTTTTATAGAACAAAAAGCCGTCCCCGAATAGGGGTCGGCTTTTTGTTTTTCTTTCGCTGTTATATCTGTCTCCCCCATAAGTTTTCTTCTGACTCAATACTATTTGTTATGGACCAGCGATAACTGCGCTTCATCAAAATAGTGCTGATGGAACTCAAATTTATAATTAAGAGCTTTGATATAGATTTCATCACTGATCCGTTTGGCTTTCCAACTGAATTCTAATAACGTTATGTCTCTTCGTAGCTTTCTGTGTTCGTCCATATGGAAAGAGGTCAACGGGTTCCCAACTTTTTCCATAATTTGTTCTTCAAGGTCAAGCTGCCGGATAATTGCTTCTGCTATTCTATTCAACTGAGAGGAAAGTATTTCTCCTGTTGAAATTTCTTTTAACCCTTCTTTTAAGTTAAGGGCTCTGGTATTCAAAATTTTCAAATCGGATTTTGTTGAGGTTGAAGCATTCATCATCGTTATCCCCTATGTTCGCTGATAAATTTTTATTTATCCACAGGGCTTAGCGAAATACATGCCAGAAGCAGGATGATCCCCCTTTTGACGCTATAATAAGAGGGAAGTTATGGAAAATACTGCATCAAAGAAAAGATGTTTTTTAAATAGAACAGATATTTGTAGTGAGCCGATATTCTTAACTTGGCAGGCAGGTGGTTATATCCCAATGTTGTTTCGGCAAATGACGTAATAAAGAAACGGGCAGCCCTTGCACAGGACTGCCCGTTTCAATGCAAAAAAAGTGGCACTGAGTTTTTATTTCGGCCAGTGACTCAAATTCATCCCTGATACTTTTTCAACAATTCGAACGACCTGATAGCTGTAGCCATATTCATTGTCGTACCAGATGTAGAGGACGCAGCGATTGCCCTGAACGATGGTCGCTAAAGAATCAACGATACCAGCATACGATGAACCAACCATATCGGTAGAAACCGCTTCAGGTGAATTGGTAAAGTCTATCTGGTCCTGCAGTGGTGAGTCGAGAGAGATACCGCGAAGATAATTGTTTAATTCTTCAGCCGTTGTTTCTTGATTCAACGTAAGATTAAGAATAGCTAGTGAAACATTCGGGGTGGGAACTCGGATAGCATTTCCGGTTAATTTCCCGGTGAGTTCAGGCAGGGTTTTGGCGACGGCGCTGGCAGCCCCGGTTTCTGTAATGACCATATTCAGAGGAGCACTGCGACCGCGCCGATCTTTTTTGTGATAGTTATCGATCAAGTTCTGATCGTTGGTATAGCTATGGCACGTTTCAATGTGTCCAGTGTCGATACCGAACTTATCATTGATAGCCTTGAGAACCGGAACAATAGCATTGGTCGTACAACTCGCGGCTGAGAGGATTGCTTCATCAGCTTCAAGAAGTTCATTATTGACCCCGTAGACCACATTAGGGATATCGCCCTTACCCGGAGCCGTGAGCAGAAC
>JAZBPC010000043.1:0-13060 GCA_036351455.1 Desulfuromusa sp.
AATGTGACCTTGGGGTTGCCGATCATCCGAACCAGCGTTGATCATGGCACTGCATATGATCTGGCCGGGACAGGGACGGCCAACACTTCCAGCCTGGTTGCCGCGCTGAAGATGGCTGAACAGATGGCGGGTAATCGAAATAGTGAATAACCACGGACGAGAAAATCACCTTTTTATCTGAATTTCTCTCTCGCTCAGTGCCTCTGTGGTAAAAAATAAGGATTAGTGTCAAAAATGATGATTGATAAAATTAAAATCCGTGGTGCCCGCGAACACAATCTGAAAAACCTTGATATCGATATTCCTCGTGATCAGTTGGTGGTAATTACCGGTGTTTCCGGTTCCGGGAAAAGTACCCTGGCGTTCGATACCATCTATGCGGAAGGGCAGCGTCGTTACGTTGAAAGTCTCTCGTCTTACGCACGCCAATTTCTGGAGCAGATGGAAAAACCGGATGTTGATCAGATCGATGGACTCTCCCCGGCGATCTCTATCGAACAGAAAACTACTTCAAAAAATCCGCGCTCAACCGTTGGAACGGTAACTGAAATCTACGATTACCTGCGTCTTCTCTACGCTCGGGTTGGACAAATCCTTTGCCATCGTTGTGGTAGTCCCATCCGTTCGCAAACGATTGAGCAGATGGTCGATCAGGTGATGCAGTTTCCTGAAAAGACCAAATTAATGGTCATGGCGCCAATTGTCAGGAGTCGTAAAGGGGAATATCGCAAAGAGTTGGCGCAGTTGCAGGCCGATGGTTTTGTCCGTATCCGGGTTGATGGTGAAATGTACGAACTCGGCGATAAGATTGAGCTGGATAAGAAAAAAGCCCACACCCTTGAGGTTGTGGTGGACCGCCTGGTGATGAAAGCTGAGATTGAATCGCGTCTTGCCGATTCGATAGAAACCGCCTTGCGTTTAGCGGATGGGATGGTGCGCATTGAAATCCCTGAAGGAGAGAGTAAGCTTTTTTCGGCGAATCATGCCTGCATCGATTGTGGCCTTTCTTATCCTGAGGTTTCACCGCGGATGTTCTCCTTTAATAATCCACATGGAGCCTGCCCGGACTGTAGCGGCCTTGGTACGCGAATGTACTTTGACCACGAGCAGGTGGTGCCAAATCCCGAGTTTTCATTACGGGATGGCGCTATCGTTCCCTGGGACAGCCGCACCGGTTACTACTATCAGGCTTTGTTGGAAGCCCTTGCCATCCACTACGAGTTTGATATCCGCAGCCCCTTCAATAAGTTACCTGAGCGGTTACAGAAAATTATTCTCTACGGCTCCGGGGAGGAGAAGGTCCAGTTTTTTTATGATCAGGGGGAACGGCGTCATTTTTATGAGAAAGTGTTTGAGGGGGTTATCCCTAATCTGCAACGACGCTATCATGAGACCGATTCGGATACGGTGAGGGAGAATCTTGAACGATTTATGAGTATTATTCCCTGTCAGACCTGTGAAGGGGGGAGGTTGCGCCCTGAAGCTCTGCATATTACTGTCGGTGGGCAAAATATTCAGCAAGTCACCGACATGTCAATTTCCGATGCCGAGACGTTTTTTCTTAATCTGACGCTGTCTGACAAGGATATGGAGATTGCCCGCCGGGTTCTCAAGGAAATTCGTGAACGTCTCTCTTTCCTTTCCCATGTCGGCTTGGGATATCTGTCTCTGAGTCGTAGTGCTGGAACGTTAAGTGGTGGGGAAGGGCAGCGGATCCGCCTGGCCACACAGATTGGTTCATCCCTCACTGGGGTTTTGTATATTCTCGATGAGCCCTCCATTGGACTTCACCAACGCGATAATCAACGCTTGCTGACCACTTTGAAGCGGCTTCGTGATCTGGGTAACAGCGTGCTGGTGGTTGAACATGATGAAGAGACTATTGCTGCTGCAGACCATGTGATTGATATGGGCCCGGCAGCGGGGATCCATGGTGGTGAGGTTGTCGCTCAGGGGACTCCACAACAGATCCTGGAAAATCCGGATTCATTGACAGGTCAATATATGTCAGGGAAACGGTGCATCATGGTTCCAAGCGAACGGCGATCCAGTCAACGTTGGTTAGAAATGATCGGTGCCGGAGCCAATAATCTGCAAAATGTTGACGTCAAAATTCCTCTGGGTGTCCTCACTTGTATTACCGGAGTCTCCGGGTCGGGGAAATCATCTCTGGTGATTGAAACGTTGTACAAAGCCCTGGCACAAAAGCTCAACCGTGCTCGTGAAAAGTCCGGTCCTGTTAAGGAAATTCGTGGACTGGAACTCCTCGACAAAGTCATTGATATTGATCAATCACCCATTGGTCGGACGCCACGCTCCAATCCCGCCACTTACACCGGGGTTTTTACTGATATTCGAGAATTGTTTGCCCAACTTCCGGAAGCAAAAATTCGCGGCTACAAAGCTGGCCGGTTTTCCTTCAATGTCAAGGGTGGTCGGTGTGAAGCTTGTAGCGGCGATGGGATTATCAAAATTGAAATGCACTTTTTACCTGATGTTTATGTCCAATGTGAAGTCTGCAAGGGGGCTCGCTACAATCGTGAAACCCTGGAGGTCAAATATAAAGGAAAAAGTATTGCCGATGTTCTGGATATGACGGTCAATCAAGCCAGTCGTTTTCTTGAGAATATTCCCAAGATCAGCAGTAAATTGCAGACGGTTCGTGATGTCGGTCTTGGATATATCAAGCTGGGGCAGAGTGCTACCACTCTTTCTGGAGGTGAAGCACAACGGGTTAAACTTTCCCGCGAACTCAGTAAGCGTGCAACCGGTAAAACCATCTATATTCTTGATGAACCGACAACCGGTCTCCATTTTGCCGATATCCACAAACTGCTTGAGGTTTTGAATCGACTGGTCGAAACCGGCAACACTGTTGTGGTGATCGAACACAATCTGGATGTTATTAAAACCGCTGATTACGTTATCGATCTTGGTCCTGAAGGTGGGGCTTTGGGGGGGATGATTGTGTCGGCTGGGACTCCGGAGGAGGTCGCTCAATGCTCAGATTCTTACACTGGAAATTTTTTGAGGGACTATCTTCTGCCAAGGTGATTTTTGCGAGTAGAATAGCGCAAATTTTGCATATTAAAACAAATTATGTCGCTAAAATAGGATCTTAACTCCTTATCATCGGTTTCCTGTAAGACAATGATTATCATTGGAAACACTCTATCTTGTGAATATCTGACGGCTTATTTTTAAATCTGTCGATGGGAAAAAATATTCAGTGGGCAGCTTGAAAAGGCACAAGCATTGCAGATTACAGCAGTCGTTAGCAAGGTCGTCCAAATGAAAAGTGAAAAGGAGCACCCAAATGAAAAGTAGACTATTAGCTCTTGTTGTGATGATTGCATTCCTCAGCGCATGTGCACCTCACCAAGCCCTGATCCAATCCGAACCCCCTGGAGCTATGGTGATGATCAATGGGACAGAGATTGGTCAAACACCTGTCCAGTTTGACTATGCCCTCAGCACTGGCAGTCAGCATCAGGTACAGATCTCTCATCAAGGATATGAGAAGGTCAACCTGACGATTAAAGCTGATAAAACAGACTCTGGTGCTATGAAACGCTGGCTGATGGCTGGGGTTGTCTGGAGTCCTCTCTGGATTGGTACAATTTTTACCAAGAAGCTTAAAGAAAGTTACCTGTTTGTGATGAAACGGGATAATCCGCAGGTGACAGCAATGTTGCCGTAACTCGTATCGTTTCAATCAAACTGCAGACATACCGATAATAAAAAAGCCAGCCTTTTGGGGCTGGCTTTTTTATTATCGGTGCTCTGTGATCCCGTTAACCATAGACCCAGCGTGGCAGGAACAGAACCAGGTCGGGAGAAAAGGTTAAGATCAGCAGGATCGCAATTTGTATCAGTAAAAAAGGCATGACCGCTTTTGAGATATAAACCAGGTCGCGGTTTACAGTTGCACCTGAGATATACAAACTGACTCCAAGCGGTGGGGTACAATATCCGATCCCCAGATTGATGGTCATCAACAGACCAAAGTGCATGGTGTTAATCCCAAATTTACTCAGTAACGGTAAAAAGATCGGGGTCAGGATCAGGGTTGCGGAAATAATATCCATAAACATGCCAATGATCAGCAACAGGATATTAACCGCCAGGAGAAATACCCAGGGGGAAGAAATGCTGCTGACAACAACAGTTGCGATCTTGTTGGGGATTTGCTCAAAGGTGAGATACTCGCCAAACACCGAAGCCCCAGCGACAATAATTAATAATGTCGCAGAAGTGACCGCCGATGAAATGATCACTCGCTTTACATCGAGCAACTTCATATCGCGGTGAATACAGATCTCGACAAAGAAAGCATAGAAGCAGGCCACGACAGCTGCTTCGTTGGCTGTGAACATGCCTGAATAAATCCCACCAAAAATCAACACCGGCAGAAACAGAGCCCAGATACTTTCTTTGATCACTGCAAAGGCTTCTTTGAGGCTCGGTCGGTTGGTGGTTTTCAACCCCTTCTTCTTACAGACAAAATAAGCATAAACGCTCATTGCCACCATGATCATCATTCCAGGAACAAAACCGGTCAAGAACAGCTCTTCAAGGGGATCGTTACTGACCATAGCGTAGAGGATCATCGCAATCGATGGTGGAATGACGACGCCGAGAATGGGGGCCGTCGTCATCACTCCGACTGAAAACTTCTCATCGTAGTCATTCTCTATCAGTGCCGGGATCATAAAACCGCCAATGGCAACGACGGTCGCAACTGTTGATCCAGAGATTGCACCGAAAAAACCACAGGCTAGAATTCCAGCCATCGCCAGTCCACCGGGGAGAAAGCCAACCAGAACATTGGCTGTTTTGATGAGTTTTTCAACAATACTTCCCGTTGTCATGATGTTTCCACAGAGGACAAAAAACATCACCACCACCAGGGCGAATTTATCCATGCTCCGGTACAGGACTTCAATAACAATTTGTGCATCAATGCCGAGAAGGTAAACAAGGCCGAAGGTTCCAGTGAAAAAAAGTGCCATGAATACCGGTACTGTCGATGCCAGGCAACCAAGGAGGAT
Source organism: Desulfuromusa sp. (assembly GCA_036351455.1). Taxonomy (GTDB): domain Bacteria; phylum Desulfobacterota; class Desulfuromonadia; order Desulfuromonadales; family Geopsychrobacteraceae; genus Desulfuromusa. The sequence continues at coordinate 5,052 of JAZBPC010000043.1, forward strand.
GGCGAGAATCAATAAATAGCTGCTATCCATCTTTATTTCTCCCCGGTCACATCTTGACTACTGCGCCAGTCTTCAACCATAACCACTAATGTGCGCATAAACATCATCACGCCCATAATCGGAAGGATGGCATAAAAATACCACTCGGGTATTTGTAACGTGGCAGTCTTGGCATACTCATCCTCAAACATCATCACCGTCATCTGCCAACCCAGATAGACCATGATGATGGCAAAAACCAGAACCGACAGGTGAGAAAACAGAGTCAGAGGTTTCTTTAGTGCCGGAAATATCTGCGGCAGAGCATCGATGCGAATCAGAGAGCGGCTACGAATTGCAGCAACACAACCAATGTAGGTGGAAAAATAGATCACCTTGCGGACGATCTCATCCGACCAATAGAGACTGACGTTGTCAGTTGCTTTGCGCAGGATGACATTGGCCATCGCTGTCAGCAGGGCAATACTGACAGCTATAAACAGGGACCAGTCTTCGATAAAAAGAAAGCCGCGATCAATGGTTTTAAAGGTTTTTTTCAGCATATAGGTTGTCTTTCAGTTCATGGATAAAACAGGGCCGGGGAGGGCTTCCTCCCCGGCCCCGAAAAACGAACCGATTATACAGTTTTAGCTATCAACTGCCAAGCTTTGCTCGCACCTTTGCCAAATAGTCTGGACCAATTTTCTGCCCCCACTTTTCCAGAACCGGTTCAGCAAGTTTTTTCAACTCGTTAATTTCTTTGTCAGTCAACTGATAAAACTGGACCCCTGCCTCTTTTGCCTTGGCTACCTGAACCTCATACTGCTTGCGTGTCGCTATTCTTGTTGCGGCACTTTCTTCGGCAATGACGTCAAGGAAAGTTGTACGTAAGTCTGAAGGCAGCTTATCCAGCCAACGTTTGTTGATCAGATGCACAAAAATACCTTGGGCATAGTTCAGCTCAGTAAAGTATTTTGCAATAGTGAACTTTTTGGTGATATTACAGACAATCGCGGTGTGATCAAGTCCCGTGATAACCCCTGTCTGCAACGCTTGGGGAACATCCGGCCAAGGCATAACAGTGAATTTTAGTCCCCAGGCTTTGTAGGAGTCGGTATTAACTGGCGCCTGTGCAATCCGGAAATTAACCCCTTTGGCTGCAGCTAGTGTATCTACTGGAGTGGTTGTCGCCCAACCATATGGGCCATAGCCGGTAAAATCGGCAACATAAATACCTCCAGAGAGAGCCCCTTCTGCAAATGGTTGCCAGAGTTCCGGGTCATTACGGAAAGTATCAAGCTTGTCAAAGGTATCAATAACGTAAGGAAGATTGACGATGCCGAGACGGTCTGCAACATTGGCGGCAGCAACGGAAGAACTGAGCATCCCTTGGACGGCACCAAGTTTCAGTTTGCTGATGACATCTTTCTCTCCACCTAATTGAGCGAGTGGGCGGTAATCAACATAGATCTGTCCGTTGGTTTTTTCCCAAACTTTATCGCGAATCCGATAACCTGCAGCAACACCTTCGATGACAGGATGGGAAATGTTTGACAGGATGTAGGTATATTTTGCTCCACTTGGATCAAATTTTGGCTGCCAGGCAGCTAATGGATCTTTCTTATCCGCTGCCATACCAGCAACCGGTATGCATAGGGTTAATAGCAACAATACAATTAAAATCTTTTTCATCTGAAACCTCCTTGTTTGGGAATATGGCAGTTTATGTTTCGTATGCACAAAAAAAAGTTAAATATCAGTAAAATCAGTAGGTTAGGTGAGAGACGATAGCTTTTAACTCTTTTCTGGTCAAGTCCTAATCATAAAATTCGAATATAAAAAAGCCGGGATAGAAATTCCATCCCGGCTTTTATTGATGACAGTATGAGCGTTAGACTTTTGCGTTCCTACAAGAAGCTATGGACTAAAACTGTTTAGTTTTTAAGTGCTGCTCGAACCTTATTCAAATAATCTAAACCAATTTTCTCTCCCCATTTTTGCACCACGGGTTCGGCCAATGAGACCAACTTGGCTTTTTCAGCTTCGGGGAGATCGTTGAAAACAATTCCATTGGCTTTGGCTGCGGCAATCTGGTCCTGTTGTTGCAGTATCGTTAATGCACGAACTTTTGCACTTTCTTCTTCAATTGCACGACTTAAAATCTGTTGCAAATCATCTGGCAAGTTATTGAACCAACGCTTGTTAATCAGGTGTATATAGAGACCTTGAGCATAGCCAATATTTGTATAACTCTTGGCGACAGTAAACTTTTTAGTGATATTGCAAACGATGGGGGTGTGGTCAAGACCGCTGATGACTCCAGTCTGCAACGCTTGGGGGACATCAGGCCAGGGCATAACTGTAAACTGTATTCCCCAGGCTTTATAGAGATCAACATTTACTGGAGCCTGAGCAATGCGAAATAACTGTTGACGTGCTTCCTCCAGATTTTTCACCGGGGTCTTAGTTGCCCAACCGTAGCTGCCGTAGCCAGTGAAATCAGCGACCATAATCCCTTTGGCATCGGCATCTTGTCCATACTCTCTGAACAACTCTTTGTTCTGGCGGAATTCTTCCAATTTGGCGAAGCTGTCAATGAGGAAGGGAAGGTTGACGATCCCGAGACGAGGGGAAATATTGGGTGCCAGAACTGAAGAGCAAAGCATTCCCTGAACGGCCCCCATTTTTAACTTGTGGAGAACATCTTTTTCGCCACCCAGCTGTGAAATCGGACGGTAGTCGACGTATAACCGACCGCCACTTTCCTGCCAGACGCGGTCTCTGATTCTGTAACCAACTGTTGCTCCCTCAATGGCAGGATGACCAACCGTAGAGAGTAAATAGGTATATTCAGCTCCCGTTGGATCAAATTTGGGCTGCCATGCGGCCAACGGATCGGCTGCAAAAACGGAACCGGAAAACAACAACATCACACTTAGAAATAAGACAGAAATGGATCGCGGCATAATTATTCCTCCTCAGCTGATAAATGAGTTGGCAGTAAAGCATATTTAGTTTATTCATACAAATGTTTCATGCTAATAAACAATTATAAATCCTATAAAAATCAGAACCTTATATTATATGATTAAATGTATATCGACCTTAAGGGGGCCTGTTGAATATTCTGAACTCCCCCTTTTACCGATCCTGCAACTGGTGTATGTTCAATAGAAATTGCAAACTATTAGCTTTGGAGTTCTCATGTCACGCTTTTTACTTTTGTTCTTGTCTCCCTTACTGTTTTTAAGTGCCTGCGCGGTTCAACCTCAGGAACAGCCAATCAATACATCTTTGGCTCTTTCTTCTTATTACCCCCAGTTGAAATATCAACAGCTGAATCCGACTCCGGTTGCCGGGGGTTATGAAGTTGTGACTGAAAATGGAGAAGTTCTCTACTTTTTCCCTGCATCAGGGCATATGTTTCTAGGCGATCTCTGGTCTGCCGATGGTCATAACCTGACCCAGGAAAACAAAAGTCAACGGATGACGTCCAAGCTGAAACTGTTTCCACTTGATCTGGCCATCAAAATAGGTGATGGACCCAATCAGGTTATTGAAGTGACGGATCCTGATTGTCCTTTCTGTCGTCATAGTTCTGATTATTTTGCCGGGCGGGATGATGTGACCCGCTATATTTTCCTTTTACCCCTTGAGCAAATGCATCCTCACTCAGCGGCTAAAGCCAGATTTATCCTTGCTGCCAAAGATCAGGAGCAAGCTTACGAGGATGTTTTTACGGGCAAGTATGATAATCAACCGGTTCCAGATGCTCCTGATGATGGGCGGTTGGCCGTATTTCGGGATATTGCTCACAAAGCGGGGGTTAACGGAACTCCCCACTTCTGGATTAATGGCCAGCATGTGACTGGTTACAATCCGCAACAGTTTGATGCCCTGTTGAATAAATAGATAACTAGCCAGCTTATGAAGTCAAAGATAATATCACAACGTCCGGAGCTACTGGCCCCGGCAGGAAGCATGGAAGCTTTTTTTGCGGCCGTCGATGCTGGCGCTGATGCTGTGTATACGGGTCTCAAGGAGTTTTCTGCTCGCGCCAAGGCGAAGAACTTCAATCTTAAAGAGATTGAACAGATTACCCACTACATGCAACAGCAGGGTAAGCGTCTCTATATTGCTCTTAATACCCTGGTCAAAGAGAATGAACTCTCGCAGCTGATTGATACTCTAGGAGCCCTGGAAGAGATCGGTGTTGATGCGTTGATTCTCCAGGATCTCGCCGTTTGGAAGCTGGCGAAAGATCACTTTCCCGGCCTTGAGTTACATGCATCGACGCAGATGACCATCCACAATGCCGCCGGAGTTAAAATGCTGGAGCGGATGGGTTTTACCCGGGGAGTGCTGGCGCGGGAGATGACCCTGGAAGAAATTACAGCGGTTCGGCAACAAACCACTCTGGAGCTGGAACAATTTATCCATGGTGCTCTGTGTTTTTCCTACAGTGGGCAATGTTATTTTTCCTCTTTTCTTAGTGGCAAAAGCGGGAATCGTGGCCGCTGTGCTCAGCCTTGTCGCCGTAACCATCGTTACCGCCAACAGGAAGGCTACTATTTTTCTCCTAATGATCTCTCTGCCATTGATCTGTTGCCGGAGTTGGAAAAAGCCGGTATCTGTAGTTTGAAAATCGAAGGGCGAATGAAAAGTGCCGAATATGTCCACAAAGTTGTTCGTGCCTATCGGCAGGTTCTTGATGCCCCCGAAGATCAACGAAAATCAATTCTGAAGGAATCAAAACTACTGTTGAAAGAGAGCTTTGGCCGGCAGCCCACGAAAGGGTTTTTATCCGGTGGGCAACCCAGTGACATGGCTATTCCGGCGCACAAAGGAGCCACCGGAAGATTTTTGGGGGAAATCACCCGGGTTCGTGGTGGGGAAATCACTTTTAAAACCAAAGAGGCTCTTCATCTGGGAACACGGTTGCGAGTGCAACCGGCAATCGATAAGAGTGGAACAGCGTTCACAGTCCGGCAATTATTGTTAGGAAAGAAAACAGTCAATAAGGTTCCGGCAAACAGCCTTGTCAGCGTTCCCTCCACCTTTAACAATCTGTTCAAGGTGGGTGACACTGTCTTTATGGTTTCATCTCCCAGCGCTTTTACGATGAGTGATTCTGCCTGCAGGCGGAAGTTGAGTAACGTTTCTCCTCCGTCTGAAACTGTTGACTTGCAGATCGATATCAGCTCACAGCAATTAGTGCTGAGAGCAACGATCGGTTCTGAAATAGAGCAATTTCAATATGCTGTCGATAGCTTTCCCGCCCAGCAACAAGGTTTGGATCAAGATATTCTACGGCAAGCGTTCGAGGCCACCGCAGGGGAGCCTTTTGTTCTTGGGAAACTTGAGTGCGGTGAACTGCCGGAGATTGTGATTCCGCCGAAACAATTAAAACAGATCCGCAGGGATTTCTATGCAGCGTTGCGACGGAACCACCAGCCACAAAGGCAACGCCTGAGAACTGAGCATCTGCAAAGTGCCCGTAATGCTCTGTTCCCACTTGAGGATGATCGCTCTGGAAGACAACAAATCCGGGTGCAATTGCGTGACTCCAGAGATCAACGGATACTTCAAGATCCAGCTGTTGACCAGATTATTATTCCTCTGACTGGACAGAATTTACAGCATGCAAATAAGTTGCAACGGCGCGCCCGACAACTGATCTGGGATATTCCTTTTGTTATTTTTGACAAAGATTGGCTTGATACCCGGAATGCCATCCGCCAACTGGCACAAATGGGGTTCAGCAATTTTCGCCTTAACAATCTGGGCCACTTTCCTTTGTTTGACAAAACCGAGGGGATGAATCTGTTCAGCAGTTTCCGTTTGTTCTCTCTGAATAGTCAGGCGATAGCCGCACTGGCAGAACTTGGAATTAATGAAGCAGAACTCTATATCGAAGATGATCGCAAAAACCTCACAGATATTCTGCGACATCAGTTGCCAATCCCGACAGCAATCACAGCGTATGCCAGCGTTGCTTTATTGACATCGAGGGTAAAAATTAAAAATGTCCGTTCTGACAACCCGGTTCTTTCAGACCGTGATGATGCTTTCCGGGTCCAGCAGCGGCAAGGTCTCACCTGGTTGACGAGTGATACGGATTTTTCTTTTATTGCAAATATCCCCGAACTGGAAAATGCAGGTTGTCATAATTTTATCATTGATCTTTCCCATTTTGGGCCATTCAGCCAGGAGGGAAAGCAGGTTCTTGACGCCGTTAAACGTGGATATGACCCACAGGGGAGTAGTAAGTTCAATTATGAATCCGGGTTGGAATAATTCTATATTCCAAGATTTGTTGGTTTCGTAAAGCCATCAAAAATTGAGAAGAATTGTTGCTCCGTCCTGTCATCCTGATTATAGTAGGCGTTTAAAATTCCCCTGTGTGTTGCTTTTGGAGGTCCAAGGTGTTTCCAAGAAAATATCGTGTTCACATTTTTCTTACAGTCATTGCTTTAGTTATTATTTTTTACCCCATGCTGAGTCGTAAACCAGATCAACAACGGATTGATGCATCAAGCGCGGTTGCAGCGAGTTTTTTTGAACTTGTCGATGCCGGTCAATATGCAGAAAGTTGGGATACCTGTGCTACTTACCTAAAAAAAGAGGTACCCCAGCAGGAGTGGGTCGAGAAACTCTCTGCGGTGCGTTCGGTGGCAGGAAAACTGCTTGAGCGAACACAAAAAGATTATGCCTATACCAAAAATATGGATGAAAGCATTCCCAACGGTGAGTATATGGTTTATCACTTTGACTCAAACTTTGAAAACAAGGATCATCTCACTGAAACGGTGACGGTTATGCTTGAAGCGGATAGCGTTTGGCGGGTTGCCGGTTATTTTATTGAGTAATCTCTTTTTTGGGTTTGTACAGCACTTTAGCTGACCCATGCAGCGAAAGCAGGCTGTAGGGGGTTAGTTATAAAAGTCTTCAGCCTAACAACCTGCAGACTGATAAAAGAAAAAGCCTCGGCTCAATGTGCACCGAGGCTTTTGACTTTGTGAATCAGAACTTGCCTGACCTTTTGAGGCCGTTCTTTTTACATTTTATGCTTCGTCTTGTCTCCCCAGATTTCTTCCAAACGTTGGTCACGACCACATCCCCAGCGGTAGTATTTGTAGCGGACCGGATTGTTTTTGTAGTAGTCCTGGTGATAGCTTTCCTCCCCCTTGATTGGCCAGAAGGTTGTCGCCGGAAGAATGGGCGTCACTATCTTCTGATCCGGGAACATTGCCTGGGCTTCAAGTTTTGACTCCTCGGCAATCTTCATTTCCTCATCGTTGGCAACGAAAATTGCCGACTTATAGCTGTGTCCACGGTCGCAGAATTGTCCGCCGTCATCGAAGGGATCAATGTGGTGCCAGTAGTAATCAAGCAGCTGTGTGTAGCTTAACTTCTGTGGGTCGTAGGTAATTTCGACGGCTTCGTAATGTCCCGTGTGATTGCCGTTGTAGGTTGGGTTTGGTAGTGTTCCTCCGGTAAAACCGGAAATGACATCAGTGACCCCTTCCAGCTTTTCGAAATCTGACTCCATACACCAGAAACAACCGCCGGCCACAATCGCTGTCGCAGCAAAGGTCTGTGCTGCGATTACCAGGAGCATGGTACAGAGGATAAGAATTCGTTTCATTTTCATAATCGTTACCTTTCTAAACAGGCAATTGGCTGACTCAGAAAACCTGATAAAACTCGTATAATAACAGCTTAACGTCTCTATCAAGCTCAGGTAAAGATCCGGAGATGATTTAAAATGTGACTATTCTTTTAATGGTGTTGGAATTTGAGTTATGAATTGACTTCAAATACTGATAACTCATGATTTATTGCACAATAATTATGACTGCAGTGTCTTCCCCACTATAACCCTGCATATTCAAGAAAGGTCACCGGAGGGTGGTAGATTGGCTGTTCCGCAAGGAGATTATATATTTCCATCGGACCAAAGTATCTTGCCTCTAAAGCCCGTCCATGTTCCATCCAGAATCCAAATTGAGGGATAACTGTATTGTGGC
>JAZBPC010000044.1:0-6703 GCA_036351455.1 Desulfuromusa sp.
GCCAACTGGAAGTCTCGATAAAAGCACGGGTGAGCAGATCATGGGACTTCTTAGCGAGTTGAACATGGAGGGCATGACGGTTGTTATGGTAACTCATGACCCAGCCTATGCCGGACTGGCTCATCGATCCATTGAAATTGACGATGGATTTGTCATTTAGGGCGTATCGACATGCAAAAGCGGGGTCAGCAATGGCTCCGCATTTTTAGTTGAAAAAATCAGGGTACTAATTTTGAAATGAATTTCAAGTTGACTAAGACAATTTTCAGAAGTAGTAATATTTGAAAATTCAACACTCAGAACTGATTTTTGGATTAAGAAGAATTGTCGGCTCATTTCACTCTAAATTCCAAATATCCTTTATTTCTTTATAAAAGCAATTGTAATCTCACCGACACGAAAGCCGAATTTTTTCATCTGTGCGCGGTTAATCAGCACATTGTCCTGTTGCAGAAACATCCAATCATCAAAGCGGATTTTCCAGGTTGAATTATCCACCTTGAGGTTCAGGTTGTAGTTCCAGTTCAGAACGTTACCGGAAGCTTCGCCTTTAGCTTGGCCGATGATATCCTCTGCCTGGCCGTTGAAGTTTCCTTCACTATTTTGACTGATGGTCCAGATTCTCTGGCTGATCTCACCGTCGCTCCAGACAAAATCTTCGGTCATGACTAATTGCCCGGAGGCGTTGATTTGGCCGTCAATATCGACAACAAACTGCCGGAGTAACGTCCCGTTTCGACTCTGGACGATTCCCCATCCGCGGGTCTCCCCGGTAAAAAAATCAAACAGGTCAAACTTGGGGGTATTTTCAGCATACTGTTGAATGTTGATGGGGGCGCAGGCCGTCAGGGAAAAAGCCAAAAGTAGAATGGCACAGCTGTAAAGGGTTTTGATTCTATCTGACATCATATCGGTTCCTCTGTTGAAAATAGGACTTATTCAGGTAACGGGATAAATTCGGTTTCACCCGGAACTTCTGGGAACTTCTGTTCCCGCCAGTCTCTTTTGGCTTGTTCGATCAGATCCTTGCGGCTGGAGACAAGATTCCACCAGACCGTTCTTTTGCCAAGATTTGTCCCGCCAATGATGGCCAGCCGGGTTGGTTCGGTGGCTTCCAGCTGAATGCCTGCGGTTTGGTCGAATACCGCCATTCTGTGCTGAGGAATTTGAGCCTCCTGAGTCTGTAGCTGGCCGGAAATAACATAAACTGCTCGATCCTCAATGCCTTCGGGCAACATGATTTGTCCGCCTGTGTCTAGCTGTACTTCGACAAACAGGGTAGACGAATGGGTTTTAACTTCTGACTTGAGGCCATAAGCTTCACCAATGAGGACCCGGATTTTGACCTTATCTGATTCAAGCTGCGGTAAGGATCCTTTCTCATAGTGGGTGAAGAGGGGATCAGATTCCTGCTGCTCTTCCGGTAACGCGACCCACAGCTGCAGTCCTTCCAGGGTATGTCCGTGCTGTCGCAGTTCCGGAGGCGTCCGCTCAGAGTGAACGATTCCCTTGCCTGCTGTCATCCAGTTGATTTCATTGGGGCGGATTGACTGCACGTGGCCAAGGCTGTCTCGATGCAGGATCTCACCGGAAAAAACGTAGGTAACCGTTGCCAGTCCGATATGTGGGTGTGGCCGGACATCGATCCCTTCTCCAGGGGGAAAAATTGCCGGGCCAATATGATCGAAGAAAATAAAGGGACCAATATTTGCCAGTTCCTTGCTGGGTAAAAATCTGCGGACGCTGAATCCCCCCAGATCCCTCTCAACAGCTTTAAGTAGCAGTTTGATCGATGGGCAATGTATTGACGAAACTGGCTTGGATGACCCCGGTTGAGTGAAAAAACCGTTCATATCTTTGCTCCTCTCTTTTTGTCATAGACAATTATACAAAATGCTGTATTATTAAGTTAAAATTTATCATAAGGAGTTACTTTATGCCTCACGTTGTCCTTGAGCAAGCGCAGTCGGCCTTGCAAGCATTTGAAGCTATTGAAGCGGTCACCCAGAAAACAGATACTGGCATTCTTAAACTTGGAGACAAGTATATTAATGCTGCCGAAACCAGCGCTTTGATTGAAGCTTTGGCTATTGAAGCGGGTAAAACTCAGAACTTTTTTATCCAGTTGTCACAAAAGAAGGAGAGCATAACGGTACGTCTTCTACCACTGACGGATCCCGAAAAAAGTCCTGGAGTGAAAATTCTGATGGCAATGGTTGCGAAGCAAATCAAAGATAGCAATACCACCATCAGCTATGGCAAAACCAACTTGCAGGATTACCTGGAGTCTTAATCTATTGCTGCAAGGGTGTCCTGAGTCGCTGTATTTGTAAACCCGAAGACCGGTTTATTCCGGTCTTCGAAAGATCGCCGTAAACATAGGGGTGTTATCGACTGCAGAGGCAAGGATAAGGGTTATTTCCATGTCCATGTTTTTGCCGCCGGCATCACGAAGCGTGCAGCGAATTGCCTCTTTATAATTTTCTCTTTCTGCAGATTTTGAGAAAGCGTCAACCTTGGCTTTCAGGACTCCATCATCTTCGATGTAATTGAAGATGATTTCTCCCAGCAATCTCGCCCTCGATAGTCCAAAGAGCTGTTCGGCTTTTTGGTTGGATATCACGATATTGCCGTTTTCCAGAAAAGTCAGGACGGCTGAATGTGCTGCTTCGATAAGGCTTCGATAGCGGTCTTCAGATTCTTGCCGCTGCAGGGTTGTCCGATTCAGTTCGTCCATCATCGTGTTGAAATCGAGCAATAACTGGCCGATTTCATCCTGTGATCTGCCTGGCGGAATTCTTTCTTTGAGATTGCCAGTGCTGGTAATGCGGTGGATTGTGTTCGATGCGGACTGGATCGGTGCAATAATGAATCGGCGAACAAAAAACCATGTCACGATAACGACAAGGACTAAAATCCCGGCTCGATAATAGAGGGCTTTTTTAAAACTGGATGCGACATCTTCATAAAGATCTGTCATCGGTCTGACAACAGAGATTGCACCGATAATATCGCCGACCTTGTAATTGTATGAAGGATGATCCTGCGGGAAGCGTTGCTGAATATAGGGCGGAGCTGATGCAAATGTTCCATGGCAACTGAGGCATGAAGGCTCGGCGATCATCACCTGCATATAGCGGAAAACATCTTTTTCGGGTTCTTTGATAACACGGTAGATTTCGGTTTTGTCATCGGTTGCAAAAGCTTTTAACTGTTCTGTCTCGTATTTATCCGGCCGGTTATCCGGATTTCGGAAATTGAGTGAAATCTGGCGTACTGAATAGCGGTCATCTGCGGAAATCTTTTTGGCAATCTGGGTCGTGATCACTTGTGGGACCAGGGTGTAATTCGTTTCTGGTTCATTTCGTACTATTTCAGACAAGTGATTAAATGTCACACTCAGTTCTCTGGAAATATTTCGACTTTGTTCAAGGGCGACCTTTTGAGCCACACCTTGTTGATTTTGATATGTCAGATAGGCCGTGAGGAGAAAAAGAACGAGCAGCACACAAGAAATGAGCAGATTAAATTTAAAGTTGAGTTTCAAATGGTTTTTTTGGGCCATTTCATCCCCTGGAGTTAAGATGCTAGAGACTCCTGTATTAAATCCATACAGAAGCAGCAATGATTAAGAGTCTGGATGTTGATCTTCATAATAATAGCATAAGGGGCCATAGACAGCTAAAGTTTCATTTGCTGCCAGCTCTGTAGGTGTTCAGGTTCTGCGTCGATAGATGGCTTCCCAAAAACACAATTCCAGAAGGCTGGAAGCCAGGAAACTGTCTATCATTTTTTGTTGTTCCGAGGGGCCGCTTCGGGCAGCAAAGTGTTCGACATGCGCCTGCATTTTTTCAACTTGCTGTTGAAATTCAGTTCCACTGTAAGTATCTATCCATGCGTGATAGGGATTGTTCTGACAACTGTTTTCGAGCAGGGATTGACCCACCTTGTGGTAAAACCAGAAACAGGGGAGCAGGGCTGCCAGCGCAACAGCTATTGATTCCTGCTCCGCACAACTTCGCAAGAACCTTGCGTAAAGGTTGCAGCTCGCAAGTGGGGCTTCTGCTGACTCAATGCTGTAAATGGTGAAAAAGTGCTGATGCATCTCCTGCTCGAATTGGGCTCCTTCTGTAGCAAATCTTTGCAGGTCCTGCTGTAGATCTGCATCGTCAGTGCGCTGTAGCAGGGTGAAAAGCACCTGGGTATATTCGCGGATGTAAAGTTGATCCTGCTGCAGGTAGCAATGAAAGAGTTCTTCAGGCAGAGTTCCGGAGGCAAGCTGTTGGTTAAACGGATGGTCAATCATCCGCTCAAGAACCGATTTTCCTCTTTGCCAAAGTTCTTCGATGAAAGTCATTTTAGTCCTGCCAAAAAGCGTAAAAATGTTTCACTGGACCGTGCCCATGGCCAATCTGGTACCCTTTCCCTGCGGCAATCGCCTGAGTAATGTAGTTTTTGGCCTGCTTCACCGCCTGCTCCAGGGGGGTTCCTAACGCCAGAGATGCGGCGATGGCGGAAGAGAGTGTACAGCCAGTCCCATGGGTATTGACTGAGTCTGTCCGTTCGGCATTGAGCCAGAGATGCGCACCATCTTTTATCACGAGATAATCGGGACTTTGCTGGTGCTCAAAATGTCCCCCTTTAAGCAGGACAGCACGAGGCCCCAGAGCAAGCAGGGATCTGGCGACTCTTTCCAGATCTTCCGGCTTTTCTATCTTTAGTCCGCTCAGAACTTCGGCTTCCGGGATATTGGGGGTGATGATGATTGCCTTCGGGATCAGATTTTTCCGCAGTGATTCCACGGCGTCATCCTGCAAGAGCTTGTCTCCACTTTTCGCGACCATAACTGGGTCCAACACAATATTCTCTGTGCCGCAATCATCGAGGCAAGCTGCAACGGCAGCGATAATCTTCGGTTCATTGAGCATCCCGATTTTGACCGCATCTACTCCTATATCGTCAATGACAGCTTTGATCTGTGCAGTCACAATATCTGCCGGAACTGCATGGATTGCACTGACCTCGCAGGTGTTCTGGGCTGTTATCGCTGTTAATGCCGACATTCCATAGCAACCGAAAGCTGAGAATGTTTTTAAATCTGCCTGGATTCCAGCTCCTCCGCCGGAATCAGATCCGGCTATGGTTAAAGCTCTACAGTATTTTTTCATAGACTCTTCACCCTTGTTCATTTCATTCTTTGATAGCACAGACGGCAACGTAGTCACCCCGGTCAAATCCGTCAACAGGTTCTTCAAAGGCATCATCCGAATAGACTGGGTGGCGGGTCAGTGTCTGCGAAAACTGAAAGTCTTTGAACCCGGCAGCTTTAAGCAGTTCAACTTTTTCCGGAGTGGAACGCCAGAGACTTTCCTGGACGAAACTTATCGGATACGCATTGAGGGGCTTGGCACCGACAAAATAGTGATTATCCCAGGAGCCAACCTGTTTTGCCAGATTGTACAATAAAGCGTAACTACTTTCCTTGGGAACATCAAGAACAACGATTTTCCCCCCTGGCTTAAGGGCGCTATAAGCCTTTGCAAAAGCAAGATCCAAGGATGAGATATAGCTTGGGGTGCCGTTGAAGATAACAGTATCGTATTCCTCTACTCCATAATTGTGCTCTTCCGCGGTGCCCAAAAATACCGTCATCCCCCGTTGCCGGGCAATCTCTGCCATCCCGGATGCCGGTTCTATTCCATGGCTAATGTTGATGTTGTAATCTTTTTTCAACAGCATCTCGAATAACCCGGTGCCACAGCCCACAGAAAGGGCTTTTCCAGGAGAGGCTGTAAATCTGGCCAGTAACGCAACTTCTGACGCTAAAACATTCTTGTTGCTGATAAACCACTTATCATAGTCGTTGGCAAATTCATCGAAAGCACTTTCTTTCATCTTAATCTCCTTTTTTATATATATCTTTTTATATATAAGTGTTAAGTGTTTGTCTACGACAAAATAAAAATCTTTTCTTCTTGCGGAGGTGCCATATCAATAACGAATCGGTTTTCATTGGTGTTGATTTTGGAGCAAAAATTGCGGGAACTACGGCGATCTGTTTTGCCCAGCAGGGGAAACTCAAAGTTCTCCAGACTGCGAAGGGAAAAGATGCAGACCGTTTTTTGTCGAATCAGATTGAAATCATAAAGCCATCTTTTGTTCTGATTGATGCCCCGCTCTCTCTGCCCGACGCCTATTTTGGCAAGGGAGAGGACTTTTTTTTTCGTCACTGCGACCGTCAACTTAAGGCGATGTCTCCCCTGTTTCTTGGTGGCCTCACTGCACGTGCGATGCAGTTGGCAAGCCGTTTTGCATCCACTGTCTTTATCGAAACCTATCCAAAGGCTTTAGCAGAGCACTTGCAGATCAGTCACTATAAGCAGCAACCAATCAACTGGAAGGAGTTGGAACAGCAGCTGCCGTTGCCTCTGGAGCAACCGACTTCACAACATGGCTACGATGCGGTTCTTGCCTGGCTGTCCGGATACAGATACGTTACCGGGCAAGCGATGAGAGCAGGAACCGAAGCAGAAGGGCTCATAACCTATTAAGTGCGACGGTTTTACCTGTTCTACCAGCGATAAAATGCTGTAGTTTATGAATTACCTCTCAATAGGCGATCTCGAAACTTTTTGTCGATCGGCTGTGGCCCGAGCCAAATACCAAAATAGGCAACAGCGAAGTCAGCGCCGGGAACGGCTCC
>JAZBPC010000045.1:0-2063 GCA_036351455.1 Desulfuromusa sp.
ATTTTCTTGCTGAACCAAAATCAGACCATTGTTGCAATAGTACTGGCTGCTGAGGATTCGCTAACCCATATAAAGAGACCCCAGCTTCGCCGGCAACATACAAATGTTGCCGATAAACGACAAGGTCATACACATTGGTTGTTAGCTGAACAGTGCCAACCAGAAAAGGCCTTTGTGGGGTTGTCAGTTGATAGATTTCGATCCGGTTTCCAGCAACAGCGAGATACAAGAAATCTTCGAATACCATCACCTTTGAAGCCAAAGACTCATTCCTGAAAATCTGCACCAGCCGAGGATGTCTTGGTTCACGCACGTCATAAACCAACAGACCACCTTCCCTCCCTGCGATAAACAGGTAACCATGCAGGACCTGGCAGTTCACAGCAAATGTTTCTACAGCAATATCAGTCATGTGCTGCAGGGTTCCATCCTGCTGAATCTGCATGATCGATACCCCTAACTTTCTGCAGGAGAGATAAAGATATTCCCCGTAACGGTAGACATCATTAATCGATCGACCAACCAGATACTCCTTAAATAACCGCGGTTGGCTTGGATCTTTAATGTCAAGAACCTTTAGCCCCCCAGAGGAACTTACCAGATAAAGTGTGTCACCATAGAGCAAGCTATCATTGAATACGCCCTCTAAGGGAACTGATCCAATAATCGCCTCACTGTTGTTGACATCAATCAGCAAGTTTGCACTGGTCTCACCATTAAAACCGCTTCCCTGCAAATGAAATACGGCCCTGGTTCCGACGGGAAGCACCTGAGGAGAGCTCTTCTCGACACTCAAACGCCCCTGAGAAGATAGGTAAGAAATGAAATAATTTCCAAGCCCCAAAAGAGTCAGAACTCCACCACCACAAAAGATGATGATCGTTAAAATAACGAATAGACGTTTCATCAGTGGGTCCCTTCCTTGAGACCTTTACTCTCAGTAATGACCAGTTTCAACTGCACCTGGAATCTGCTCCCTTGACCTGGAGATGAAATCAAATTTAATTCTCCATCCATCAGATCAACCAGTTGTTTCACGATAGCAAGCCCCAGCCCAGTTCCGCTCTTGGCTCCCGAGCCAATGCCATCAACCTGATAAAAGACATCATAAATCTGCTGTTTTACTTCTGTAGTCATCCCTATGCCACTGTCTGCAACTTCAAGAAGAAAAACCGCCTCCTGACCATCACATTCGGAGCAGTCCAAGCTGACCATGATTGAGCCATTTGAGGTAAATTTTATCGCATTACCAATCAGGTTCATCAGAATTTGCCGAATTCTGGTCTCATCCGCTATCACGACCAAGCGACGGGTAGCAGCGGAGATATTGGCAAGGAGAGAAAGTCCCTTCTCTTCCGCTTGGGGTAATAACAGATGGACAACTTCTTCAATAACCTGATAGAAATTAAATTCACTCGAATCAAGAGCCATTTTCCCCGCTTCAATGCGGGAAAAATCGAGAACGTCACTGATAAGCTCTAAAAGTTTCTCACCTGACTGTTGTACAGTTTGTGCAAGCTCATGCTGCTGCTCAGTTAGACAGGTACGCAAAAGCAACTCATTCATTCCCAGAACACCAATTAATGGGGTTCGAAGTTCATGGGTCATCCGTGATAGAAAATGGGATTTGGCCTCATTGGCAGTATCGGCTCGCTGCCTCGCCTGCTCAAGTGCCGCTACTGCCGAACGTAATTCTGCAGTACGATCTAAAACTGTCTGTTCCAGATAGAGTTGATGTTCTGCCAAACGGGCTTGATGTAACTCAATTTGTTGCAGCATCTGATTAAAACCGTCCACCAGAGCACCTATTTCATCGTCATTCATTTTTTTTGCCCGCAGAGAATAATCTTTATTCTCTGAGATATTTCCCATCACCCGAGCCAGTTGTAGCAGCGGAGCCGAGACCGGTTTTTGTAAACGATCTGCAAGAAGCCAGGAAAAAAAGATCATCAACAACAAAGAGAGGGTGAGCCCGAATCCAACGCCAGCAAGATGACCATAAAGGCGGGTTAAATCGCTTAAAAGATAGAGGGTCCCGACTTGCTTCCCTTCATAGAAAATCG
>JAZBPC010000046.1:0-42979 GCA_036351455.1 Desulfuromusa sp.
GATATGCTCCGTGCCGATGGTTTACCTCTGATCGAAAAAAAAACCTGGAAGGCTGAAATCGATGGTCCTCCCCGTTTCTCACGAATGACAGCAAAGGAGCGAAAAGCAGCAATTCTAAGAGATCCGGCCTATGGAAAGATTGTCTGTCGCTGTGAGTCGGTGACTGAAGCAGAGGTGCTGTACGCTATCAGGCATGGCGCACGCACCCTCGATGGGGTGAAGTTTCGGGTTCGTGCTGGAATGGGTCGCTGTCAGGGAGGATTTTGCACGACAAGGATCATGGATATTCTGTCGCAGACACTGGGAATCCCCCTGGCCGAAATTTCCAAACGTGGTCCGGGTTCAGAGGTTTGCGTTCCACGTCATGACAATCCTTCAGCAGGGGGGGAACAATGAAAAGTTCACTGAAGAGTGTCTATGATGTGGTGATTGTTGGTGGTGGCCCAGCTGGATTAGCTGCTGCCTTGGGAGCTCGGAAATCCGGTGCGGGGGATATTCTCATTATTGATCGGGAGATTGAGGCGGGCGGTATTCTCAACCAATGTATCCACAGTGGTTTTGGCTTACACTATTTCAAAGAGGAACTGACTGGCCCCGAATACGCTGAACGCTTTATCCTTAATGTTCTTAATGATAACGTGGATATCTTGACCGACTCATACGTGATCGATATCAGCCCTTCTTTACAGGTGGAGATTATCAGCGATAACTGTGGTTATTTGAGTTTACAGGCGAAGGCTGTTGTTCTGGCTATGGGCTGCCGTGAACGAACGCGGGGCGCAATTCGTACGCCGGGATTCAGACCCGCCGGGGTGATGACGGCAGGCTTAGCGCAAAAGATGGTGAACATGAAGGGGCTCCTCCCAGGGCGACGAATTGCGATTCTAGGTTCTGGTGATATTGGCCTGATCATGGCGCGGCGTTTGGTTTTAGAAGGTTGTGATGTGGTCGGGGTGTATGAGCTTCTCCCTTATTCCAACGGTCTGACTCGCAATCTCGTCCAGTGTCTTGATGATTTCGACATTCCACTCCACCTCTCGGCAACGGTTGCCTTTATTCATGGGCGTGATCGTGTCGATCACCTAACAATTGCGCCGGTGAACGATCAGCTTATTCCTGATCTCAGCCAATCCTGGGATGTCGATTGCGATACCCTGCTTCTTTCTATCGGTTTGATCCCTGAAAATGAACTTTCAACCAAGCTGAGACTGCATATGGATCCAGCTACTGGTGGTCCGCAGGTGAGTAGCACTCTGGAAACGTCTCTGCCTGGGGTTTTTGCCTGTGGTAACGTGCTGCATGTTCATGACATTGTCGATTTTGTCTCGGAAGAATCTCTCCGGGCAGGACAATTTGCGGCTGAGCTCGCTATCGGTATGCGTCGACCTGGCGACAATATTGCTCTGCAGAAGGGTGCAAATATTGCTTCCTGCGTTCCTCACAGTCTTTCCCCCGATCGAGAGCAGATCATCTATCTTCGAGTCAAGCAGCCGATGAAAAATTGTATTCTGACAATTGGCGACCGCTATGAGAAAAAATTCCGTATGCTTATCCCTGCAGAGATGATTAGACTCACTCTAGGTCCAGAGGTTCTTGATCACTACTTTGGTGACAACTTGAAAATCGAAGTCCATCCGCAGGAGGTTGAATAGATGCAAGAAAAGAAGCAATTGACTTGTATCGGTTGCCCGATGAGCTGTCCTTTGGAGTTGACGATTGTTAACGGTGAAATTTCTGAAATTACCGGGTACAGCTGTAAAAAAGGGGAAGAATATGCGCGGCAGGAGTATACCGCTCCGGTGAGAATGGTAAGTACAACGATTGCCTGCGCCTCAGGACTATGGCCTCGTCTACCAGTCAAAACGGTAGAAGGAGTGCCCAAAGGTCAAGTTATGGCTGTCGTCCAAGAGCTGCATGCCCTTGAGATTGCCGCCCCAGTTCAGGTAGGGCAGGTGATTCTGGATGATGTCGCTGCAACCGGGATTGCGGTGGTCGCAACACGGAGTCTTCCGGTGAAATCTGAAGGGGATTAATGTTTCAATAGGCGAGCTTAAAACTATGGACTTTTAGTGCAAATCATCCAGCGTCAGAATCGATTCAATATCACGGCGTGTTGATTTGTTGATGATGACAGCAGCTCCCATGAGGGTTGCACCTGCTTGAGAGATGATCTCTTCAACCGCTTTCAAGGTTGAGCCTTTGGCAAAAAAATCATCAATAAACAGAATGTTATCCTGCGGATGAAGCACTTCTTTGGAAACATACAGGGTGGTTGATTCCTGTTTGGTAAAGGAATAACTGGCTGCTGCAAAATATTCCGGCATGGTGATGGGACGTTTCTTTTTGGCGTAGATAAAAGGGATTTGCAGCTTCAAAGCAACGGCCTGAGCCAACATGATGCCACTGGTCTCAGCAGTGAGTATTTTCGACACTGGCAGAGTGGCGAAACGGGTGGCAATTTCATCACCCAGCAGATGAATTAAAACCGGATCGACCATATGGTTAAGGAACTGATCAACCTTGACGATCTCACCATTAATCGCCCCATCCCGGCGGATACGCTCGAGTAAAATTTCAGCAGCACTCATTTGCGATCCTCCCGGTCATAGGGAAGTCCCAGACCTTCCGGTTGTTGGCTGGCCCCTTTTTGCAACCTTAAAGTTGAAATGACCAGAACCAGAATGGTGAAAAAGTAGGGGAGCATCTGCAGAATATGAGCGCTGATGGTTGTCCCCATGGCCTGGAAGCGCAACTGCATTGCGGTGATCCCACCAAACAGATAGGCTCCCAACAACGCTCTTTGACTGGCCCAGCCGGCAAAAATAACCAGGGCAACTGCAATCCAGCCGCGACCAGCGGTCATGTTTTCAATCCACATTGGTGTGCTGGCCAGACTCAGGTAGGCGCCACCGATGCCAACAAAACCTGAACCGACGGTCACAGCAAAAAAACGGTATTTGCTGACTGAAAATCCGCAGGTATCGGCTGCAGCAGGGTTTTCACCGACACTGCGAACCCCCAACCCCCAACGGGTGCGGTAAAAGAAAAACCAAATCAGGAAGACAAGCAGAAAACTGAAATAGATCAGCAAGTCCTGATTGAAAAAAGCTTTGCCGATAATAGGGATCTGACTGAGTCCGGGAATGGCAACCCGTTTGAAACCCTCAATAGTTTGTCCAACCATCCCCTTGCCAAACAGTGCAGTAATGCCGATGCCGAACATGGTCAGGGCCAGTCCACTGACAATTTGATTGCCGCGCAACTGAACTGTGATGAAAGCATGGATGCTTCCGGCTAAGAATGTTGTACAAAAAGCAGCTAAAACCCCGATCAACAATGAACCACTCAAATAGGTTCCGGAGAATCCAGCCAGGGCGCCAATCAGCATCAGTCCTTCAATGCCGAGATTAATAATCCCGGCCCGTTCGTTGATAATTGCCCCCAGGGTCGCAAACAGGATCGGGGTTCCGGCTCGAACGGTTGCATCAAGTAAGATTTCAAGCATTGTTGCTTCCTTTAACTCGTTTGACCCGATAAATGATGAAGAAATCGGATGCCAGCAGAAAGAACAGGATCAAACCCTGGAAAGCGTAAACAAAGGCAACAGGCAGTTGCCATAACAGCTGCAGACTGTCACCACCGACGAGAAGTACCCCCATCAGAAAAGAAACTATAACCACCCCGATGGCGCTCCGTTTGGCCAGCCAGGCTATAATAATGGCTGTATATCCATAGCCCGGAGAGATGCCATGCTGGAGTCGATGTTGTAAACCAGCCACTTCGCTGAACCCCGCGATTCCGGCAATGGCACCACTGAGAAAGAGGACGAAAAAGATGGCTGCACCGGTGTTCATCCCGGCATATTGTGCTGCTTTTGGGTTGCTGCCGATCACCTTGATTTCATAACCCCAGACGGTTCGTTCTATAAACAGGTAGAGGATCAGGGCACAA
Organism: Desulfuromusa sp.; assembly: GCA_036351455.1. GTDB lineage: Bacteria > Desulfobacterota > Desulfuromonadia > Desulfuromonadales > Geopsychrobacteraceae > Desulfuromusa. The sequence goes on from JAZBPC010000046.1 coordinate 3,952, forward strand.
AACAGGGCAAGGAAAAAACCACTGTGCATCCGGGTGTCGAAGTATTCAGCAAAGCGGGCGGCTTCGCTGAATTGAGCAGTCAGAGGAAAGTTAAAACCTTTAGGATCTTTCCAAGGGCCATAGATCAGGTAATCAACCCAGAGGATAGCGATATAATTCATCAACAAAGTGACGATAACTTCGTTAACCTGCCAGCGAGCCCGCAGAAAGCCAGCAACTCCAGCCCACAAACCACCACCGACAAATGCTGCGAAAAACATCGCTACCATCATGAGCCAGTGATTTTGAATGCCGGAAAACAGAGCCACCCAGGTTGCGGTCATAGCACCGATATAAATCTGCCCTTCGGCACCAATATTCCAAATCTGCATCCGAAAAGCGAGACTGACACCCAGCCCGGCAAAGATCAGTGGTGTGGTTTTGACCAGGGTTTCCGACAAACCATAAAGGGATCCAAGGGATTCAATAATAATTTCTTTATAAGCTGCCAGGGGGCTGACACCGCTGGCAAGGAGCAGAAAGCCGGCCACAAAAAGGGCCACACCAATTGATGCAATCGGGGCGCTGAAGCGGAGCAGGGGAGACAAAATTTCGCGGCGTTCTATAACCAGTTTCATGCCTCATCTCCTCGAGCTTCACCACTCATCATCAGACCAATTTCTTCTCGTGTGGTTTTACGTGGATCAACATAGCCAATCAGGCGGCCACGGAACATCACGGCAATACGATCACTGAGTTTGAGTAATTCATCCAGATCTTCAGCAATCAAAATGGTACTCATGCCACGGTGGGCACCGTCGGCAATAACCTTGTGAACGTATTCAGCACTGCCGATATCAAGACCACGGGTTGGGTAGAGGGCAACCAGAACCGCAGGGTCTTCGGACAGCTCTCGGGCAATGATCACTTTCTGAATATTTCCACCTGAAAGATAGCGGACCGGAGTGCCATCGGGCCCTGTTTTGATAGCAAATTGCTCGATTTTTTCTATCGCATTGCGGCGGATAGCACGTTTATTCTGAAAGATCCAGTTGCGAAAAGAGCCACTTTTGAAACTTTTCATAATCAGATTTTCGTCAATACTCATGTCCGGGGCAATACCGATAGCTTTCCGATCTTCCGGAATATGAGCAATACCGGCAATATAGGAAAATCTGGCATCACTGTTGGTGATATCAACATCCCCAGCCATAATCCGACCCTGGCTCGTGTTTTTTAGCCCGGTAAGGACTTCAGCTAAGGCTTTTTGTCCATTTCCTGCGACTCCGGCGATGCCGAGGATCTCCCCTTTTTTCAAGTGCAGATTGAAATTATCGAGATCAGAGAGACCTCGATCATTGCGAACCGACAGCCCCTGAATATCGAGAATGATCTGATCTGACATTTGTAAAGTTTTTTGCCATTGGGGGATTTTATCTGTCCCAATCATCAACGAAGCCAGCCTTGACTCGTCAAAATCACCCCGAGTCAGAGTTTCAAGGCTGCACCCTTTTTTCAGAATGGTGACCCGGTCAGAAATTTCCATCACTTCACGCATTTTGTGGGAGATGAAAATGATACTTTTCCCCTGCTTTTTTAATTGCTGCAGGACTGCAAATAACCGGTCAGCCTCCTGTGGAGTGAGAACAGCAGTGGGTTCATCCAGAATCAGCAACTGACAGTCACGCATCAATAATTTGATCAGCTCAATCCACTGCTGTGCACCGATGGAGAGTTTCCATACCGGAGTGTCCAGATCCAGATCCAGATCGAACTCATCTATCAATTTTTGAATTTTTTCTTTGTAAGTTTTCCGCTTGAACAGGTTGGGAACATTGTCCAGAGCGAGGAGGATATTTTCAAACACCGAGTGGGCCGGGACCAGCATGAAATGTTGGTGAACCATGCCGATGCCGCAAGCAAGTGAATCGCGTGGACTGATAAAATGAACCTGTTTGCCGGCAATGGTGATCTCTCCCCGGTCCGGGTGGTAGAGCCCGGTCAGAACGTTCATCAGGGTGCTTTTTCCGGCCCCATTTTCACCCAGCAGGGTATGAATCTCCGCTTGCGCAACCGAGAATGAGACATCATCCAGGGCAACAACACCAGGGAAGGTTTTGCGGATATTTTTGATGTGTAAAAAATCAGTCATATTTGACGCTTTTGCAAAAAAGTTACAAAAGAAAAAAGGCACACTTTTCAGTGTGCCTTCAATGAGTTGGGATGTTTATTTGGAAATGGTACCCTGAACACCTTGAACGAAATAGTTCATGCCGAGGAGCTCGCCATCGGTTGGAGTATGACCGGCAGCTACAACCTCTTTGCCACTCTGATCTTTAATTGGACCGGTAAAAGGGTGGAGAGAGCCGGCTTTGATAGCATTGGCTTTTTCAGTCACCAGAGCTTGTACGTCAGCAGGGACCTTGGCGCTGAAATCAGCTAAGCGAACCAGATCCTCTTTCATTCCGGACCAGATCTGACTTGATTTCCAGGTGCCATTATGGACTTCTTCAGCCAGTTTGGTGTAAAGAGCTCCCCAGTTCCAGATTGGCGCGGTCAAAAAAGCGTTGGGAGCAAAACTACGCATATCTGAGTTGTAGCCGATCACGTACGCACCACGCGCTTCCGCTGCTTGCATGGTAGCCGGAGCATCCTGATGCATAGCCAGGACATCGGCTCCAACATCCAGAAGACTATCGGCAGCGTCGCGCTCGACACCTGGATCGAACCAGGTTTGGGTCCAGACAACTTTAACCTCGGCATTGGGATTGACACTTTGGACCCCAAGGGTGAAGGCATTTATGCCACGGATAACTTCCGGAATCGGGAAAGCGGCGACATAACCGATGGCGTTGGTTTTTGTCATTTTACCAGCGACGATCCCGGAGAGGTAGCGGGGTTCGTACATCCGGCCAAAATAAGTACCAACATTTTCAGCAGTTTTAAAACCAGAGCAATGCATAAAAACAATATCTTTGTTGCGTTTGGCAACATCAATTGTTGCATCCATATAGCCGAAACTGGTGGTGAAAATGAGATTGTGCCCTTTGCGAACCAGGCCATTAATGACACGCGCCGATTCTGCTCCTTCAGGAACCGTTTCGATAAACGTTGACGGTTTGACATAGGGGAGTTTTTCCATCTCCTGCCGTCCCTGATCGTGGGCATAGGTCCAGCCAGCATCACCAACCGGGCCAACATAAATAAAGCCAGCCTTAATTTCTTTGACTGGAGAAACAGCAAAAGCATTAGTTGTAAAACAAAATGCCAGAGTAACCAGCAGAAGCAGAACAGTTTTCTTCATCAAATCAACCTCACTTTTTTTGGGGGATTGGGGAAAATAAATTCAAAAAGAACCTTTTAGACCAGACTGCCTGGGGAGTCAAGAAGTCCCGGTTGCGAATCAATAAGTCTACAATTTACTGTCAATATTATTACGCAGCCAATGGGCATCCCACCATTCAATTGGCTGTACAGGAACACCGGAAATGAAAACCCCGAGGTGAAGATGATCTCCCCCCGCCATCCCTGTTGCGCCACTGCGTCCTATGACTTGCCCACGTGTCAAAATGTCACCAGGGGTAACGTCAAGTTGACTCATATGTGCGTACAGTGACTGCAGTCCAAGGCCATGGTCAATCATGACACAGAGTCCATAAATACCTAAATAATCAGCCCAAATAACCTCTCCGGAGTTCTCTGCAATGATTTCTGCCTGAGCAACTGAGGCGAGATCCTGGCCTAGATGAACCTGCTTGTCGATTTCTTTGCCATTGTAATAATAGGTGCGGTAATCGGCAAACTGAGCCAGACTTGCCGCCTTGGGCTGTCGTAGAAATGCGCCTTCCCAACGTGGTGTAGGGGCGGTTTTAGTCGCGAATCCTGATATTTTTTCCCGGTTATTTTTACGCACCTCTTGATTGACATAGAGAAAAATATCAATAGGTTCTTCAGCCTTTGGTGCCAGAACTTCAAATTCAGGAACCTTCTGAGCAAGGAATCTGTCTGAGATATTGATTTTGCGCTGCCGGAAATTTTTATTGTTGGCTCGGTAATAGATTCCCATCTGCCGTTCATTCCCGGCAAGATCGCGAGCCATAACCCGAGGGACAAAATCATTTTCTTTCACGTCATAGGGGAAAGCAACGAGGCATGCATAGTTTCCTGACTCTTGTTGATACGCAGGAAAGAAATAGCTGCCGAATTGAACTCCGGTGGTTTCTACTTCCTCATTTAACGCAAAAACAACCAGACCACTTCCCCCCTTGGTAAAGTTGTGGGCTTTGCTGAGAATTGAAATGATTGGAGCGCGAGTATCATAGTTTAAGGTAAAGAGTTGTTGCGCACTGTTCCCTTTGCCAAAATGATATATTGATTGATCTGTGGTGCTAACTTCAATCTGTAAATTCCCCTCCTGCAGTTTTAAGACAGAAAGATCCAGTTCTAAATCAGCAACAGATGTCTGCGGGGCAAAATCACGTGTAAGAAGTGGTAGCTGATTGGTTCCCTGAATCACGACGACTTGCACATTTTTGATCCCCATACCCTCATCATTGAGGGACAATAGAAGTTTTGTGCTTTGAGAAACAGGGCCACTTCCTGGGGTTAAACTTAACTGCGGGGCGGTTGTGTCACGAAAATAAAAAAATCCCGCAGATATCAGACCAACAACGACAAGTAAAAAAAACAGTTTTTTTATTGATTTCAAGATAAAACCTTATGGGTAAATAATTTGGTAAAAAGTGAATGATGACCCGAAAAACGGAACATCGATCTGAATATAAGACCTATTTTTCAGTTGTTCCCTTTTATTTGTCAAGAGGCACAACACGACAATCAGGCATGAATGGCTTCCTGATTGACTGCCAGCGCTGCCTCCTTGAGGGTCTCAGCCAGGGTTGGATGTGCATGACAGGTCACTGCCAGGTCATGGACACTTCCACCAAAAGAAAGAACTGTTGCTGCTTCTGCAATCAGTTCCGAAGCATGAGGTCCAACGATATGGATTCCGTGAATGCGGCCACTATCCGGATCGGCCATAACCTTGATATATCCCTCACTCATGCCATTACAAAGGGCGCGACCACTGGCAGAAAAGAAAAATTTACCTGCTTTATAGGAGGTGCCCGCAGCTTTTAATTCAGCTTCATTGGGACCGACTGAAGCAACCTCTGGCCAGGTATAGGTCACTGCCGGGATGATCTGGTAATTGATCACCGACTTTTGCCCCGCTAGCCTTTCTGCGAAGACAACACCTTCTTCACTGGCTTTATGAGCCAACATTGGACCGGGAACCAGGTCCCCGATAGCGTAGATTCCGGGAACTGATGTCTGGTAATTTTCATCGACCTCCAGTTGTCCCTGCTTGTTGGTTGTCAAACCGACCGCTTCAAGTCCAAGACCAGTTGTTTGTGCTCGCCTCCCTGTAGCGACCAGAACCTTGTCACACGTGATCTGTTGCTCTCCCTTGTCGGTTGTCAGGCTGGCAAGGATTCCGTCTTTTGTCTTTTCAATTTTATCCAGTCGGGTTTTCAGGAGGATATTCATTCCCTGTTTTTTCAAACTCCGCTGTAAGGTCTGGGCGACCTGCGGATCAGCTTGAGGGATGATCTGGGGAAGCATCTCGACAACTGTTACCTCAGCACCAAGTCGGCTCCAGACCGAGCCTAACTCCAATCCAATCACTCCGCCACCAACGACAAGTAGCCGTTTGGGAACTTCCGTTAAACTGAGTGCATCACGGGCGTTGATCGTTGTCTCTCCATCGAAGGGGAGGTGGGGCAGTTCAATCGCTTCACTCCCTGTCGCCAGCAGGAGTTTCCGGGCCGACAGTTCTTGAGTCTCCTTCTCGCCGGTAACCTTAACTTTATGGATGGAATCAGTCGCGGTTAATAGCTCTGCAATGCCGGTGAAAGATTTGATTTTATTCTTTTTGAATAATCCGGCAATTCCACCGGTGAGTTTTTTGATGATCTCTTCTTTTCGGGACATCATCTTCTGCAGATCCAGTTTCGCTCCAGTCACTTCGATCCCATGCTCTGCCAATTCGTGATCAATCCGGGCAAAGTGTTCACTCGATTCGAGGAGTGCTTTGCTGGGAATACAACCTTCATTCAGGCAGACTCCACCTAATGTTGAGCGTTTCTCAACAACAGCAACAGAAAAGCCCAGCTGAGCGGCACGGATAGCTGCAACGTAGCCACCAGGGCCAGCACCGATGACGATCAGATCATATATTTGTTCAGACATTTGTTCTCCTTTAACGTTAACCTGAAGCAGTGAATGAATCGACAGATATAAGCACAAGTCATTGCCGCGCCTAAGCTTTCAACAAATGGTCGTCGAACCTACGGGTGCGACTCACATTTTTCGAGAATCTTACTCACAACAAGCACTTGCACTTCTTATCTGCCGCCCATCCACTGATTCAGGATCAAATCTTCAGTAACAAGGTTTCCGGATTATCAATATAAGTTTTGACTTGTTTGAGGAAGCCGACAGCCTGCTGGCCGTCAATAATACGGTGATCATAGCTGAGGGCAATATTCATCATTGGTCGAATGACAATTTCGCCATCAACAACGACGGGTCGCTCTTGTATTCCGTGCATTCCAAGGATGCCGCATTGTGGCGGATTCAGGAGTGGAGTGGAGAGGACGGAACCGTACACACCACCGTTGCTGACCGTAAAAGTGCCCCCCTGCAATTCATCCAGGGTCAGTTTGCCGTTGCCGGCGCGCTCTGCAAGATCACGGATGGTTTTTTCTACGCCAGCAAAAGTCAATTTGTCGGCATCGCGGATAACCGGGACAACCAAGCCACGTTTACTCCCAACCGCAACCCCAATATCGTAATAGTTGTGATAGACAATGTCATTTCCGTCAATGCTTGCATTGATTTCCGGAGCATCCTTCAAGGCTTCGGCACAAGCTTTGATAAAGAAGGACATAAAACCTAGAGAGACCTCGTGCTTGGCCAGAAAGGCTTCCTTGTAGTTTTTCCGCAAAGCCATGACCCGGCTCATGTCAACTTCGTTGAAAGTTGTTAGCATGGCGGTTTCCTGTTTGGCGCGCAGCAGGTGTTCAGCCATTTTTTTGCGGAATTGAGACATTGCGACCCGAGTGATCCGTTCAGCTGTTTTAACTGTGGACGTTGCTTGAACTGCCGCTGTAGGTTGTTCTTTAACCGAGGCCGGTTTTGTCTCTTCTTCTTTCGCAGCGGGGATATCATCAACCAGGATTCTGCCGTCTCGACCACTTCCCTGCAATGTTGCCGGGTCAATTCCCCGCTCCGCAGCAATTTTGGGAACTGCAGGATTCATGGGTGCCGGTTTCGCGGTGGTTTCTTCAGCAATTTCTGTGGGTTCAGCCTTTACCTTGTCACTTTTTTCTGCTGTTTCCGGCGCTGAGGCAGTTTCATCAATCTTGCCAATAACAGCACCAATTTTTATTGTTTCTCCCTGCTCAGCCAGGATTTTCAGTTTTCCGGACGCTTCGGCATTGAGTTCAACGTTGACTTTTTCCGTTTCCAGTTCCATGAGTAAGTCATCTTTACTGACATACTCACCGTCTTTTTTAAACCATTCTCCTATTTCCGCTTCAACAATCGATTCACCGACCTGGGGCACTATAATATCCATATTTAATCCTTATCTGGGGTTGCAAAGGCTTTATCCAAAATTTGTTGCTGTTCAACTCTGTGAAGCCGGTTGGAGCCAACAGCGGTACTGGCAGAACGCTTGCGGCCAATATATTTTGGTTCACGTCCGATCAAATCACGCAAGCGGGGGCGTAAATAATCCCAAGCTCCCCCGTTAGCAATTTCTTCCTGAACCCAACAGTATTCGACAGTTTTTTTGTATGGCTTGAGAACCGTTTTCAAGAGTTCTTTATGCAGTGGATAGATCTGTTCAATACGGACGATGGCAACATCATTGTGCTGACCGTCCTGACGTTGCTGCAGCAGGTCATAATAAATTTTCCCCGAGCAGAGAATCACTCTTCGACATTGCTTGGGGTTTAAATCATCAGCCAGAATTTCCTGGAAATGGCCACTGCTCAAATCGGCTACCGCTGAGACGCAAGCTGGATGTCGCAATAACGCTTTGGGGGTGAAAAGAATCAACGGGCAGCGATGGCGGGTGCGAACCTGACGGCGCAACAGGTGAAATAATTGTCCTGGAGTGCTGGCGTTGACGATCTGCATATTATTGTTGGCACAAAGTTGCAGATACCTTTCCATTCGGGCACTGGAATGTTCCGGCCCCTGACCTTCATAGCCATGAGGCAGAAACATGGTGATGCCGCATGGACGATCCCACTTGGCCTGACTGCTGGCAATAAATTGATCAATAATCACCTGAGCGCCATTGGCAAAATCACCGAACTGAGCTTCCCAGATCGTCAGGTCATCGGGGGTTTCCACTGCATAACCATAATCAAAACCAAGCACAGCCATTTCCGAAAGCATGCTGTTGAAGACGTCAAATCGACATCCCCCTGCCTTGGCGATATCAGCCAGAGGGGTATAGTCTTTAGCCGTGGTGATATCATACAGGGTTGCATGGCGATGGTTGAAAGTGCCGCGGCGGGAATCCTGTCCTGAGAGGCGAATAGAGGTTCCTTCATTGACCAGGCTTGCCATGGCCAGAGATTCAGCAGTTCCCCAGTCAATATTTATCCCCTCGGTAATAGCTTTATGCCGTTTTTTCAGTAACGAAGTTATCTTTCGATGGGGAGAAAAGCCCTCTGGAACCGTTGTCAGGGACGCACTCAATTTCTGTAGTGTCTCTGTATCAACTGCGGTCTCAACCGGCTCGAAGCTGAAATCACGAGATACGTGGGCCCATTGCTTCATAAACTCCTCATGGAGAGGACAGATTTCACGGCTCAATGCTTCTTCCAGAGTCTTATCAACTTCAGTCTCAATAGCATCGAGTTCTTCTGCTGCAAACCCCTCTAGCAGGAGCTGGTCTTTGTATATTTCGGCCGTTAATGGATGGTTGCGAATTTTTTCATACATAAGTGGTTGGGTGAAAAATGGTTCATCCCCTTCGTTATGCCCATGTCTGCGGTAACAGATGACTTCGATGACGACATCTTTACGAAATTTCTGACGGAATTCGATGGCCATGGTGGCTGCCTGAATCAGGGCTTCAGGATCATCGCCATGGACATGAAAAATAGGGGACATTAAAATTTTTGCAATATCGGTGGAATAGCAGGTTGAGCGGGCGTCAACCGGCAGAGTTGTAAAGCCGATCTGGTTATTGATCACCACATGCAAGGTGCCGCCAGTTTTATATCCTGCAAGTTGAGACAGGTTCAGGGTCTCAGCAACAACTCCCTGACCGGCAAATGCCCCATCTCCATGGATCAGTAACGGCATGACCAATTGTTCACCATCCCCCTCTATACGATCCTGTCGTGCCCGACATTTTCCTTCGACTACGGGATTGACTGCTTCCAGATGACTAGGATTTGAAGCGAGAGAAACATGGACACAACCGTCAGTGAAGCAGCGATCAGTTGAGTAACCTTTATGATATTTGACATCCCCCTCACCGACGACTTTACACTCGGCGTTGTCGGCAAATTCTGCAAATAAATTTTCCAGTGGTTTTTTGAAAATATTGACCAGGACATTGAGGCGCCCACGATGGGACATACCAATAACAACATGCTTCATTGAAAGTTCGGCCGCCTTCTCCATTAAATGATCGAGGAGAGGAATTGTCGATTCTGCCCCTTCCAGAGAAAAGCGTTTTTGGCCAACAAACTTACGGTGTAAAAAAGATTCAAACTTGGTGGCCTGCTGCAACATCTTCATGGTTGCAAGCTTCTTTTCGCGGGTGATATCAGAACGTAACCTTGATTCCTCTGCTTTTTGCTGCAGCCACTTGCGTTCCTCAAGGATCGGCAGGTGCATAAATTCCAAACCGAGAGAATGGCAATAGGTTTGTTTGAGGACATCGATAATTTCTTTAAGGGGAGCTTCAGGAAGAATAAAGTTTTTGGTGGCAAAGCTGCGCTGTAGGTCTTTCTCTTCCAGTCCAAATTCGGAAATTCGCAGTTGCGGGTGATCAAGTAAGCAGGGTGTTAAGGGATCAACACAGGCATAGAAATGGCCGATATCGCGATAGCGATGGATCATTGTCTGTACTGCGGCAGGCTTGGGGTCTAAAACCTGGGAATTCTGATTTTCCACTCCTAGCTCAAAACCCTGGAAAAATGATCGCCACTCTTCAGAGAGTTGCATCGGATCATCTTTGAAGATTTGGTATTGAGTCTCTATCCACTCTGGACTGACGTTGTTATTAACACTCATTCTTTAGCTCACAATTCATGGTTTATATATCGTTAGTTCCAAAAATCTGCAAAAAAATATAAGAGAGTATAAAGCAGTCGACCATTTGCCGCAATAATGACAGCAAAATAAAGAACATACGTTTTGTCATTTTTATTTAATTAGATTAAGCAAATAAGGTGTTGACTTAGCGTTGTTTTTTTTGCTATTTTAGAAGCAAATTCAGACTAGCGAAAGGAGCAGGAAATGGCAATGGAAGTCTCTGGCTCTATGAGCATCGCAGCTCAAGCAATGTCAACAAATAAAACCCAGTCAGGGTTTGATGTTCTCACTAAGACGCTTGAAAAAACGGAACAAATGCAAATAGATGAGCAACAACGAATGCAAATAGCAGAACAGACCGGGAAAGGGTCTAGGCTCGACGTTAAGGCCTGATTTATCATCATTTTTACCTGAATCAAAGAATGGCGGACTCGATATCGATCCGCCATTCTTCTTTCTTTTTTTCTCACGTTATCAATTTTTTTGATCAACAATGCTGTCAATGTGTACCTCAAAGCTTGACTTGTTATTCATTGCTCTTCATTTTTTCTTTAATTTTTTTGTACTCGCCGGGGTATTTTTCTTCCATACATTTGTCACAGATGCCATGACTGAATTCAGCCGAACTATGTTCCATGATGTACTTTTCAAGACGATTCCAATACCCCTGTTCGTCACGTATCTCTTTGCAATACATACAAATTGGTAAAATGCCTCGTAGGGTTTTTATCTCTTCCTGAGCTTCAACAAGTTCGGTAATGTCGGTGTTAAATCCGATAATACGAATGGGCTTACCGCTTTCATCCCATATGGCTTGTCCTCGTCCGTTGATCCACCGATATGAACCATTTTTTGCCAGCATCCTGAATGTGGAGTTGTAAATGTCAACTTCTCTGGCAAGGTATTGTCTGAGTCTTTCTTCAGCTTTAGCTTTGTCCTCAGGGTGAAGCAGTTCCGACCATGCTTTACTGCTGTTTGGTAATTCACGTGGCGCATAGCCAAGCATGGTTGAATAGCGATCCGATACATAGGCTTTGTGGGTCAAGAGGTCGAGATCCCAGAGACCGTCCTTTGTCCCACTGACAGCGATTTTAAATCGTTCTTCACTCGTAGCTAAATCGGCCTCAATTTGTTTTTGGCTGGTGACATCATCATAAATTGCTACAATTTCGCCAGTTGGTAATTTATAAACGTAATTCTCTCGCCAACCTTCTATCCGGTCATCTTTATATTGCATGACAGGATGCTGTTTCGGCATACCGCTTTTCCAAACATCTTTAAAGATACGTAACAGTCCGAGCTCTTTGACGGCAGGAAAAACCTCAGACACCTTTCTTCCAAGAACTGAGTGGCGATCTATGTCTTCAATTTTTTCTGCAGCTTTATTGAAATCTACGAACACAAAATCCTGCCCATGGTCAACTGCACGGTAGACAGCAACGCCACTGGGCATGTGCTCAAAAAGCTGGATGAAACGGATATTGCTTTCAGATAGTTTATCTTCAGCTTTTTTCAGAGTTGTTATGTCGACAAGATTGCATACTAACAGGTCGTCAAACGTCTCTCTTTCTCCTTGAAGATTGAGATAAATGGGCCTTTTCCGGCCACCTTCAAGCCAGACTGTCAAGTTCTTGTCTTCCGGGTGATTAAAGAAGGCTTTAAGCCTTTGTCTAAAGACAGCGGCCGATTCCTTTGTGAGCAGTTCGACAAAATAGCAATTTCTTAAACTTGAAGCGGGAACTTCGCAAAGGGATGCAAAAGTGTCATTGAATTGTGTTATCACCCCTTTAGGATCCAGAGAGATGTAGCCAGTGGGAGCTTTGTGGTAGAGCTTTTGATACAGGTCGAGAGATTTCTGCAACTTAAGTTCGGTTTCACGCAGTTGTTGATTTTGCAGTTCCAACTCGATTTTTTGTACATTCAATTCGTGAAGTAGTTCATCGCTAGTGAGGCTTGTGTCTGTCTGCTCTTTCGATTCAGCCTGCTTCTCAGCTTCCAGGCGAAGTTTTTGAAGTGTTTTTTCTTCTAAGGGCATCTTAATCTCCATCAGGGGATAAATTTAAAAACTTCTGACAGCAGTTCCTCGCAGTAGAAATGTAAAATCAGCAAAAAATGGGTGTTGAGTTGAAATACGATAATGTTGCACCGCTCTGCCAAATCTAAACCACTTGAACTTAGTGTATTATATTTTCTAGAGGAGCGCAAATGGCTGAAAAAAGTCAGAGTACTGATGACATTGGGTCAAAAAACCGATGAAACAGAGGTGTCAATCATCGTTTCATGGAACAGGATTGACTGCTGTTTTTTAAACATCTCTGCAATAGGGTGTGCCGTAGGACAGGTAAAATTCTGGTGAATTATTTTCTGTACTTTCTTCAGGCCGAGCACGTATATTTTTTTCGGGTATAAATTGCCACCCGAAAAGCTCTTGTAGATTGGATTATAGTTCTGTGCTTGGACGTATTTTTGAATATCTTCGCGATGGAATCAATGATTATCTGAAGCTGCTTCATCAGCAGCTTTTAGAGGCAAATCTCGCTTCGCGGGATCTTTTTCAGGAACAGGACGCCATTCTTCTATTTGATGCCCATGCCACAATTCTGGAGCAACTTCTGGCAGATGGATATTGCCCTCATCTAGGGACTTTTCGTGAACAGTTCAAAGCTGAAATTGATCGCTTCATCGATGTGCAAAGACGGTGTCAATCCAATGGTTTAGGGTTTGTTATCGGAACTCAATTTTTTAGTGCAATTGATCGCTCTTTTGTCCAATTTCTTAGCGTGTTGGTTTTTAACGACGTAACCAAGATCAAACTCCTGTCATTGTTTGCGTCTCAAACTGGCATGATAAATACACTGCTTGTGCAAAGTTTGGAAAACACAATTAAGGACACATCTTTAACTTCTCTTGAAACTCTCAATCTGACTTTAATTCGGGAAAAGAGCACATATAAAAATATTTTTGAGGGGACCTCTAATCTCGTTTTAATCACGGATGGTGAAGGAAAGATTGTGGAAGCAAACCCTGAAGCGATCATATTCTTTTCTCCACAGGAACTCACAGGATGCTTTTGCGGGGTCCCGCTCGGTTTAGTGGGGAGTGACCTTGCGCAGCTCCTTTGTGATTTTCCTCCAAACCAGTCCCATGAAGTTTCCCTTCAGATTGGCAAAGCTAGAAGATACTTTAATCTACAGATCAAACCACTTGAAAGTAATTTGGTTGTCGGCAGTGGCGTGATGCTGATTCTAAGTGATATCACCTGTATGGTAGATCACCGCCAGCTTCTCGAACAACGCGTCCTGGATCGAACTATGGCCTTGGCCAGTTCTGAAAAATTATTAGGTGCAATTTTTCATGCTGTTGGTAAAGGTATTGTTCTGATAGATGCTGAAGGTGAAATTGTCAAAGCCAATCAACAGGCGAGTGAAATCTACGGTGTCCCGCTCGAAGTATTAATCGGCATGGCAATGTTCAATTTGACTGATTCCCAAGGCAGTTCAGCATTAAAAACCGCTCAACAGAAACTGCTGGAAGGGCAACAGTTCAGTGCTGAAATTAATAGCATCTATGTTGATGGGAAGACATTTCCAAGCTTTTTCACCATGACCCGAATGGATCTTGAGGGAGAAGTCTTCTGGCCGATTATTGTCAGAGATATTACAGAACAGAAAATGCTGGACAGCAAGCTTCGGGAAGAGAAGCAGAACGCTGAAGAGATGAATGTTACTCTGCGAAATGTTTTGAAATCAATCGAGGACGACCGCAGAGAGTCAGAAGGCCGGCTTTCAGAACGAATTACTACTTCGATCCTTCCCGGGATAGAGAAGATTAAGTCTGAAACGCAAGCTGATATTCGTCAGGCGTACTTAGCCTTGGTGAGAGATCAATTGATTGCGTTAACAAATGGTTTTGACTCAGAGATTGATGGCGATCTGTTGAAGCTGACAAAAACGGAACTTAAAATCTGTCAGTTTATTAGGGCAGGACTATCTGGTAAAGAGATATGTGATTCAATGAATTTGTCCTTTGAGACAATCCAGACACACCGGAAAAATATTCGTAAAAAGCTCGGTTTAAGAGGGAAGTCCCAAAGTCTACATCAATTTCTTGCCAGCAGGAATTGTGATTTTTAATGGTTAATAGCACGGGTGATGAATGACATATGAAAAATAAACAACAATGGCACGAAGAGTATGATGTTGTCATAATTGGTTCCGGTTTTGCGGGACTGGCTGCTGCAATTGAAGCAAAACAGACGGGAAGCAGCGTTATTGTATTGGAAAAGATGACGATTCCTGGAGGTAATTCTGCTATTTGTGGTGGTTTAATCGCAGCTGCTGGGTCCCCTTTACAGGAGCGTGAAGGGATCAAGGATACCCCCGAATTAATGTTTGCCGACATGATGAAGGCAGGTATGGGGATTAACCATCCCGCACTGGCACGAATTGTCGCTGAAAATTCTCTTGAAGCTCTACGCTGGACTTTAAGTCTTGGGGTTGAATACAAAAACAATATTAATCACCTTGGCGGCCATTCTGTCCCACGAACCTATAGCACGGCCTGCGGAACCGGATCGGGGATTTTACAACCACTGTTGACGAAATGTCGTGAACTTGAAATTCCGATTCAGCTTAAAACAAAGTTCAGACACTTTATTCAAACAGAGGATCGCTGCGTTGAGGGGGTGGATGTGCTTCAAAATTATTCAATTGGTCATGATGATGTCGGAACACCCATTGCTATTCGTGCCCGTAAAGGCGTGATACTGGCTTGTGGCGGCTTTGGTAGTGATGTTTCCTTTCGACTCGTCCAGGATCCACGGTTGACAGATGTTGTTGACACCACGAATCAGCGTGGTGCTACTGCTGAAGGATTGATTTCTGCTCTTCAGATCGGAGCGATTCCGGTTCACCTTTCATGGATTCAGCTGGGTCCCTGGGCTTCTTTTGATGAAAAAGGGTGGGGTGTCGGTTCAATTTTTACAATGCTTGCAGGCTTTCCCTACGGAATTATGATTGACGCCAAAACCGGCAAGCGTTTCGTTAACGAAATGTCCGACCGGCGACTTCGCACAGATGCAATGCTTTTCAATGATCGCATTCCCGTGGCGATTGTCGATAGTCATGGCGTTCAGCATGCGACGACTCTTGATAAATGTCTTAAGCGTGGAGTTGTACAGAAATTCAACACACTGGAAGAGCTGGCTACATATAACTCGATCCCACGGGTTGAATTAAAAGAAACCCTTGAACGTTATCGTCTTTCTTTACTCCATGGCCGTGATATTGAATTTGGAAAACCAATCGCGCAGGATTTAAAACCAATCGAAAATCCTCCCTTTTATTCAATCCGTTTGCTTCCTAAAGTGCACCACTGCATGGGAGGGGTGCAAATCAATGAGCATGCGCAGGTCAACTCACTCCCCGAATATCAACCTATTCCCAATCTCTATGCGGCCGGAGAAGTAACAGGTGGCGTTCATGGTGCTAGCCGTTTGGGAAGTAATGCTATCGTTGATTGTCTTGTGTTTGGACGCATAGCAGGAAAATCTGCAGCGCAAGCCTGAATTTTCTCGACTGTCCCTATGTGGTAAGAGGGTTTGGGCTTTTCTATTGATGTCTTGATTTATGCCGACAGAATAGGTGCCAAGACGCCCTTCGTTTTCAGCCATTTCTCTGTTTTTTCTCCATGATTATAGCTGTTTGAGCGACAAGATCAGCCATGTATTTTATATTTCGGGTAATTAAAAATACCCGATAATACCCCGATAGATGCCCTACAGATATTTCAGCCAAACCGATACCTTACTTTGCAAGAGAACTGACGTAACAAGTTTTCGACAGGTCACCCGGGAGCAATTACACCATAGGAGGTAAGGATGAAGAAGGCGAAGGAGCATCAGGAAGGAAGAAGGAAGTTTTTGGTCGGTATGGGCGTTGCCGGCGTCGCTGCAACTGCCACGCTTGCCAGTCCAATGTTGTCATCTGCAGGACAATGCCGTGGCGTTAAATGGGATCAGGAGCATGAAGTGGTTATTATCGGCTCTGGTTTCGCAGGTCTTGCTGCTGCAATTCAGGCTAAAAAACTGGGGGCAAAAGATGTTGTCATTTATGACAAGATGGCTGTCTTTGGTGGTAATTCAGCCGTCAATGGGGGGTTGTTTGGTGTTCCCGGATCACCTCTGCAGAAAAAAGAAGGTGTCAAGGATTCTCCTGAAATTATGGTACAGGATCAACTGAAAGCCGGTCGTGGTGTGGCAGACGCTGAATTGTTGGCGCATGTTGCTAAGAGAGCTAACGAAGCCTTACAGATGACCCTCGATGCTGGAGCAGAATACTTTCCGTATCTGCAACAGCTGGGTGGTCACTCCGTTGCTAGAACCTATCAGACGACAGTTGCCTGTGGTGCTGGCATCACCCAGCCGTTGATCAAAGAATGTCGTCGACTCGGTGTTCGCATGGTCAATCGGGCCAAGTTTGAAAGCCTTATTTTTGATGACAAAGGCAAAGTCGATGGTGCCGTTATCCGTGAAGGTTACTATTTTGGACGTGGCAAGGAAGGGTCACCAATCAATGTTCGCTCTAAATATGGGGTTCTGATCGCTACCGGTGGTTTTGCCCGCAATGTTGGTTTACGTTCAGCACAGGATCCGACTTTAACAGCAGAAGTTGGCTCAACAAATGTTGCTGGAGCTACTGGTGAAGCCCTTCTTGAACTGTTTGATGTTGGTGCAGTGCCAGTGCATATGGCATTCATCCAAACTGGCCCCTGGGCGTCTCCAGATGAAGATGGGTTTGGTTACGTTTCTAACTACTCTATTTATAATTTTGCTCATTCGATCTCGGTATTCCCTAAAACCGGAAGGCGCTTTGTCAATGAGATTGCAGATCGTAAGACTCGGGCAGATGCTCAATTAACCTGTCGTGACGATAACGGCAACCCGATGCCACCAGTCACAATCACCAGTTATGAGCACGCCAAGGAACACCCGACCATGAAGAAAGTCCTCAAATATGGGGTTGGTTGGAAATTTGACACGGTTGAGGAGTTGGCCAAGCATTTCGGGATTCCAGTCAAGGCGCTTAAGCAGCAGATTGAAGAATATAACGGCTACGTGAAGTCGGGTGTCGATGAGCAATTTGGTAAGCCAATGAAAAAGGCTGAAGGCAAATACCTGAAGGCTCCTTTTATGACTGTCCGTAACTGGCCAAAAGTTCATTATTGTCAGGGTGGAGCTAAGGTTGATGCCCAGGCTCGTGTTATTGATTCAGCAACCTGGAAACCCATCCCTAGCCTCTATGCTGCGGGAGAAGTTGCTGGTGGTATGCACGGTGTCAGCCGACTGGGAAGTTGTTCGATTCCTGACTGCATGGTCATGGGAATGACTGCGGTTGAAACCATGATGAAGGCCTAAATAGAGTTGATAAGGAGAAAAGATGATGTCATATACTAAAGGGTTGATGTTTGCTGTGCTGCTCGTCTTTATTGCCTGTACGGTTCAGGCTACGGAGACACTTAAGCAGTACGATGGGATTAAGGGCAGAAGCTATCATGCCGATCTTTATGACGGGAAATCCTGCGATTCCTGCCACGACAGCAAAAAACCAATGAACTTTCCGGCCGATGATGCCTGTCTGTCCTGTCATGATCTTGATGAGCTGGTCAAAGCAACCGCTCGTCCTGAGGGCGAAGAAGAGCAGAACCCGCACAACAACTTGCACTATGGAAAAGATGTGCCCTGCATGGAGTGTCATGGTGAGCACGAGTCACGTAAGCCACTTTGCCAAGGATGTCATTCGTTCCATTACGATAAATTCAAGGAATAAATTAAACGCGATAGAGACTGCAATCGTATGAGATCTATACGGTTGTGGTCTCTATGTTATTCACCTGCAAGTGAAGGAGAGAAATGATGTTCGGACTTGGAACTCAAGAACTGTTGATTATTATGGTGCTGGTTATGGTCGTTTTTGGTGCAGGAAAATTGCCTCAAGTTGGAACCTCACTTGGTAAAGGAATCCGTAATTTTAAGCAGGGCGTGAATGAAGCTGATGATGAAATTAAGCAGCTCGACGAGACGCAAGTCTGAATAATAGGAAATATCTGGAAACAAAAAAAGAATGATACATCTTTTTACAGATATTCAAAACGTGGTGTAAATAATGTTTGACTTTGATTCTTTTGAGGTCGTTGCGCAGAAAGCAAATTGTGCTCATTCTACTGCCTGTCCAAATGACAAAAACCCTAAGAACACAATGCCATTACAGGTGATGCTCTGTTGTGATTCCAGAGGAGATGGGTGTTGTTATCTACAGGTATTGAATTGGCAAACAGAACATCGCAATGTGTCATTGAGGCTATGTATGTACAAGTTTGCGATGAACAGCTCAGATGAAAGGAAAAGCAGGATTGAAAAAGAATTTTGAACACAGTTCGATCTCACAATAAACTAGTCATATTCAATATTCCCAAGACAGGTTTTTATGCTTCAGAAACGCTTAAACTACTGGGGCGTCCTTCTTCATCCAGGTGGACAAAGGTTACCGAGATGCTGAAAACCTCATGCTCCTGAGCAGCGCCTGGTGCATCAGCAAAAACAACAACATTATAGGTCGCAGAGGTTCTCCCTTGCTTAACCTTTTCGGTGTGAAACCGCAAAATCGAACCATTTTCAACGCGGTGTTTGAAACGACAGGCATCCATGCCAACGGTCACGAGGTTGCAACCTGGGTACTCACGTGAAGCAGCCATCCAGGCGTTCTCATCGACCCATTTCAACATGACGCCACCAAACAGATAGCCATGGTGATTCAAATGTTCCGGACGAACGAGAGTGAAGTTGTCCATGTTAGTCCTTTCTGCTGGCATCATACTGTGCTTCTGCATGATAAGAAGAGCGGACCAGTGGTCCTGCTTCAACATGGGCAAAACCAAGAGCAAGACCCTTTTTAGCGTAGTCTGAAAATTCTTCTGGAGTTACATACCGTTGTACCGGAAAGTGGTGACGTGTTGGAGCCAGATACTGTCCCAACGTTAATAGTTGGCAGTTATGCTTTCGCAGATCGGTCATGACCTGCAACACTTCTTCCTCAGATTCACCCATTCCCAGCATCAACCCGGATTTTGTAATAACTTCTGGATCATACTGATAGGCTTCTGCCAGCAGAGATAAGCTCCGTTGGTATTCGGCTTCAGGTCGCACCTGCGGGTAAAGCCGGGGCACCGTTTCAACATTATGACCGAGAATATCGGGTTTTTCTGCAAGGATACTTTTTAGGGCCTTCCAGTCTCCCTGGAGGTCTGAAATTAACAGCTCAATTCTGCACTCACTCGTCAATTTACGGATTTCCTTGATTAAAGCGACAAATTGGCTGGCTCCGCCATCGACAAGGTCATCACGGGTTACGGTGGTAATGACGGCATGTTTAAGGTCCAATTCGTAGATAGCTTTGGCGACTTTTTGGGGTTCTTCAGGGTCAGGCAGAGTTGGATGTCCGCTGCCAACGTTGCAAAATTGGCAGTGGCGGCTACAAATCGTGCCCAGGATCATGAAAGTTGCTGTCCCTTGACTCCAGCATTCGCCCTGGTTTGGGCATGCTGCACTGCGACAAACGGAGTTCAGCCCGTTGAGACGATGATAGCGGTCGATTCTGGTATAGTTCTCCCCGGCAGGGAATTTAACTTTAAGCCAATCAGGCTTACGAATATGGCTTTCTTTCATCCTGATCTTACCCTCTTCATTATCTAGGTGTCATGGGGCAGGTGGTGAGTTTTGCGACGCCAGCATAATGCCGTGATGAAAACAAACACGGCCCGATTGTATTCAACAATCGGGCCGTGAGTTCAAACGTGATAAAGCTGATAATTATGCTGGTTCGAAGTCTGACTTGCCAACTCCACAAAGTGGGCAGACCCAATCTTCCGGGATATTTTCAAAGCTGGTTCCTGGCTCAATACCACTGTCAGGATCACCTACAGCCGGATCATAGATATAACCACAAACAACACACACATATTTTTGCATCTGAACCTCCCTTATTTTAAAGTTAAATGGAATGGGCTGAAACTTAGCAGTTTTGATTGCTTATGACAATACTCATTCCACCTTAAATTGTTAATTTTTACCGCAGCAGGACAAATTGGCATTTCAAGCAAGCATCTCCATCAGCGCTTTAACCGTTTTTTCAATTCCTTCAGCGGCCTCACTGATGTTGCCCGCGAGCATATAGGCCGGAGACGTAATGATCTTATTTTCTTTATCAATGACAAATTCGTTGACCGGGCATGCCAAATGAGTGGCTCCCATTGAAGATAGTGCTTCTGCTGTGCTCTCATCGGTCCCAATGGTGATCTGGGGACCCATTTTGTTGTCACCAAGGACTTTGGCAATCAATGCCGGGGCGATACAAACTGCTGCTAATGGTTTCTTTGCTGCGACTATTTCCTTGATTAAGCGGGCGACTTCAGGATGAACGGTACAGTCGGATCCTTTAAAAGCAAAGTCACAGAGATTTTTTGCGGCACCGAAACCTCCCGGGATAAATAGTGCGTCCAAGTCAGTTGCATTGACCTCGGCGATATCACTGATCTCCCCACGGACAATCCGTGCCGATTCTTCTAAAACATTACGAGTGACTCCCTCGACAGGTTCTCCGGTCAGGTGATTAACAATAGCCTGTTCGATGTTGGGAGCCATGCTGACCACTTCTGCACCAGCGCGGTTAAGAGCCAGTAAAGTAATAACGGTTTCATGAATCTCGCTACCATCGTAAACACCGCAGCCAGAAAGAATAACACCTACTTTTGCCATGATTCAGCTCCTGATAAATGAATCGTTTTTCTTATGAAAAGTGTCTCGTGCCACTCATAATCTTACTGATAGCTATGAGTTAGCAGATAGTTTCCTATCCAATAGATTCAAGTTTAGCAGAACAATTCTTTATTTGTGTGGCGAAAGAATTAATTTCTGGGATAAAGAACAGCTATCCCATGGGCTATTTGCGTTCCAAGTGCTCTTAATCGGTGTGGCTCGTTTGAATCCCAGTAAACAGAATCACCTGGATTCAGGATATAAGTCTCATCTCCATGTGTCAGCTCGACCTGGCCCTCTAAAATGTAGAAAAACTCTTCCCCGGCATGGCTTACAGGTTGAGCTTGATCAGTTTCAGCGGGATCAAATTCAACCAGAAATGGCTCCATATGTTTGTGTTTTTTTCCGTAAGCCAGAGAATGGTAAAAGTAGGGCTGAGGGTCTCCACCATGGCTGTGACGGCGGTTCATGCACTTGGCATCATCGGCCCTGACGATCAAACATTTTTGGGTATTATCTTCCTCTTCAAAAAAAGTTTGCAGCGGCACTCTGAGACCCTTGGCGACGCGTAACAGAGTTGCCAGGGGGGGAATGACCTAATCGTTTTCAACCTGGGACAACAACGGTTTGGATAGCTCGGTGGTATCAGAAAGATCCTGCAGCGTCATCCGCCGCTGCTGCCGTAGATCGCGAATCTTCTGTCCGATCTGCAGCTCTTTGACTTCAGTCCTAAATTCGTTCATTGCTATCCTCTGAGTGACATATTTTACTCAACTTTTAGCCTCCATTTGCTTATCAGTCAAGTCCTCATAACATTGTTACTATTGGACGCTTATTTAAGCTCTATGGTAAAAGTACTTTTTAGCTGTGATGGCGTCAAGCTGCACACAAGGAGGTCTTTGATTTCCTTGTGCATGCAATAAATGCTTCGAGTCCAGATTGACCGCGAATTTAGAAGACAGGGGAATTTATGCAGGAAAAGAGACCAAAAGGTTCTATTGAAGCCGTGCTGTTTGATCTTGATGGGACCTTGCTGCGTGCACAGATGCGGGAGTTTATCCCCCAATATATTCGTGGATTGTCGGCATATTGTGCTGATATTGTTAACCCGCAAAAGTTTGAAAAAACGTTGCTGACAGTTATACGTGAGCTTATCCATATCGAAGGAGATGGCCTTCAGACCAACGAGGAGCGGGTCTTTGCCCGGATGCAGAGGGAGCTTGCCATCCCAGAAGCGAAAATGCGTGAAATTTTGGACCATTTTGAAAAAAACGATTTACAGGGTCTGCAGAAATATATCCGACCCATTCCTCTGGCGAAACAGATAGTGAAAGGGTGTCACGCAAAAGGGGTTCCATTGGTGCTGGCGACAAATCCTGTTTTTCCACTGTTTATGATCAAGGCACGGATGCAGTGGGCCGGAATAGAAGAAGAATCTTTCGCTTTTATGACAAGTTACGAAAACAGTTATTACTGTAAACCGCAATCGGGCTATTTTGAAGGGATTGTCACTCAGCTTGGAATCGCTCCGGAAAACTGCCTGATGGTCGGCAACGATCTCAGCCACGACTTGTCTGCTGTGGCTGTTGGAATGAGAACCTATTTGGTTGACACCTGGGTGATTGACCGTGAGGGTCCTGAATGGCCGTGCGAAAACCGCGGCGATCATAGTTCTCTACAGAGGTTCTTGCGGGAAGAACTGGATTGCTGATCAGCAAAGCATTCTGTATTCATAAAATCAACAGACAGGAAGGGGTCTTTTTTGAGCAAAATAAGTGAAGAAATTATCTATCATGGCCGTATTCTCGACCTGACTCGTGAACTCCATCGTATGCCCAATAATAGCGAGTCACGCTTTGAAATTATAAAACATCCTGGCGGCGCGGCGGCTCTGCCGGTTCTGGATGACGGGCGGTTGTTGCTGATCCGCCAATTTCGTCCTGCGATGCAGGATTACATTTATGAGATTCCGGCAGGGCGATTGGAAGTTGGAGAGAATGCTGCCGGATGCATTGAGCGGGAGCTGCAGGAAGAGGTCGGCTACCGTCCACAACAACTTGAATCTTTGGGGTATGTCTACAGCAGTATTGGCTTCTGTACTGAAAAGATTTTTCTCTTTATTGCGACAGCCCTTGAAGCAACTCCAACAGCCCATGAACCCGATGAATTTATTGAGCCATTGATTGTCTCTCTGGATGAAGCTTTAGATATGGTATCTTCCGGGACTGTCACCGATGCAAAAACCCAGATCGCTTTATTGCGTTATGCCTTGCAAGTTAGAGAGAGAGCATGAAATTACCAGTTTTAGATTCTTACCCTTCGCCTGCTGATCTTCCCTTTAATCGAGCAAGTCTGGATGATAATTTTCAACTTGCGACTCCTGATCAGGATCCGGGAGGAGAGGGTGTCTGGTTGTTGTTGCAAGGGATGAACCTCTTAACGATTGACGCTGGAAAGGGGCCAGGGTTGCCAGAAGGGGATTCTCCCTTCCTGACGACAACATTCTCGCCCCTCTATATCGGTCAATGGCAAGGTCGTCCTTGCCGCGTGATAGATATTGCCGATGATGTCGAATTGCCTCCACAGTTGCAGCAGCAACATATGCGGGCAACAACGTCTGCATTACCCCTTTCCATACTTTCTTTAGCGGGAGTCGGATTGATGATCCTGCACTGGGAAAAGAGTAGCAGGTGCTGTGGCAATTGCGGTGAAAGAATGATCAGGCTAGCCAATGAATGGGGTAAAGAATGCCCCTCTTGCAAAAATCATCATTTCCCCCGAATTCATCCCTGCGTCATCGGTATTGTGGTGAAGGGGGATGAAATCCTCCTGGCTCGTAAAGAAGAATGGGCTGATGGGCGTTACAGTCTTGTTGCCGGGTTTGTCGAATTTGGAGAATGCCTCGAAGAAGCGATGGCACGGGAAACTCTTGAAGAGACAAATATTCAGATCAAAAATATCCGCTATGCTGGCAGTCAGTCCTGGCCTTTTCCCAGTCAACTGATGTGTGGATTTATAGCTGATTATGCCGGAGGAGAGATCAATCTGAATGACAAAGAACTGGCCGATGCTAAATGGTATAAACTTGAACAACTCCCTGTTCTCCCCCCTTCACGCAGTATCGCTCGCCATCTTATTGATCGGGCTGAGGAGTTTTTAAATAGTAACCCCACAGTCTAAGTCCAGTTTACCTCAAAAATGAAAGAGAATTTTTATGAAATATATTGGTGCCCATGTCAGTGCTTCTGGGGGTGTTTTTAACGCCCCCCTCAATGCTGCAGAAATTGGTGCAACGGCTTTTGCGTTGTTCACGAAAAATCAGAAGCAATGGAAGAGTTCACCACTGACTGAAGAGGTTATCGCGAAATTTAAACACAACTGTCGGCAAAACCAATTCAAACCAGAGCAGATCCTTCCCCATGACAGCTATTTGATTAATCTCGGCCATCCCGAGGTTGAAAAGCTGGAGAAATCACGTCATGCTTTTATCGATGAGTTACAGCGCTGCGAGCAGTTGGGGCTGGTTTACCTCAATTTTCATCCTGGCTCTCATCTGAAGCAGCTGGAGGAAACAGACTGCTTGAGCCGTATTGCTGAATCCATCAATTTAGCTCTACAAAAAACATCCGCAGTCACCGCTGTTATTGAGAATACTGCAGGGCAGGGGAGCAATCTTGGCTACCGTTTCGAGCATCTGGCACAGCTGATCGAGGAAGTGGAGGATAAGGACCGTGTTGGTGTCTGTCTGGATACGTGCCACACCTTTGTTTCCGGTTACGACCTGCGCGGAACGGAGGCCTGTGAAAAAACCTTTGCGGAGTTCGAGCAGGTTGTGGGGTTCAAATATTTGAAAGGGATGCACATTAACGACAGTAAAACCCCCTATGCTAGTCGCGTCGATCGGCATGCCCCTCTTGGCGCCGGGGAGATTGGCTGGGACTGCTTTCAGTATATTATGGCTGATAATCGTTTTGATGGCATCCCGCTGGTTCTCGAGACAACCAATCCAGAACTGTGGCCAGAGGAAATTTCAGAACTGAAGCACTTTGCAGGTTTGACCGACTGATTTGTGCCTGGAACTTAAAACATGATCAAACGATCTTGGGAGGTATTATTTTCTCCTGAACGAGGGATTTGTGAGAATTATTGACTCTGTTGCGGCGGTTTTTTGTCATCAAGGCGATATCTTCGCGGTACGTCGCCAGTCATATCTGGACGCTTTTCCGGGATATGAATCTTTTCCAGGCGGAAAGATTGATCGAGAAGATTCCGAGGAACAGCATTTTTCCCCTTTTCTGTGTGACCTGGACGGTCAGTCCATGCACGCGCTGGTTCGGGAAATTTATGAAGAACTGGAATATGACCTGCCAACTGGTATTGCTTCTGGAGAAGTCTCTGCGGTGAAATACCTGGCGACGGCGCTGGCACCAGCCATCGTTCCGGTTCGCTTCCGGCTCCATTTTTTCCGCATTGACATGCAGGCACGGCCTCGATTTACCGTCGACTCCGGAGAAATTGCTGCCAGTTTCTGGAAAACGCCACAGCAGTTGCTCGAAAGTTTCAATGCCGGTGATGCCTTAATGGTTCCTCCGCTTCGATGGGTTTTGGAACGGTTGCATCGGAATCCGCAAGGGAGCAATTTGGGTGACCTTTCGCCGCGAATTGATGAAGATCAATACGTTCCCAAGATTGAATTACTGAGCGGCTTGAGGATGCTCCCGATCCCTTCCAATACCTTCCCCCCGGAAAAGCGGACCAACGCTTTTCTGCTTGGAGATGAAAGTTCACCCCAGGTTCTGGTCGATCCTTCTCCGGAATCGCCGCAGGTTTTGGACAAATTACTGCGAACCCTTAAAGACGATAATGTCCATGCAGTGTTTTTGACCCATCACCATCCTGACCATCATGAGCATGCTCCGGAGTTGGCGAGACGGTTACAGGTGCCAATCTGGATGAGTGAGGATACTCAGGGACGTATTCAGCAGAAACATGGGGAGGACTATTTCTCCTCAGTGCGCGTCGAGAGCAAACAGGATGGAGATATATTGACAGCCTGGAAGGGGGAAGGAATACGGGTCTATTCAGTTCCGGGACATGATGCCGGTCAGCTTGCTCTGGCTCCCGATTCATTGCGCTGGTTTATTGTCGGTGATCTGATCCAGAGTGTTGGGACGGTGGTTATTATAGCTCCGGAAGGGGATATGGCGACCTATTTTCAGACTTTGCAGAAAATTATCATCCTTGATCCCGCAGTGGTTGTTCCGTCCCATGGAATGCCGATGCGGGGCACTTTTCGTCTACAATCCACTTTGCAACATCGCCGTGAGCGGGAAAAAGCAATCCTGGATTTGCACAGAAGCGGAAACACAGAAACCGAGATGCTCAAAGTCATTTACCCTGAGGTTGGAGAGCAGCTGAGTTTCTTCGCTCTGGAGAATATTAAATCCCATCTGGCCAAGTTGCAGCAGGAGGGGCAGATTTAATCTCTGTGTGTCAGTAGATTATTCAGATAGATTGTTATCTGCCGATCATATTGTGATCCTTTTGAGCCTCAATCAGTTTTCCTGATTGGGGCTTTTTATCCTTCTGGCCTTTCAGGATAACGCAGATAAAAATCCAGTCACCAAGCAATTGAGAATGTTGCGTGCATATGCACAATTTGTGCTTGACAAACTGGATTGTCAGGGTTAATCTTATTTTGTGCATATGCACAAAGCGGTTGCAGTCATCGAGAGCATAACCTGTACTCCTGCAACTGGAATTTTAACGAATGATTCAAAAACTAAAAGGAGGCAATTATGCCAGGAAGAGATGGAACAGGACCGCAAGGGCAGGGAGCAATGACAGGAAGAGGTTTAGGCGTTGCAGGGCAAGATCAAGGTACCGGAGCCGGATGTCGGCAGGGGCTTGGTTTTGGGCAAGGACAGAGGTTAGGCCTAGGCCAAAATCAGGGCCCGGCAAATCAGCAGGGGCGCGGTTTAGGTGCCAGACGTGGTGAGGGCTTAGCTGCTGGACGCGGCCAAGGGCTAGGTCGCGGTCGAGGAAGACGTTAATTTTTACAGGGGCAGGCTGCGTGTCTGCCCCTCTGTTATTTACAATCTGGCGAGCACAAGATCGCCCTCATTGGAGTATAAATTGATATGATAATCGCAATAACCGCGCAAGAAAATTCCCTGCAATCTGAAATCGACCAAAGGTTCGGAAGAGCCGCCTATTATTTGATTGTTAATACTGAAACCGATGAAGTTACTGTCCACGACAACAGTGATGGTATTAATGCTTCCAATGGTGCAGGAACCGGGGCTGCACAAACATTATCCGAATACGGTGTAGAAGCTCTTTATACTGGGAAAGTGGGGCCAAAAGCTGCAGACGTTCTCAAGCGGGCAAATATTCCTTATTACGAAAATATCACTGGAACGGTTCAAGGTGTCCTTGATCAATTAAAAGGTGGCGCTGTCGCACCGAATATCTCGCAGTCCGCTGAGAATCAGTCTGCAGATAATGAGAATTCAACTGTCGCTCCGCAATGTGCAGGTGCTTTACCCGGAACCGGCCAAGGGATGGGCCTGGGGAAAGGGCGTGGACAAGGAATGGGACGCGGAATGGGTTCCGGACAAGGTGCTGGCCGTGGCCAGGGTCGCAGGGGGTGTCGCCGCTAGAACCTGTATCCCAAGGGTAGATTGAAAGGATGAAGTTCTATTATAATAATCTTCCTTGTGCTCTCGATCGTCTGATCAGGAATGCTCATCGAGGCAGAAGATCCGTCGTGTACAGTTTTACAATCAATTTAACAATGGAGCTAAGCATATTATGATTATCGCAGTTACTGCTAAAGAAGCATCCTTACAATCTGAAGTCGACCCCAGGTTTGGTCGTGCCGCCTATTTTTTAATCGCAAACAGTTTGACGGGCGAAGTGTACGCTCACGATAACAGCGACGGTGTTGATGCAGGAAATGGTGCAGGAACAGGGGCATCGCAACAATTGGCAGAGTATAAAGTCGATGTTCTCTATACGGGACATGTTGGGCCAAAAGCTGCTGAGGTTCTGGATAAAGCAAAGATTATCTACCACGAAAATACGACTGGAACTGTAGAAGAGGTTTTAGCCCGTATCCCTCAAGAGTCTCTACCGCAGGAAGAAGCCCCGGAAGAAACAGTTTCGGCTCCTGAGAACGGTGCGATAAGGCTGGCAATTCCAGCAGATTCAGATGCTGGTCTTCAGGCACAGCGCTCAGGTCATTTTGGTAAATGTGCTTATTACACCTTGATTGATATTAAAGATCAAAAGGTCCAACAGGTTGTCGCCATGCAGAATGGCGGACATGTCCAGGGGGGATGTTCTGTCCCGGTGATATTGCTGAACGCCAACCACGTTAATAAGCTGATTGTTGCCGGAATCGGTGGTCGCCCGTTGCAGGGATTCCGCGAAACCGGGATTGAGGTTTATGCCGGGGTCGGACAGACAGTTCAGGAATCAGTTGACTTATTCCTGAATGACCAGCTTTCGCCGATCAGCAATGATCAGGTCTGCGGTGGGGGGGCGTAGTGATCATCTCTGTTGTCAGCGGTAAAGGTGGTGCGGGAAAAACCACCCTTGCTGCATCCATTGCACAGGTTTTTTCTGCTGAATTTTATGATCTTGATGTCGATGCTCCCAACGCAGAATATTTTCTTCAACCGGAATTTTCCAAGAGGACTCCGATAACCCAACCCATTCCGGTTTTTTCAGAAGAGCTTTGTGACGGTTGCGGCATTTGTACCAAAGAATGTCGTTTTCATGCTCTTTATAAAATCTTGAAGACTGTTTATTTAACGGAGTCTCTTTGTCATGGTTGTGGCCTCTGCGAGAAGGTTTGCCCGCAACAGGCCATCAGCTATCAGGATGCCTCTGTTGGGGATATCCGTTCTGGCTATTCTTCACGGATCAATAATCAGGTTCATATCGGTGATCTGAAAATTGGTTCAACGCGCGGCACCTATCTGATCAGTGAAATGGTGAAAAAGATAGATGGAGGGAAGCTCTCTGTGATTGATGGGCCTCCTGGCAACTCCTGTGCAGCAGTTGCCGCAATAAAGCCAGCGGATCTGGTTGTGTTGGTTGTGGAACCAACACCATTTGGATTTCATGATATGCGGCAGACAGAACAAATTGTGCAACAAATGGGAAAGAACTACCTCATCATTGCCAATAAAACGATGGCAGCTGGCAGTGTTGACCAGTTCTTTGAAAATAAATCCAAAAAGGCGGCATTAACAATTTATCTAGAAGATCGCTACCATAAAGCGAATCTGCAAGGAGAAATTCTCAGCCAACAGTTCAGTGAAATCCATGCCGGCCTGCATGCGGTGATCAGCCAGGAGCTTGCAAGACTATGACACAGCAGATAGCCATACTTAGTGGCAAGGGAGGAGCAGGAAAGACCTCAATTACTGCTTCTATTATCAAAATGATGGACTCAGTTGTTGCTGTCGATGCCGATGTCAACGCTTCAAACCTACCCATTTTGCTCCCATACACAACGCAAAGTACCAGCGCTTACTACGGGATGGATATAGCCACAGTTGATCACGCTCAATGCACCGGTTGTGAAATCTGTATTTCTACTTGCCAATTTGATGCAATCAGCCAAAGTGAAGCTGGCAAAATAGTGATTGATTCCGATTGTGAAGGTTGTGCCGCCTGCGCTTTTGTCTGCCCAGTCAATGCGATCAGTATGTCTCCGCGCAAGGGCGGCGATCAGTATGTCAGTTCCATTGCCAACGGCAATCTGGTGCACGCCGACCTGATACCGGGAGAAGATAATAGCGGAAAACTGATTACCAAAGTTCGGAATGAAGCCTCAGCTCTTGCAAAAGAGAAAAATATTTCTTACATTGTCATTGATGGACCGCCGGGAACCAGTTGTCAGGCAATCTCATCTATAACCGGTGTCGATCTGGTCTTGGCTGTTGTCGAGGAAAGCCTTTCCGGGCTCTCCGATTACCGTCGTCTCGCAGAGTTGATAAAGAAATTTTCTATTCCCCATTTAGTCTTGCTTAATAAGGCGGGTTTCAACACTGCAGTTGAAAATGACATCGTTGCGGCGGCTGCCGAGTTTGAAGGGAAGATCATCGGCCGCATTCCCTTTGACCGAAATATACCGCTAGCGCTACAGGACTTGCAATCTTTGGCGGATATAGACGACTATAGAGATATTATTGTAGGATTAATTGAACAGATAAAATCATCCTTGAACCACTAGTCTCAAATAACTACGAAAAGGATCTACTCGATGAAGGCTGTTAAAATTACCGATGGAATTTACTGTTTACCTGTTAATCTGGAAAGTTATCAGTTGTTTGAGGGTATGTGGCCAATGCCCAATGGAATCTCAATCAACTCCTATATTGTCCAGGGTGATAAGACCGCCATGATTGATCTGGTAGAGGATACCGATGGTAAACCCGCAGAATTAGAGGCAGAGATTCATTCCATCCCCTTAGATCCAAAAAATATTGACTATTTGATCATCAATCATATGGAGCCGGATCATACCAGTTGGCTGCCTGAATTTTACAAGAAAAATCCCCAATTAAAGTTCTATCTGACTGCAAAAGCTGCCGGGATGTTGAAATCTTTTTGCGGTATTGATCAGAATGTGCATATTGTCAAAGATCGCGATACTCTAGATCTGGGGCAGGGTAAAGTGCTCAGCTTTCATGAGACCCCGAATATCCATTGGCCCGAAACGATGATGACCTTTGAACAGAGTAGTGGAACCCTATTCTCGTGTGATGCTTTTGGATCTTACGGTAAATTGGACCGCGTTTTCTTTGATGATCGCCTCTCTACCGAACAGCATCGTTTTTACAGCGATGAAGCCTTGCGTTATTATGCTAATATCGTTGCCAGTTTCTCGACCTTTGTGACCAAGGGGATTGAGAAGCTCAGCACTCTAGATATCAAAGTGATTGCCCCTTCACACGGAATCGTCTGGCGGGAAAACCCTAAGCAGATCATTGATTCATATTCCCGTTTTGCTGAATACATGAACGGTCCGGCCGAGGCCGAAGTGACTGTTATTTGGTCAAGTATGTATGGCAATACTGAAAAACTGGTCAACAATATTGTTCAGGGAGTTCGAAAAGAAGGATTACCGGTGCATGTCCACCGTGTTCCAGATGAGCATGTCGGAATTGTGCTTGCCTCTGCGTGGAGATCAGCTGGCCTTATCCTCGGGATGCCAACTTACGAATACGAAATGTTCCCACCTATGGCGTGGGTGCTTGATATGTTTAGACGGAAGAAAGTGCTGAATAAAAAAGTTCTCCGTTTTGGTTCCGCTGGCTGGTCTGGTGGTGCCCAACGTGAATTGGATAAATTGACCGAGAAATTGAAGTGGGAATTTATCGATCCTATTGAGTGGATGGGTGCTCCTACAGATCATGAATTGGATCTGGCTTTGACACAGGGACAAGCTCTGGCCAGGCAGGTCAAGGAGTTCTGCTCCAAGTAACGATGAATTCTTGTAAATGGAAGAGAGAAAAAGGGGGCTGGTCAAATGGATCAGCCCCCTTTTTTTTCATATTGTCTCCACTCAGAACAACCCATCTAGCATAGTGGTGTCAACATGTTGATATCAGCCATATCGTTGCTATACTTATCTTACATATAAAAACTGTCGTCGTTGTTTCTATCCACCGGATCTTTCCGGAAAAATCCTCCAGAAAGATCGTTCAAAGAAGGAGGTTCCCGGGATGGACTGGCCCCCGATCAAAAAGAACCCTTCCACGTGGCATATACAACCCAACCTTTTGAACTATCAGAAAACCTATGCTGAGTTTTCCTGGGACCATGTGCGTGAAGAACTCGATGGTCTTCCCGACAAAAATGGCTTGAATATCGCCCATGAGGCTGTTGACCGACATGTGATTAGTGGCCGTGGAGGAAAAATAGCGCTGCGCTGGTTGGGAAAAAATGGAAAAGTAACGGACTTCAGTTATTTCGAACTCCAAATTCAAAGTAATCGCTTTGCAAATGTTCTCCGTTCCCTGAGGGTAGGAAAGGGGGCGCGAGTTTTTAGTTTGTCGGGCAGAGTTCCTGAGCTGTACTTTGCAATCCTTGGTACCCTGAAAAATACCAGTGTTTTCTGTCCATTGTTTTCAGCTTTCGGTCCGGAGCCGATTGCCCAGCGACTTGAACTCGGCGATGCCCGGGTTCTCGTCACGACGGAACGTCTCTATCGTAAGAAGGTTGCTGCATTACGTCCTTCATTGCCACAACTTCAATATATTTTGTTAGTTGATAGCGATCTGGATCAGGAAGAAACGGTTTTGTCTCTACCACGCCTCCTGAAGAGTGCATCCCCGGAATTTACCATCCCACCAACCGATCCTGAAGATATGGCCCTGCTCCACTTTACCAGTGGGACGACCGGTAAACCAAAAGGAGCGGTGCATGTCCATAACGCGGTGCTGACCCACTATCTGACCGGAAAGTATGTTCTTGACCTGCACCCCGAGGATATTTTCTGGTGTACGGCAGACTGTGGTTGGGTGACTGGGACTTCCTATGGAATTATTGCTCCCTTGGTTCATGGGGTGACAAATCTGGTAGACGAAGCAGATTTCGAAGCTGAACGTTGGTGCCGAACCCTTGCGGAGCAAAAGGTCAATGTCTGGTATACCGCGCCCACGGCGATCCGTATGCTGATGCGCAGTGGTCTGAACCCGCGTGAAAAATTCGATTTGTCCCAGTTGCGGTTGGTTCATAGCGTAGGCGAACCGCTCAATCCTGAAGCGGTCATTTGGGGTGAAGAGGCTCTAGGTCTGCCGATTCATGATAATTGGTGGCAGACAGAAACCGGTGGAATCATGATTGCCAACTATCCAGCTATGGAAATTCGACCTGGTTCTATGGGGCTTCCATTGCCGGGGATTGAAGCTGCAATTGTTCACCAGATTGGCAAAGGACAGATAGAGTTTGAAGTTCATCCTGACAGTGAGGGGGAACTGGCACTAAGGATAGGGTGGCCGTCGATGTTCCGAGGATATTTGCACGCTGATGAACGCTACCGTAAATGTTTTGTGGATGGTTGGTATATTACCGGAGATCTGGCTCAGCGGGATGCTGATGGCTATTTCTGGTTTGTTGGCAGAGCTGATGACATCATTAAAACCTCCGGCCACATGGTGGGTCCTTTTGAAGTGGAGAGTGCCCTGATGGAACACCCGGCGGTTGCTGAGGCTGGAGTCATTGGCAAGCCGGAGCCGATGATTGGCGAGCTGGTCAAAGCATTTATTTCTCTTAAGCCGGGGTTTGAAGCCAGCGAACAGTTACGGCTGGAATTGCTTGGATTTGCTCGTAAAAAACTTGGCTCGGCAGTTGCTCCCAAGGAGATTGCTTTTACCGATAACCTGCCGAAAACGCGTAGCGGCAAAATTATGCGCCGCCTACTTAAAGCCCGAGAACTTGGGCTTCCCGAAGGAGATACCTCAACGTTGGAGGAAAACTGATGACGCCAATTAATCCTAAATCAGGCCAACCCTTGGTGGATCGGGATAAGAGCTTACATCTGCTGCGCCAGATGCTGCGCATCCGCCGTTTTGAGGAAAAATCTGCCGAGCTTTACAGCGCCACCAAAATCCGCGGTTTTCTCCACCTTTATATCGGAGAAGAAGCTGTGGCCGTTGGTATGGCAGAAGCTCTTACTGGCGATGATGCCGTGGTTGCCACCTACCGTGAACACGGGCACGCGATGGTTCGAGGGATGAGCATGGCGTCAATTATGGCAGAAATGTATGGCAAGGTTGATGGCTGTTGCCGGGGACGCGGTGGGTCGATGCACCTGTTTGATGCCGAGCATCGTCTCTATGGAGGCAATGCCATTGTTGGAGGGGGGTTGCCGGTCGCTGTCGGATTGGCTTTGGCGGATCAGATGCAAAACAAAAAGCATATTACTTGCTGCTGTTTTGGTGAGGGGGCCATGGCCGAGGGAGAATTTCATGAATCGATGAACTTGGCTGCGCTCTGGAATTTGCCGGTTCTGTTTGTCTGTGAAAACAATTTTTACGCTATGGGAACGGCATTGCAACTCTCTGAATCGGTCGTTGACCTGTCGAGTAAGGCGGCTGCTTACGCTGTGCCGACAGCAACAGTTGATGGCATGGATGTTGTCGCTGTTGCTGCAGCAGCGCAGAAGGCGCGCGATACCATTTTGGAGACTGGTGGACCGTTTTTTCTCGAGTGTTGCACTTATAGGTTCCGTCCACATTCAATGTTTGATCCGGAATTCTACCGTTCCAAACAGGAAGTGGAGGGTTGGAAGCTACGTTGTCCGATCCTCTCTCTGACCAATCGACTTAAAGAACAGGGCTGGATCGATGACGCTGCCCTGGAAAAACTGGAAATTGAGACCGCAACAGAAATTGCCGCGGCGGTCGAGTTTGCTGAGCAAAGCGAGTGGGAAGCCATCGAAGATTTGAACCGCTTCGTCTACTCAGATCTGGGGGTGACTGATGGGACAACATGAACTCCGCAAAATGACCTATCGTGATGCCGTTCGGGAGGGGTTGCGCGAAGCGTTACAGAAAGATGAGCGAGTCTTCTTGATGGGGGAAGATGTCGGTCGTTACGGGGGCTGCTTCGCGGTCAGTAAAGGGTTACTCGAAGAGTTTGGATCAGAACGGATTCGAGATACTCCGCTATCCGAATCAACGTTTACCGGTGCAGGGATCGGTGCTGCGCTTGGAGGAATGCGACCGATTGTCGAGATCATGACGGTTAATTTCAGTCTGCTGGCTCTCGATCAAATCATGAACACTGCGGCCACTTATTTACATATGTCAGGCGGTCTTTTTAATGTGCCCTTGGTGATCCGTATGGCGACAGGTGGTGGTAAGCAGCTGGCGGCTCAACATTCCCACAGTCTAGAAGGTTGGTATGCGCATATTCCCGGGATCAAGGTTCTCTGCCCGGCGACCCTCGAAGATGCCCGAGGTATGCTTTGGAGTGCATTGCTTGATCCTGATCCCGTGCTGATTTTTGAACCGGCAGTGCTCTACACGATGGAAGGGACGCTGGCTGCTGATGCTGGTGCGGTTACCATCGACAAAGCAAAACGAGTTCGGGAAGGAACAGATTTGAGTTTGATCAGCTATGGAAGCTGTTTGCACAAAAGTTTGCAAGCCGCTGCAATCCTTGCTGAAGAGGGGATCACAACCGATGTGATTGATTTGCGGACTTTGCGGCCTCTGGATGAGGAGAGTTTTCTGACATCGGTAGCAAAAACCCATCGAGCCTTAATTGTTGATGAGGGCTGGCGTAGTGGTAGTCTCTCTGCAGAAATTAGCGCCAGAATTATGGAGCAGGCTTTTTACCATCTTGACGCCCCCGTTGAGCGCATCTGTAGTGCTGAGGTGCCGATGCCTTATGCCAAGCACATGGAGGAGGCCGCCTTACCACAGGTCACTTCTATTGTCGAAGCGGCGCGGAGGATGACCCATGGCTGATTTTATCATGCCCAGTCTGGGTGCCGATATGACTGCCGGGATTCTGGTGGCTTGGTGTGTTGAAGAAGGTGATCATGTTGAAATTGGTGACATTATAGCTGAGGTGGAAACAGAAAAAGGGTTGTTTGAGGTTGAAGTTTTTTCTGCTGGTGTGGTCGAAAAACTATTGCTGCAGCCCGGTCCAGAAAAGGTTCCGGTCGGCACGGTGCTGGCGACCATTGGCAGTGGGAGTACTTCTTTTTCAGCTCGAACGACAGAACCGGATGTACGTCTGAAGGTTTCTCCCATAGCTCGTAAACGGGCTGCCGAAAAAAATATAGACCTTAGCCAGATCATCGGGACAGGTCCACAAGGGGCAATCTGCTTGGCAGATGTTGAGGGCGAAAGCGTAAGAACAGGAATAGAAAAAGTTGCTTCCGCCCAGACTGAGTTGAAATCCACATCCGATTTTAAGGCCGGGATGCGTCAGGCGATTGCCGCAGCGATGAGTCTCTCTAATCGGGACATTCCCCACTACTATCTAGCAACCGATATCGATATGAGCAAGTCACTGAACTGGCTTGTGGAACAAAATCGAAAACGATCGGTCAAGCAACGTCTGTTACCAGTGGTCCTCTCCCTGAAAGCGGTGGCTAAAACCCTTAAAAAAATTCCGGAATTGAATGCCGTTTGGGTTGATGACCAGTTGCGGCTGAACAAAGAGATTCATATTGGTGTTGCCATTTCTTTGCGTGGTGGCGGTCTGATGACCCCTGCTTTACACAATGTGGATCAATTGGACCTTGATCAATTGATGGTCGCGTTAAGTGATTTGATCAATCGCACGCGGACTGGAAAACTGCGGGGATCAGAGATGACTGATGCTGGTATCACCGTGACCAATCTTGGCGATCTTGGAGTGCAGACGGTTTATGGGGTTATTTACCCGCCACAGGTTGCATTGGTTGGCCTGGGGAGAATCAGCGAACGTCCCTGGGCTGAGAATGGATTACTGGGAGTCCGGCAGGTGTTAACCGCGACTCTGGCCGCCGATCATCGAGCCAGTGATGGCCATTTGGGGGCTCAGTTCCTTGATGCCCTGAACAAGTTTTTGCAGGAGCCTGAAAACTTATGACTGAAACAAAAATCAGAGAAACTATTATCAGGGGATTGTCTCTCATTGCTCCAGAGGCAGATTTTGAGGAGCTTTTGCCGACAGAAAATATTCGCGAAGAATTGGATATTGATTCTTTCGATTTCTTGAATTTTCTGATTGGGCTCAATGAGGAACTTGGAGTTGATATTCCCGAAGATGATTATGAAAAGCTGGTCAGTCTGGATGATCTGATCAAGTATCTTTCGGCACGTATCCATTGAATTTCAAGAATCTTTTAACCACCAAGACACAAGAAAGACTTTTTAACGGAGAGACGCTGAGTAACAAAGAGATCGCTGAGAAAATCTTAAACCCATTTTTAAGATTTTAACCCAAAAAGATAAATTCTAGTTTTTAAAGTTCTCTGCTTCTGCCCGTCTCTGCGTTAAAAGTTTTGGTTTTGACCTTCTTGGTTCTTTGCGTCTTGGTGGCAATGATTTTAGGGTGGAAAGAGAAGGTTAATAATGAAGGAAGCTCTACTGTATCAAAAATTAGATCAGAATCGAGTTCGCTGTCAGCTTTGTGCCCATTATTGCGTTATTTCCAGGGATAAAAAAGGTCTCTGTCAGGTGCGCGAAAACCGCGATGGAACTCTTTATTCTCTGGTTTATGGCCGAACAATCAGTCAGGGTGTTGATCCGATTGAGAAGAAGCCCTTATATCATTTTCATCCTGGTAGTCGGTCCTTTTCTATCGCAACGCCGGGATGTAACTTCCGTTGTGACTGGTGTCAGAACTGGGAAATCTCCCAGATGCCACGTAAACAGCATTTTTTGGGTGGAAGGGACTATCCCCCTGAAGATATCGTTTCTTCCGCTACGCTAAGTAGCTGCCGGACTATTGCTTACACCTATACAGAACCGACGATTTTCTTCGAATATAGCTATGACACAGCCCGTCTGGCGCGGGAGGCTGGACTTGCCAATGTCTATGTCAGCAACGGGTATATGTCTGCGGAGATGCTGGAACTGTTTCATCCTTGGCTGGATGCGGCCAATATCGATCTAAAAGCTTTTCGGGATGAAACTTACCGTAAATATGTTGGCGCAAGATTACAACCGGTTCTCGATAGTTTGAAAAGGCTTTCCAGTTATGGCGTCTGGCTTGAGGTGACGACGCTGTTGATTCCAGGGGTCAATGATGATCCGCAAGAATTACGGGATATTGCCAAGTTTATCGCTACGGAACTCGGGACCGATGTCCCCTGGCACGTCAGCCGTTTTTTCCCGCAGTATAAAATGGAGCAGATTGCACCGACGTCGCCAGATGTTTTGCAGCGAGCGGTCGAAATCGGCTATAGTGCAGGTCTTAAATACGTTTATCTAGGAAATTGTGGTGGGGAGTCGAACACGAACTGCCCCGCTTGCGGTATGGTCGTGATTCGTCGGAACCGTTTCGAGATCAGCTGCCAAGTCGATGATGGAGGTTGCTGCTCTCATTGTGGCGAAACTATCGCTGGGGTTGGTATGGTGGCTGAATAAGTCTCTACAGTTTTTCTAGGTGTTGCAGATAGTCTTCCCACTCTAAAGGCAGTAAGTTTTTTTTCTGGTTATTGCAGTCCTTGCAAGCAGGAACACAATTCCCTTTAGTTGTCCGTCCCCCCCTTGCGACAGGAACAACGTGGTCAAGGGTCAGTTCTTTGGGAGGGACCGATTTGCCACAGTAGTGACAAATCCCCTTGGCAATCCGGTTTTTCCACCAGTTTTGCTTGCGCAGATCCCGGGCTTTCTGTCTTTCTTTGCGGATTTTTTCTTCATCTATATTGATTTCCCAGTCCATCTTATCTCCTTAGGTCGCGGCCGGATTATTGCACAATTTGGGAAATTATGCGATCTTGTCAAATTGTTTTTCATCGAAAAACTACTGAGAGTGGAAGAGATAATATATGAAAATTCTTGTCGTTGGCTCCGGTCAGGTCGGCTACTTTTTGTGCGACCGCCTTTCGCGTGAAGGGCATGAAGTTACTTTAGTCGATCAGGATGAGGCTGTTGTTGAACGGGCTCAGGATCGCTTGAACGTCCTTGGTGTTATTGGCAATGGGGCCAGTGCTGAGGTTTTGGAACAAGCGGGTATTAAGGATGTTGATATCTTTATTGCCGTGACCAATATGGATGAAGTCAACATTCTTGCCTGTTTGCTGGCACGTGAATATCAGGTTAAAATCCTGGTCGCACGAACGAAAAATATTGAATATACCAGTAGCCGTGCGGTTCTCTCCAAAGAGAAACTGGGGATTGATCTGCTGATTAATCCTGAGGATGC
>JAZBPC010000047.1:0-9348 GCA_036351455.1 Desulfuromusa sp.
CTTGCGGACGTTATCTTGATGAACAAAACTGATGATATCCCTGCCGTAGAGCTCAAAACGCTGACAGATAATATTCAAGCACTGAATCCCGTTGCGAAAATTCATCAAGGCAACCATGGTGAGTTCTCAGCGCCGCAACTTTACGGTGTCAACCTGACCGGAAACATCCAAATGGAAGACAGCCTTAAGCGGATAAATATGACGAAGCATCATACTCATAGCAGTCAAAATATCTCCAGCATTCTGGTCGAATTGAAGTCTCCCCTTGATAAGAATCTGTTCCTTGCAAAAGCGACAAAGTTGCCGGAAAAAGTCCTCAGGATTAAGGGTGTCATGCAATTCACAGACAGCCAAGATCGCTACTATTATCAATATGTCCCTGGATCTCACAATTTGACTCCGGCAGCCGAAGATCTTCCCGGGGAAAACTTTCTGGTCATCATTGGTGAGGATATTGAAAAAAACGCGCAGCCACTGTTAGCGATGACAACAGCCTGATTGATACGCGATACAAACGGCCTGCGCACACAGGGGCTATTGAAAAGTAAAACTATTATGGACTTAGAAGGTCAAACAATACATCAATTACAGGAGAAATAGCATGAGAACACTTTTAGTAAGTCTAACCATTTTTCTTTTTTTAGCAGGATGCAGCAACTCGGTCAGCCCGGAAATGAAAGAATTTATGGGCGCTCTGAGTTCAAAAGAAAAAATAGCAACTGTCGTAAATAAGTATTCTTCAACTTCGGGAGTCGTTCCTGAATCTTTGCAAGCCTGCAATCTAGGGGCATCGAAAATCACAAATACGGAAAAAAAAGGTGGAACAGTTCTCTATACCGCTGAAGTGACTGTTGATAGTTGTGAAAAATCTGAAACCGCTGCCGGCACAATCAGAACTTTTTCTATTGCCTGGAAAGACGGAAAGATCGTTTCATTCGATTGGCAAGGGCCCAAAAGCGGCAAGGTTGAGTATTAAATGGAGGTCAACAACCTCTTTGTAACGCAGAGGTTGGTAAAAGGTCAGTCAGTTATTATTTTCTTTAGAAGAAGGTGGGGCAAAGTTGCCCCACCTTGACCTTTACTGCAACTGATTCACAGACACAAACCCTTGGTACAATATAATTGTTGGCACTATGACGTTTCGAATATTTTGAATCCTAATTGTCCGATCTCTCTCATCATCGGGAACAAGTTTGGCTCAACAACTCGAAAACTTAGGCCGCTGAAAATCAATCCCAAAACGAGGTATAAAGATGATGGAATTGTTCGAAAAAGGTGGATTTATGATGTATCCGATTTTACTTTGTTCGGTCATCGCATTAGCTGTCATCATCGAGCGATTTTACGTGGTTTTCTGGAAAACACCACGGCCCGATCAAGCCAAAATTGATGAAGTATTCCGGTTGAGCGAAGCAGGAGACATTACTGAAGCGATTAAAATCATTGCTAGCGAACAATCATCTTTAAAAAAAATACTCCTGGCAATATTGAGCGTAGAAAATGAACTTCATCAGGAGAAGGCTGCCATCACGGCCGGCGACGAGCTCCTTTTTCAACTGAGGACGCGACTCAGCATCCTATCAGCAATTGGCTCTGTTGTTCCACTCATGGGCCTTCTGGGAACTGTCTTTGGGATGATTGAGGTATTTTCTAAAGTGTCCGACATGCAAGGTGCTGCAGATCCGGGCCTTCTGGCCGGCGGTATCTGGACCGCCCTGCTGACCACAGCTGCAGGCATGAGCGTGGCAATCCCCACTGTACTGGCATACCATTATCTAAACCGCAACATTGCAATGATCGCGCATCACATGCAATCCGCCGGAAATTCACTGATTGCAATTCTGAATCATCATTCCAGTAATAGGATGGACACGAGATGATCAACTTCAGTGAGCAAAGCCCGGTTGACACTATCGGTTTCAACCTCACACCGCTGGTTGATGTGATTTTTATTCTGTTGATTTTTTTTATACTTACGGCCAATAGCTCTCGTGGGATCGTGCTTGATCTTCCACCGGCAAGCACAGCTGAGATCCTTCCGTCTGAACACTGGGAAATTGTCATCACAAAAAATGATCAGCTGTTATTCAATGGTTTAAAGATTGAAAAAGAGCGACTGGAGGGCATTCTCTTAGCGGCTAAAAAACAGGAGCAAAACCAACCCTTGGTTATTCTAAAAGCGCACCAAGCAGCCTCAGTTAATGCCTTTGTTTCGGTTATGGACAGTGTTCGCAAAACAGGCTTCGACAATCTTGTTATCGCTACCGACATTAAACGTGATGAACCCTGAATCCCAAAGCTTTAATAATATCTTGCTGGTTTCACTGATTCTTTCATGTATCTTTCATTTCACCCTGCTACAGAGCGAATCGGGGATTCCTGGATTAGATGCTGATAGCACTTTGACTTCAAAAGGAGAAGACGTTCGTATTCCTATTGAGTTCATCCCAATCGGGCAAAAAATAAAGGCCCATCAATACACAACCAGTGAGATCGATAAGATCCAAAAACTTCTCAATGAGGCTATTGAAAGCAAGGCCGTCCCCCCCAAAACAAATAGTGTTTATTCGCTCAACCGAGGCAGGGCTGAGTTACGTCGCTATCTTCAGACAATCAGAGAAGAGATTGAAAAGAACAAAAAAGCTACCGCAACTGTCGATTATTCCGAATGGATAGGTAATGTAAAAATCGGGTTTTCGATTTCACGCTACGGTATATTCTCAAATGTTCAGATATTGGAATCGTCAGGTAATAAGCCCTTAGATCAAAGCGCTATGAAAGCAATCAAAATGGCTAGCGGAAAAATCAAACGCCCTCAAAGTTCTGGCAGCAAAACAATACAAACATCAGCTGTCATCAAATACCAGTATGGCTTGTGACAATGCTTAAACACGAATATGCTTCGGGCTGCGAGAAGTTCTTCGGCCACTCTATCGCTCAGCAAAATCCATAGTAGAGCCAAACGGCATGACTGCTTACGGCTTTAGGAAAACGATGGCGAGTATTGAGTTCGGATCACAGCATTTCACTTATGACAGTGCTATTCGGATAGTGGCAGCCCTTTTTCACAATTGGAAAGGAGTGAAACATAACCTCGGGTCGATATCGATCGGGGGTTTTTATTGATAAAATGAAAGGGCTTTTGAAGGGGAAAAGATGGACAGACCCACCTGGAAAAGTCAGGAAAGCAGTTTTAAAACAGAAAAGTCGCCGATCGCTTCAATTTTGCTGAAATTGGATAAGGCCTTAACCCTCCAGGGGGTAGCAGCCCCCCCCTCCATGATGAAAAAATTGATAATTTACCTGAATGATAGTATAAGTAATATTAACAAAAACATATTTTGGGAGGTATATTGCATGGCAACAATACTGCTCTGGCAGGATCAACACTCCCCATCCTGTGAGCACAAATTCTTATAGATCAAA
Source organism: Desulfuromusa sp. (assembly GCA_036351455.1). Classification (GTDB taxonomy): domain Bacteria; phylum Desulfobacterota; class Desulfuromonadia; order Desulfuromonadales; family Geopsychrobacteraceae; genus Desulfuromusa. The sequence continues at coordinate 3,427 of JAZBPC010000047.1, forward strand.
ACCAACCGACATTGCGTGTTTCAGCGTGTCGGTTTTCTTATATTAGGTGACCCAATGGAATACACTCTCGAAGAGCTTCTGGACATTCCCAAGCTACGGCAGTTGCTGGACAGTTTGGACGAGATTCACAGTATGCCCTCTGCGATTATGGACCTCGAGGGGAATATCCTCACCGCTACCGCTTGGCAAGACATCTGCACGAAATTCCACCGCATCAATCCAGAGACTGAGAAGAAGTGCATCGAGAGCGATACACATATTGATGCCGAACTTCACAAAGAAAAACCACATGTCATCTACCGCTGCCCTCTGGGGCTTGTCGATGCGGCAACTCCGATAATCATTGATGGGAAACATCTCGGTAACGTTTTCACTGGCCAACTTTTCATGGAACCTCCGGACGAAGAGTTCTTCACCCATCAGGCTCGTCAGTATGGTTTTGATGAAAAAGAGTATCTGGAGGCCATGCGCAATGTCCCGATTTTCCCGGAGGACAAACTGCATAAAAATTTGACATTTATCCAAAGACTGACGCAGATGCTGGCGAATCAGGGGTTACAGCTTAAAAGACGTTTGGAAGCAGAAAAATCTTTACGTTTAAGCAATAATCATCACCGCTCAATCCTTTTTGCATCTTTGGACGGTATTTGGTCTGTTGACCTTCAGGGCCGTTTTCTAGAGGTAAACGCTGCATATTGTCGAATGAGTGGCTACAGTGAACAAGAACTGCTCACTATGAGTATTTCTGATGTTGAAGCCGAAGAGTCAGTTGAAGAAACTGCTTTGCACTTGAAAAACATCATTTCACAAGGACAGGCTCGTTTTTTATCAAGACATCGCCGCAAAAACGGAACGGTCTATGATATTGAAGTCAGTGCCAAGTATCTCTCTGAAGACGGAGGACAGTTTGTTGCCTTTCTTCGGGATATCACCAAGAGCAAACAGGCAGAGAGAGCCCTGCATGACAGTGAAGCCAAACTAACAAGTATTTTACGCTCGGCACCCATTGGCATTGGCCAGGTAACAGACAGGAAATTCAATTTTGTGAATGAGCAATTTGCGCAGATGCTTGGCTATTCGGGGCAAGAGTTGATCGGCCAAAAGTCGCGATCTGTCTATCCTAGTGACGAAGAATTTGAGCGGGTTGGTCAATATAAATATGAAGAGATTCAGAGAAAAGGGACGGGAAGTATTGAAACAATCATGCAGAAAAAAAATGGGTCGCTGATTGATGTGTTTTTGTCTTCGACACCCGTGAATCAGAGTGATTGGAGCCAAGGGGTGACCTTCACAGCTTTAGACATCACCGATCGCAAAGCGGCAGAAAAGGCATTAAAGTATCAAAAAAACTTGCTTCAAAAAGCCCAGGAACTGGGTCAAATAGGATCATGGGAGTACGATCCTACCCAGAACACATTTCTCGGCACGGAAGTGGGTAACCAGATTTATGGGATACCCAACGGATTTGAGGCTAAATATGAAATGTTACTGAAGCGGGTCCATCGCGATGACAGGAAAGTTTTTGATGAGGCATGGCAAGCAGCACTCAAACATGGATATTTTGATGTAGAACATCGCATTGTTGTGAATGGCACCACAAAATGGGTTCGGGAAAAAGCGGAGTTGAAGTTCGATGAAAATGGTAAAGGCATTAGTGGCATAGGGTTTACGCAGGATATCACTGACCGTAAGCAGACTGAGATTGCCCTGCAGGAAAGTAAAACGCACTTGCAGATGGTTTTTGATAATGCCCCGGTGGCTCTGTTTCAGGAAGATTTTTCTGAGATCAAAGCTCAGATTGAACTTCTCAAGCAGCAGGGCGTGACCGAGTTTCAAACCTATTTCGAGTCTCACCCAGAGGTTGTTGCTAGTTGTGCGACTAAAGTTAAGATCATTGACGTCAATCGGGCAGCTTTACAACTGCACAAAGCAAATACGATAACAGAGGTACTAGAATGTTTACATAGAACATTCATGGAGGATGCTTACTGCGGTTTTTATCATGGACTGATCGCTCTAGCCAGTGGTGCCGAAAGCTTTCATACAGAAGCAACCGTTCAAACTCTTGATGGAGACAAAAGGGAGGTGCTTTTACACCTTTTTATTGATCCGAATCGGTCAAACTGGTCATGCATATACGTCTCTGCCACTGACATCACCGATCGCAAAAAAGCCGAAGAAGAACATCAAAAACTCGAAGCGCAACTGCGCCAGAAATACAAGATGGAAGCTGTCGGGGTGATGGCCGGAGGCATGGCGCATAACTTTAATAACAACCTCTCCATTATTCTTGGCAATGTCGAACTGTCAAAGATGAAGATGCCACCAAACTCTGACATTAATGCTTATCTTAGCAACGCCGAAATAGCTGTTCTACGTTCCCGGGATCTAGTCCAACAGATTCTCACCTACAGCCAAAAAGAGGGTAAAGGTAAAACCTCAACACATCTGCCCCTTATCATTGATGAAACCCTGCAACTGCTTCGTGCTACTACGCCCACAACAATCAATCTGCAGCAGAAGATCAGCAGTGACAGTCATGCCCTCATGATCAATGCCGACTCCTCACAAATACAGGAATGTCTGATCAACCTTTGTAATAATTCCATGTATGCTATGGAAGAAGAAGGTGATATCACCATTACCCTTGAACGTGTCGAACTGCAGAAACTAGGCATCCCCGTCCAGTATAAGTGTCACCCCGGAGAGTATGCCAAACTCAGTGTGCAGGATACGGGGTGTGGTATGGCGGCAGAAACTGTTGATAAAATCTTCGACCTCTTCTTCACCACCAAACCGGTTGATCAGGGAACCGGAGTGGGACTTTCAACCGTCCAGGGGATCGTTACCCAGCATGGAGGGTTGATCAAGGTCAACAGCCGCTTGGGCGAAGGGACCACATTTGAACTCTATTTTCCCGTGCTAGACCAAACTGAATCCTCTGAGATAATTTCTGTCAGTGATGACCAGCCCGAAGGGACAGAACGGATCTTGTTTGTCGATGATGATCCCATGCTTGCCAGTCTTGGCGAAGAGATACTGAGTCTAAAAGGGTATACGGTCACCACCATGACCGATAGCACCGAAGCTTTGAAGAAGTTTACCGCCAACCCGGATCAATTTGACCTGGTCATTACCGATCAGACCATGCCCGATCTTGCTGGCAAAGAACTGATCCAGCAACTCAAAAAGGTCAGAGCAGACATTCCCACTATCATCTGCACTGGATACAGCAGCAAGGTCAATGAAGATAACGCTAAAGACCTGGGTGTCAGTGCCTTCCTGATGAAGCCGTTGAATATGCCACAACTTCTGCAGACTGTGAGGCGGGTGCTGGATGGGAAGGAAAAGTAGCACTGAAGGTTGTTGAGTGTTTAATCCGTTTATCTCGGAGTTTTCAGAAACCATGCTTCTGCGTCAGCACGGTTTCTGAAAATTGAAAAGCGTTGGGGCAAATCTTTTTGACTGCATAAAGTCTGAAACATTCTCGCCATACCGTATCCCACATCAGAAGTGACAACCATAGCTGTCATAGCATTCGCTCTCTCAGGGTTTTGCTCAAGGACTCTGACAAGGTTGTTTTCAAACTGGCTATCAATTTGATTAAAAGTTAACTGAGAAATGTCCCAAATGGTGTTTATGTGAGGCGGATAATCGGGTGAGGATAGAATGATCTTCAAACTCTCTACAAATTCGTTGACTGTGAAGTCTTCTCCCGTTGAATTTTAGAGAATTCCTGTGGATTGATCGTGCGTCAGTTTAATTGACATGACTCTCTACCGGTTGATGAAAAAGGGGACGAAATAAAAGCTAAATATTAACTATTAGATTAGATGTCAAGTAAGTATCTTCTTTTTATGTTTCATCATTTATTAGCTCATTTGATCAATAATCAAGCCGCTGCAGTCACTATCGGCTCGACTATCCGAACACCGACAGTAAAAATTGAAACGCCTGGATCAATATTTACCAGGGCCACGACGGCAAAATAAAATTTGAGAAACAGCCCTTTGACAGTTGTCCTGCGTAAACAGAATAAATGGAATGTGGAGAGAACTATGCATTCGAGCTATTCGAAGAGGCAGGGGACGTTTCTTTCCTTGCCTTTTGATCGCTCGAAATCCTCATACAATTGACAGCAGTGTCACAATCAACTACTGTCCCGCCAACAAGCTTAAACGACCGATCTTTCTAGGCAACCAGCGAATCCTGATCCAGGATTTCATAACATAAGGACTCATTTATGCCATTTCAATCTCTTGGATTATGTGCCGAGCTGCTGAGCGCGGTTGCCACTCAAGGATACACCTCCCCGACTCCGATCCAGACCCAAGCGATTCCGGTGGTTTTTGAGGGGCTTGACCTGTTAGCTGGTGCTCAGACAGGAACCGGTAAAACGGCGGCTTTTGCCTTACCGATCGTGCAGATGCTGAGTGAAACCACACCGACAAAGAAACGGCGGCGTCCGCGTGCACTGGTTCTGGTACCGACCCGCGAACTGGCGGCGCAGGTCAGCGAACAGATGCAAAACTATGGCCGCCGCTTATCGCTACGCTCAACCATGATCTATGGTGGGGTCAGCATCCAGGCACAAATTGAACGCCTGCACCGTGGTATCGATATTGTCGTGGCAACCCCAGGGCGACTCCTCGATCACGCAGCCCGGGGAACGATAAATCTATCTGAAATCAAGTTTCTGGTATTGGACGAAGCAGATCGGATGCTTGATCTGGGATTTATCGATGAAATTCTCAAAGTGGCAGAGTATCTCCCGGCTGAACGACAATCCCTGCTTTTTTCAGCAACCTATTCTCAAAGAATCAAGCAGTTGGCTGATGAACTCCTCAAAAATCCAAAACGGATTGAGGTGGCTCGGCGTCAGATAACCGCTGACGATGTTAACCAAATTGTCTATCCGGTAGAACGGAACCGTAAACGGGAAATGATCTCACACCTGATCCGCAAAGGGGAATGGAATCAGGTTCTGGTTTTCGCCCGCACCCGCTATAGCGCCGACAAGTTGACAGCAGAACTCCTCTTCGATGGCATCAACACAGCAGCCATCCACAGTAATAAGAGCCAGTCATTGCGGACACGTACCTTGAAGCAATTCAAACAGGGGGAGTTAAGGGTGCTGGTGGCCACCGATGTTGCATCACGGGGGCTCGATATCGCCCACCTGCCCTATGTGGTGAACTATGAACTACCAGATGTCCCGGAAGATTATGTCCACAGGATTGGTCGTACCGGTCGTGCGGGAGAATCAGGACAAGCCATTTCACTGGTCTGCCCTGCCGAGAAACCCAAGCTGCAGGCGATTGAAAAGCTGCTCAGAAGTGTCATTCCGAGTGAAACCATTGCAGAATTCCCGCTGATTCCTATCAAGAGAGGTGCGCTGATCAAGCCACGCAAAACAACCATCAGCAAACCCAGCCCCAAAAAGGTTGCGGCAAAGGCAAAAGCTGCTGCAGCCAAATCAGGCAAACCTGCTGCCAAGCCCAAAAAGGTGCAAAAATCGACCAAAACCAGAACAGTGGGTCGAAAAAAAGCAGCACCAACACGATCCGCACCAAAAACTGGACGGCGTGGAAACAGATAGGAACAGACAGAAAGTTTTTTCAAATCGGAACATTATGAAGATATTAGACAAAAATAAAATCTACTCTGTGGCATTGCTGTTATTGCTGTTATCTTTCACCAAACTCCCTGTCATGGCAGCTCAATCGGGTTGTACCCAGGCGGCAGAAAACTGGATTTTAAATTTAAACGATCAAAAGAATGCGGAGCTATTCCAAAGATATGCAGTGACAAACTGTCAATTTTCTGGAGATTGGGTTAAACGGTCCGAAAATCTAGAGTCCCAATCCCACAAGGAAAGAATGTGTCAGGATCTTGTGTTGCTCTGGTCGTACAAGAATTGTA
>JAZBPC010000048.1:0-25391 GCA_036351455.1 Desulfuromusa sp.
CTGGATTAAAGGTCACATCCTGATAGTGGATTGAATCAGCGGTATTGCGAAGATCTCCAGTGAAAGTGATCTTATCCAACGCAGAATGACGCTCTGGAGCCGCCAAGCGGTCATTCAGATCGTCAAGCTCTTCAACAATGTCAGCAATTTGCTTTTGCAACTCTTCAATTGTTGGAGGAGCTGCAAAAGATGTGACTGCAGGCAGAGTCAGCAGGGTCGCCAGCAGTAAAACTATAAATTTATTCATACGATGTTACCTCCTAGAAAACTGATGTATTTTGCCGAGTGCAAAGATCAACCGCAGGTTGCCGGAGATGGTGAATCAGCAGCGCTATCATACAAGAACTGATTAATATCTTTTTGATCACTGTCCTTCAGATTTTTAAACACATCACCCGGATGATCGGCAGCTTTCTTTTTGAAATAACGATCCCACTGTGACATGGTCTTTGTCATCGGAGTCAATTCACCACCTTCACCACCAGCATCGTGACAGCTTTTACAATTCTTCTTGAACAAATGCTTTCCCTTACGTGCATTACCACCTTCAATGGCAAGAGCACTTGTTGCAGTAAATGCAGTTAAAATTAAACCAATCATCAAAAGGGCTTTCCAGTTCATTTTTTTCTCCTTGGTTGATTGTTTACGGCACTTAACTTGTGCCATTATTAATATTCGGAATTCTGATGTAGCACCTCTATTTATTGTTTTCAAGTTCTTTTTTAACCAATATTTGGAATAATTAGATATATAAGTTACTTATATCCCCATAAGGTTTAGGGGTTTATCAACTTATCCAGTATTTACCGTGGTTTAAAGTCTGAAACCCTCTATAATTCCATAAAATTATTCCCTATCTATTCATCGTTGTTTATATCCTGTAAAGAGAATATAAACGGCTAAAACATGCGGAAGAATAAGTAATTCTTATCGGTCAAAAATAATTTCTTATCTGCTTCATCTGTGGTTATCTTTACCCTTCACTTGGACTTTATCCGGCTGTTAATATAGTCTTAACGACAATTCAAAATTCACGAGGAGAAAACCATGATCAAACTTGACTACAGCCAGCATCAATGCCCCTACCCGGTTGTCGAAACCCGGAAACAAATTTTAGCGAATCCCGGCCAATCGCTGGAAGTTCTGGTCGGTGACCAGGCAGGGCGTGATAACGTCACCCGACTGGCTGCAAAAATGAATTACCAGGCTTCAGCCGAAGCCGCTGGCAGCAATTTTCTACTGACTTTAACCCCTGCAAATGGCGAAACAGCAACGGCAGCAGAAGATGAGGCAGCGACAGTCGCAGCAACCACAGGAAAAACGGTCATTTATTGTGGGAGTGATCGAATGGGGGATGGCGATGATCAATTTGGCCGCGTCTTGATGCGAAACTTCCTGACGACGCTGCTTGAAATGGATCCGCTTCCCGATATTATCCTTTTTGTAAATAGTGGCATTGATCTGACCACCAAAGGTTCTGATGTCCTTGAAGCACTGCAAACACTTGAATCCCGCGGTGTCGATATTGCCAGCTGTGGACTGTGCCTTGACTTTTATCAGAAAAAAGAACAGTTGCAGGTTGGGCGCACCACCAATATGTTCGAGATGGTCGAGGTTCAATGTCAAGCAGGGCGGATTGTCAGCCCATAAACGCACAACCGACTCACATTGGAGATTCAATGCTTACACAACGCCGTAGTGGCATCCTGCTTCACCCCACATCTCTTCCGGGTTCGCAACCTGTCGGATCAATTGGTCGAGATGCCTGCAATTTTGTCGATTCTCTCGTAGCTGCCGGCCAATCAGTCTGGCAGATACTGCCCCTTGGACCGACCGGCTACGGCAATTGCCCCTATAGCTGCTTTTCGGCCTTTGCCGGAAACCCGCTATTGATTGATCTTGAGTTGCTAGCTGAGACCGGAGATTTGCAAAACACCGATCTCCCTTTACCATCTCTCAAAGGGGACCTGGTCGATTTTTCGACGGCCCTGATTGAGCAGCAGATTCTACTCAACCTGGCCTGTGATCGTTTCAAAAATTCGGCAGCAACGCAGCGACATCAGTCGTTCGAAAAGTTCTGCCATGATCAGGCCTATTGGCTCGATGATTACGCATTGTTTGAAGCGATTCGCACTGACCAGCAGTTTCAAGGATGGCAACAGTGGCCGCGGGAGATCCGGCAGCGGGATCCGGAAGCCTTGAAAAGTTGGCGTATGAACTCTCAAGAGGAAATTTATCGCCATAAATATCAACAGTTTGTTTTTTTTGAGCAGTGGTTCGCCCTCAAACGCTACGCTAACGAAAAAGGGATACTGATCTTCGGCGACCTGCCAATCTTTGTCGCGGAAAATTCTGCTGATGTCTGGGCCAATCGGAGCAAATTTCATCTCGACACAGAAGATCGCGCGACTTTAGTCGCCGGGGTCCCCCCCGATTATTTCAGTTCGACTGGCCAGCGCTGGGGCAATCCTCTGTATCGCTGGGAAAAAATGGTGGAAGATAATTTCTCCTGGTGGAAAGCTCGATTTAAATGGAACTTTGAACTTTTCGATCTCCTGCGTGTCGATCACTTTCGTGGCTTCTCGTCATCTTGGGCGATCCCTGCGACGGAAACAACAGCTGAAAATGGCTCTTGGGTCGAGGTTCCCGGTGAACAATTATTCACCCAATTACAGCAAGAGTTTGGTAACTCATTGCCACTGATTGCTGAAGACCTGGGAATACTCACTGAAGATGTCATAAAATTGCGCGATAAATTTGACTTTCCAGGGATGAAAATACTTCAGTTTGCATTTGATTCTGATATAAACAATCCCTATCTACCTGTAAATATTGGCACAAACGCTGTCATTTATCCTGGCACCCACGACAACAACACGACTCTTGGCTGGTGGCAGGAACTCGATGCTGCCGCACGCCAGCGGGTCAGGGACTTTCTACATAATCCATGTGATGAAATGCCGTGGACATTGATTGAAACGGCCCTTTCCAGCCAGGCCAACCTGGCGATCATTCCCCTACAGGATATTCTGTCACTTCCGGCATCAAGTCGCATGAATATTCCGGGGACGGCAACAGGAAATTGGCAGTGGCGCTATCAATCTGAAGAGCTCTCAGCTGATATTATTTCGCGATTAAAAAACATGTCTCATTTGTACGGACGCAATCTGTGCATTCCCGCAGAAATGTAATCATTGTCGCAATCCTCTTGTCTGCACTCAAAAACCCATGCTACTTTTCCAAAAAGTTAAATATTCAGAGAAAGATCCAGGTTCTGACTCTGAAACCCAACATGGAGGATTAAAAGTGAAAAAACTATTAATTTTATTGGCCGGACTTTTTATACTGTTACCGCTGATGGCTTGCAGCCAGAATGAACCCGTACAAACATCTGCACAGGCCTCTGCACCTGCAGAAAAGCCTGCACCTGCGCCTGTCCCCGAACCAGTTCCAGCGCAAACTCCTGATCAAAGCTCAGGTACCGTCATTGAGACCATGAATGCAGCTGGATATACCTACGTTTATGTCGATAAAGGGACAGAGAAAATTTGGGCTGCCGCTCCAGAATTTGCTGTCAGCGTTGGTGATGAAGTGTTGGTTCCAGAAGGAATGGCGATGCACAACTACCACAGCCAAACCTTGGATCGTGACTTTGATGTCGTCTACTTTGTTGAGTCGGTATTGAACGCGAGCAATCCAACCATGGGAGCAGCACCCTCCTCTGGCAGCATGCAGATGCCTGAAGGGCATCCACCCATCGGTGGAAACAATGCCCCCCCCACTGTTGATCTGACTGCAGTTCAAAAAGCTGAAGGTGGACTGACTATCGGTGAGATTTATGCCGGAAAGGACGATCTCTCCGGAAAAACGGTGACCCTGCGCGGTAAAGTTGTTAAATTCAGTCCTCAGATTATGGGAACAAACTGGATTCACCTTCAGGATGGCAGTGGTGACCAAGCTGCGGGAACGAATGACCTGACGGTCACGGGTGGTGTGCAAGTTAATGTTGGCGACACCGTCGTTGCCAGTGGACCTCTAACCCTCGATAAAGATTTTGGTTACGGTTATAAATATAATCTGATCATGGAGAACGCAGAAGTGACTATCGAATAGTCAATTCCAATACATACGCACGACAAAGCCTCCGGAAATTTCTGGGGGCTTTTTTTTGACTTTTCTTGATTACCATACGTCAATTATTTATTGACAATAAGTAACGGTTAATGATACGGTTCCCACCTTAAACTCAGCAATCCTGCAGAGCGGCAAGACTTTTGCTCATGCAACTAATAGCTTAGAAAACTGTCATTTTTGAATTGATAACAGTACAAGGGGAGACACTAATGCGTTTTGGTAATTTACGAATCAGTACAAAAATCTATCTGGTGATTCTGCTGATCATTCTGATTTTTATCCTCAGCATCGGCTGGATTTATACTGGCTACCGTGATCAGATCTACACAACAGCAGAGTTGAAGCTTAAAGCCGCAGTTGAAACCGCTGCGGGGATTATTGACTACAACAGTCAACTCGCCAGCAATGGTGTGATCTCAGTAGAACAAGCTCAAAACAATGCGATATCGACCATTAAGGCTTTACGCCTGCCAACAGGGAAACTCTATTTCTGGATCAATGACACCCAGCCAAAGATGATAATGCACCCGATCAATCCAGCCCTTGACGGCCAAAACCTGTCCGGGTCGGCCGATCCAACCGGAAAACACTTATTTGTTGAAATGGTCAAAGTCACTGAAAAAAACGGGGCAGGTTTTGTCAACTACATGTGGGAAAAGCCGGGGGAAAGCAAACCCCAACCAAAGATGTCATTTGTTAAAAGAAGTAAAAACTGGAACTGGCTTGTCGGTTGTGGCGTTTATATCGATGACCTTGAAGCGAAAGTCAACAAGGTCTTCTATACCATAGCTGTTGTGGTTCTCGTCACCCTTCTCCTTTCAATCTTGATGGCATATTTTTTATCGCGAGCTATCGCCAATCCGATGAAAAAAACGGTTGAAATGATAACAAACATCGAAAATGGGCATTTATCTGGACGTCTCAACATGAATCAGACAGATGAAGTTGGACAGATGGCACAGGCCATGGATAAATTTGCTGATAATATGCAGTACGAAGTCATTGGTACCCTGCAAAAAATCGCGGATGGCGACCTCGACATGAACCTGATCCCAAGGGATAATCAGGATGAAATACGTGGTGCATTCAATAAACTGGAAAATGACCTGAATGACGTTATGGCTTCAATCCAGAATGCCGGGCAGCAGATTTCATCAAACAGCACCAGCGTCAGTGACTTTTCTCAGTCGCTCTCACAAAGCGCAACGGAATCTGCAGCTTCACTCGAAGAGATTTCAGCTTCTCTGAGCGAATTATCCAGTCAAACAAAACTTAATGCTGACAACGCAAACCAGGTAAACATTCTTTCAAGTGATGCCAAACAGGCGACTGAAGAGGGTAAAACCCGCATGGAACAGATGGTCTCAGCTATGGGAGAGATCAGTGCAGCCGGCCAGAGCATTAACAAGATCATTAAAGTTATTGACGAAATCGCCTTCCAAACCAACCTTCTGGCACTTAATGCTGCCGTTGAAGCTGCTCGTGCCGGGCAACACGGAAAAGGGTTTGCTGTGGTTGCTGAAGAGGTTCGTAATCTTGCTGCACGCAGTGCCAAAGCTGCCAGTGAAACGGCTGAATTGATTCAGGGATCCGTCGAAAAAACCGATAATGGCTCACAAATTGCCAACAAAACAGCTGAATCACTGGAAACTATCCTCGGTGGAATTTCAAAGGTTTCAGACCTCGCTGAAGAAATTGCTGCTGCGTCAAACGAACAAGCTTCCGGTATTGGTCAGATCAATGAAGGGCTCGGTCAGATTGATCAAGCGATCCAGCAAAATACGGCGACAGCCGAAGAAAGTGCAGCAGCTGCTGAAGAGTTATCCAGCCAGGCCGCAGAGCTTCTCAATATGCTGAAGCGGTTCCGCTTAAAGGGTCAAAGCCAGCAACCGACGAATTATCTGCCACCATCTCGACCAGCATCCCCGACCTCTAAACAAAATCATGGCGGATGGGGGCAACCAGCACAAAAAAGACCGCAGCAAACGATTGCTCTGGATGATGATGAATTCGGCAAATTCTGAGAATCAATCATAGAAGAGATAAATGTATGGCCCGATTATCGCTAAGATGGTCGGGCCATTTTAGTCGTAAATGTCATAGCCACCAAGGCTCCAAGAACACCAAGCAATGCTTTTAACGGAGAGGCGCTGAGTTGGAGAGAAAACCTTAAAGCTTTTTCTTTATTTGTACATATTCAGCCCAGATCTGGCAGCCACCCATGCAAAAATCCATGGCCATATGCGAACCATTTTGCCCTGATATTTAATATCAAAGGTAAAGCTCTTTCTGGCAGAGGCTTTTTTATCTCAAATTGCTCCGTTTTGAAACGCCTAACTCACTCCAATCATCTGATTACTCCCGGCTATAATCATTAGGTAGAGGAGCTTGCACATCAAAGATTACAGCTCTTTACATATTTTTTTAAGAGAGCATTTCCGACGACTTTGCGTTGCACATCGTCAGCAGTACGAGAAATCCCCGCCTGCATCTATCGTTGGGCTCTAATGTGCTATAGGTTGTGATTTTCGGATAACTTTACCCTTGCCTAATAAAAGTCCCATTTCGAAATTCTGCAAATGCCTGCTGAAGTTGTTCCTGCGTATTCATCACGATCGGTCCTCCCCAGGCAATTGGTTCGTGCAGGGGTTTTCCGGAAACCAGCAGGAAACTCATACCTTCTGATCCCGAAGTCACGAAAACCTTATCACCATGCTCGAACAACACCAGCGATTTGTCCCCGAACAATTCACGGCCGATCCTGCCAAACTGCCCATGACCGGCATGAACATAGGCAAATACAGTATGACCATGAGGGGTCGAATGCTGATAACTGGTATCTGGCGGCAAATAAATATCCAGGAACTCGGGTTCAATTGTGACGTCGGTCACCGGCCCCGACACCTCACCAAGCTGTCCGCAGATAACTTTGACTTCAACACCGTCATCAAGTGTTACATTCGGGATTTGGGTGGCCTTAATCTCCCGATACCGAGGAGGCATCATCTTCTGTGCCGCTGGCAGGTTCGCCCACAACTGAAATCCCTCCATCCGGTCATCCTGATTTCCTTTCGGCATTTCTTGATGAATAATACCGCTGCCAGCACTCATCCATTGCACGTCACCACAGGAGATGGTCCCCTTGTTGCCAAGACTGTCACCATGTTCGACATCCCCGTTAAGGACATAGGTGATCGTCTCCATGCCACGATGCGGGTGCCAGGGGAATCCTTGCAGGTAATGCTCAGGAGTCGCAGAGCGAAAATCATCCAGCAGCAGGAAAGGGTCGAACAGTCGCACGTCATTATTTCCGAAGGCTCTGTCCAGATGAACACCAGCTCCCTCCAGAGTAGGGACACTGGTCGTCACCCGCTTGATCTCTCTTATAGCCATTATTTCTTCTCCATATTCTGCTGATTGTTTCCCCCAATAGAGAGAGATCAAACAGGCAAAAAAATCTACACTCAATTAATAGCACAGTAAAATTTCATGTCCAATTTCGGACGTTGCTCGGGGATGGATAACATCTTGGATAGCGGCAAGTTTTTGCTACGTTTCTCATCTCTTGAGCATCTCTTAAAACTTTCAATTTTCTGGCAATATCCTGCTGAACTCTTTTCGTCATCATGTAAACTCCCTTCGTAGGTAGAGAACCAGTATAAACGGTCTACCTAAGTCGGCAGTTCCATAATGTTTTCGACCCTTTCTTGATGCCCCCGCCAACTTGTAACTTCTTATAATAGTGATAAAAGGAAGATAAGTGAAAACGACAATAAACAATAAAAACCGCTCTCTTCGTGGTAGAAAGGCACCTGAGCCTGAATGAATAAATCTATTGAAATAATCGGTGCGGAATCTTTAGGAGTTCGCGGTTTGAGTTGTTTTATTCACGCAGGTGACCGGCGAATTTTAATTGATCCAGGAATCGCCCTGGGTTACAGGCGGCATGGTTTGCTTCCCCACCCGCGTCAAGTTGCCGAGGGTGAACGGGTACGGCGGAGGATCATTGTGGCATTAACCGAGGCAACAGATGTCGTGTTCAGCCATTTCCATGGTGATCATATCCCTCTCGGTGAGGCGAATCCTTACCAGTTATCAATTCGGCATCTCCCAACTAACTTTCAGCATCTTCGTGTCTGGAGCAAAGCCACTAACGATCTTGGAGCGAAAATGAACCACCGCGCCAGTGACTTAGCGCAACTGCTGGGTCAGAACCTGCACCCGGCCGAAGGGGTCTCAGATGGACCCATGACATTTTCTAAAGCCATGCCGCATGGTAGTAAAGGCAGCCAACAAGGAACAGTGATGATGACCCGGATAGATTTGGGTAATAAGGTGTTTCTGCATGCGTCAGATATTCAACTGTTAGATGCAACAACTGTTGATTTTATCATCGCTTGGAAGCCGGATATAGTCCTGGCGGCAGGCCCACCTCTTTATCTTGAAGCACTCCCGGATGAGCAGCGTACAGCCGCCTGGCACAATGCTCTGTGCTTGGCTCATAATGTTGATACCTTAATTCTTGACCACCACCTTATGCGTGATCCGCAGGGGCTAAAGTGGCTGGACAACCTTTCAGTTGAAGCGGGTAAAAGAGTTTATTGCGCTGCTGACTATATGGGAAGAAAGCGTCTTCTTTTAGAAGCCGAGAGGACTCAGCTCTATGAAACAATGCCCGTGCCACCACAGTGGCATGAAAAATATGAACAGGGACTTATCAGTGCTGAAGAATGGCTTCAATAAACTCGACCTCACCTGCCAATGTCTGTCATCTCAAGTCGCGATGACTACACGTTATTTAAAGTCCAAAAGCTGTTTTGATTTGTTTATCTCTGCGTCTCTGGACCTCTCCGTCAGAGCATTTGACTTTCCTGATGTCCTTGGTGCCAAAGATTATGGTTTCTCTTCTCGCAAACTACGGTAAATAGCATCTGCCATTCCTACCGGAATTCTTGGTACCTGTTGTATTTCTGCCACAGATGCCGCACGGATTTTTTTCAGACTGCCGAAATGTTTCAACAATGCGCGCCGACGAGTCGGCCCGACGCCGGGAATATTTTCCAGAGACGAGCGCAGTGTTGCCTTATTACGGAGTTTTCGATGATAAGTTATGGCAAAACGATGCGCTTCATCACGTAACCGTTCCAACAGAAACAAGCTAGCAGATCCATGGCGGAAGCTGACCGGATTCTTTCTCCCCGGGAGAAAAAAACGCTCTTCACTGCGCTCTACCGCTTTACCACGCACATTAGCCACCACCCGGCTTTTGGCTATGCCAACAGCACCGATACTGGACTGCAATTTATATTCCGCCAGAACCATGGTTAAGACTCCCAACTGCCCCTTGCCACCATCAATCAAAATCATGTCCGGGAGAACACCGTCTTCGACACCCCGAGATAACCGTCGTCGTAAGACCTCCAGTAAAGAGGCATAATCATCCGCTCCTTCGACGGTTTTAATTTTGAAACGCCGATATTCCCCCTTGGCAGGCTCACCATCAAGCAACACCACCATGCTGCCAACCGATTGATTCCCCTGAACATTTGAGATATCGTAGCATTCAATCCGTTCCGGCAAACAAGGCAGATGAAACTTGACCCGTAATTCTTCCAGCAACTGCTCGCGCGCCTGTTGCCGTTGCCCCCTTTGTCGATATGATTCTGAAGCATTACGCTGCGCCATTTGACAGAGACGTTTTTTCTCTCCACGTTGCGGTGCCAGCAATCGCACTTTTTTGCCGCGCTTTTCACTCAGCCATTCTCCAAGCAATTCAGCATCTTCAAGCGGAAAAGGGAGGAGCAGTTGATCAGGAAGAATAACCTGGCGAGAATAATATTCCTGGAGAAAGCTACTGAGCAGTTCTGGCAAATCAAGTTTCCATTCCAGGGGATAGCTGCGCCGACCAATCAATCTGCCCTGGCGGATAAAAAGGAGCGTCACTTCAACTTCACCACCATCCTGGTGCAACCCAATGACATCCTGATTACCCCCGCCGTAATCAGAAACTTTTTGCTTTTCAACACTCTTTTCTATTGCACTAATCTGATCCCGTAACCGCGCCGCTTCTTCAAAACGCATTTCTTCTGCAGCTTTTGCCATCCGCTGCTGTAACTGAGCAATAACTTCAGACTCTCGTCCTTCCAACAGTTGAATGACGCCTTCGACCAGCTTACGATAATCACTTTGACTGATTTTTCCATGACAAGGGGCACTGCACTGTCCTATCTGATGAAACAAACAAGGGCGGCTTCGTTTACTGCAACGCTGGATGGAAGAATGGCGCAGAGGAAAAATGCGATAAATTTCTTTCAGCGTTTCACGGATAGCAGATGCCGAGGAGTAAGGGCCAAAATAATGGGCCCCATCATTCTTAACCTGTCTTACCACCTGCATCATTGGAAAGGGATCATTCAGATCAATCCGTACCGAAACGTAGGTCTTGTCATCACGTAAATCGATATTGTAATGGGGACGATATTTTTTGATCAGGGTGTTTTCGAGTAGCAGGGCTTCTTTTTCAGTATCGGTAATAATAACTTCAATCCGCTGCACCTTTTCCATCAGCAAAGGAATATGCAAGCGACCATCTCCACGTGCTGAAAAATAGCTGCGCAGGCGGTTACGCAATAGTTTGGCTTTACCGACATAGAGAACTTCGTCATCTTCACCAAACATCTGGTAAACACCGGGAGCTAATGGATATTTATTCAAATCAATCGAAATCATGGTGTCAGAATAGTTCAAGAGGACTCCTAAATAAAGCCCTGTTTGCTCCCCTACCTTTTTGTCTGGCACTTAACGAACTTATTGCTATAATGGCGGCCAGACATAAACACGAACTGCACAACACTCATGAGGGAATAAGCCGTGAATCCATTTTGGGACAATCTTTTCCGCCGTAGCGGCTACGAGCAAACCTTAGCCTATTTTCTCAGCACCATGCCGATGTTCAAAATGCTGGACAAACGTGAGCTGGGTTTTCTTGAGAATATCGTTCACGAGCGCAACTATGAAGCCGATGAAACAGTTTTCAATGAAGGCGATATTGGCTCCGGGATGTATTCTATCCGCACAGGCCAGGTGCAAATTTACAAACTCGACGAGCAGGGAAAAGAAACCGAACTGGCGGTTCTGAAACCGGGGGATTTTTTTGGTGAAGTCGCCTTGACAGCATCACGCCCGCGTTGCGCCTCTGCCAGAACGACAGAACCAACGGTACTGGTCGGTTTATTTCGCTCCGACATGCTGGAGGCCGTTCGGCGACATCCGGCACCATCGGCAAAGATCATGCTGGGTTTAAACCGGGTCATCAGTGACCGCTTGTTACAATGTAGCCTTCAGCTTGAAGAATTAAAACAACAGCTACTTGATCACCGAGAGAACCAGACAGATGCTTAGTCAAAACAATATGAGTCGAGCCCAGGTTGCAGTTCTTTATCTGATTTTAACGACAGCGATAGCGTCTGGAATTGCTATTTATTCTTCCGCATCGACAATCACCGCGATGTTAAAAACTGCCACCGCCGGCCTCTTTCTTCCCCTTTTGATTTCTTTGATCGTCTCTTTTCTGCTCGACCCGATTGTCTATTTTTTTGAAGGTGAAAAAATCAACCGAACTCTGAGTATTTTTATCGTCTATGTCCTGTTTTTTTCACTGATTTTACTTCTTTTATTCGTCATTGGCCCCCCCAACTGGAAAGGGATGATGCAGGCCCTCAAAGCCGATTTTCCACGCTATATCGAACGAGCCATAGAATATTTAAGTGGCTTGCTGGCTGTAGCCCAACAACATTTCCCCTTTATCACCCATTACGACATAGCCGAACGATTAAGCTCCGTATCACAATCATTTTTTGGTCTCATTCTTAAAGAAACTCCCCGCTCAGCCATGCGCATTGGTAGCCTGCTGTTGCTGGTGCCACTATTTTCCTTCTTTTTCCTGCGAGACAGCCGCCGGATCATGCGAAGCCTGATCTCCTTATCTCCGAATCGCTATTTTGAAATGGTTCTTGATATCTATGCAAATGTCAGTTGGCAGCTAGCACATTTTATTCGTGGAAGAATTCTGGAAGCACTGATCATTGGAATTGTTGTTTGGCTGGGGCTGTCATTAACCGATATTCGCTACGCTCCAATCCTGGCTATGGTTGCAGGAGCAAGCAATCTGATTCCCTATATCGGACCGATTATTGGCATGATTCCCGGGTTAGTCATTGCATTGGTTGACCTCGGGGTGGGTGCTCAATTCTGGTGGATTCTTTGTGTATATCTACTCATCGCCCAGATCATTATCGATAATTTCATCCTTATTCCAATTCTCATTTCAAAAGTATCCAACCTCCACCCGTTGTGGGTGATTCTGGCAATTGTCATGGGTGGGAAACTTTACGGGGTATTAGGAATGATTATCGGTGTTCCTATAGCCAGCATCATCAATATTGTCATTATTGCAATCCGCCAGCACCGTAAGACGTTTAATCCCTATCAGCGCTATTTTACCAGCCGGGGGAAACTACACTAACAGACAAATCCATAGCTTTTACCCGCAAGCAGCCTTTTTTACTTGTCATACCTAGCAGCATTAAGTGATAATAATTTTTATCTTATATGGGTTGGGCAGTAAAAAAATGTGCCCGTTTAAAAAGGCTATCATCGTTAATGAAACTTATATCTCCCAAAAATCGTCGTCTGCTGAGATTAACAATGTTAACGTTGGTTATTGCTATGCTCTCCTTGCAGACGCTTTTTTTTGTCGCCATTCGGCGTGAAATCATGAGCGAGGCTCAAGACACAGTCACAAACATTCTGAATGTCCAGCAGGCAATTCGTAACTATGTTGAAACAGTTTTACGACCTGAAACATATCGCTTGCAAAATCAGGACATTTTAGATGCTGATTACTTTTCTCCTGAATTGATGTCGAGGTCTTTTGTCTCCCGAAAAACAATCGACATATTTAGCCAACTCCATGATGATAGCTTTCCTGATTTTATTTTCCGCTATGCATCAGATTCCCCTCTGAACCTTGAAAATCAGGCAACCAACGAAGAATTGATGCTGATTAACCGCTTTGATCAAAATAATCAAACAGAATTCCGCGAAATACTTCAAATTTCAGGGATAGATCACCTTTTCTATGCGTTACCTCTGGATCGGTTTACATCCGCATGCCTACACTGCCATGGCAACCCTGAAGATGCCCCTGCAATTTTGACTGAGCGTTACGGGCGTACCCACGGTTTTCGACGCAATGTCGGTGAGCTTTCCGGTATCATGTCAATTACCTTGGATTTAACCCCCTACAAAGACAAATCCTTGCGGGCTTTTTTCTTAGTCAGTGCAATCATTCTCATTATTTTCATAACAATTTTTATTCTTTTTTGGAAAATGCTATTAACCAAAGATAATCAGGACCAGATTCTTTTACAAAAAAATGAAGAACTGGACCGCCTATCAAGTATCGACACCCTGACAGGAGTATGGAACCGGCTTCAATTAGATCGTGAAATGATAAGATCAATGGCATTGGCAAGTCGACAAGGGACATCTCTGGCGATGATCGTAATCGATCTTGATCACTTCAAACAGGTCAATGACAATTATGGTCATAGTATCGGTGATCAGGTATTAAAATGCTTTGCTGATTTTCTGCAGAAAATGTGTCGTAAATCAGATTTTATTACCCGCTATGGCGGTGAGGAATTTATTATTGTTGCACCGCAGATAAATAAAAAAGAACTTATTGTTTATGCAGAACGATTACTCGAAAATATGGGATCTGTTGAATACCCACTTGGACTGCAGTTGACCGCAAGTTTAGGCTTGGCAATGATGCAAAGTGGCGAAGATGCAAAACAGTTCTTCTGCCGTGCTGACAGTGCCCTGTACACCTCAAAAGCGGAAGGGCGGTTCAGGTACACTCTGGCAAATGAAGCTGAAACCTAAGAGTTAGAACGTTGTAGCCATGAAGAAACCCTGGAGGTTTAATTCTTCTCTGCCGGTCGCGGTAGACTCATTGCAAATAGCACCGCAGTGGCAGTAATAAAAGCCGAAAACAGAAAGGCCGGGGCAAAGCTCCCAAAGTGTTCAGCTATCAGACCCGCAAAAGCAGGACCAATCGTTTGTCCAGCAGCAAAAAAGAAGGTAATAAAAGAAAATCCGGCAGCCGCTCGGGTAATCCCCAGATAATCCCCCACAGACGCAGTCATGATCGCTGGTACCGCCCAGGCTGCAATGCCATACAAAAACACCGACAACAAAAGAGCAGAGGTTCCCAAACCTGAGCCCGCCAACAGATAAGCAAGGGTTTGAACACTGAAGACGACCATCAAGCCGCCTTTGCGGCCGATCTTGTCCGAGAGGGTTCCAAAAATAATGCCGGAAAACAGGCTGAAAAAACCGACCCATGACCAGAACTGACCAGCAGCCACCTCAGTGAAACCATATTCTTCCACCATACTGGTCACAACAAAAGTGCCATAAACCATGTAGGTCGCACCAAAAGCCAGATAAAGCAATCCAAGAGAAAACAGAACTCGTCCCCCCTTATCTGATACGGAAGAGCCCATTTCAGCTTCGGTAAAGGGGGTTTTAGCCCCTACCGGTTCCAATCCAAGAGCCTCCGGCTCATTTCGCACCAATAGAGCGGTCAGCATACTTATACTTATAGTCATTCCAGCCAGCAACAACCAGCTGATCCGCCAGCCATTATGGCCGTAAATCTGATTGAGTAAAGGAATCAACAAGCCTGAAAAAATAATTCCCAAACCATTTCCAAAAACCATTAACCCGGCAGCCAGACCACGCTTTTCACGCCGGAACCAATGAGCGATGAGCACCATGGTCGAAATATTCGCCAAACCACTACCGGCCCCTGCCAATCCATAAAGTATCAGTAGTTGCCAGAATGAATCTGACTGAGACATTGCCGCCAATGAGATTGCGATTAACAATAAACCAAGACTCATCGTGATTCGGGGACGGAGCATCCGCAGAACTGCTGGAGTGATAGCGACCGAAAAAAGATAGCCGACAAAGTTCCCAGTCCCCAGGTAGCCCATCTGATCATAAGCCAACCCGAGCCCCTCGCGCATATTCGGAATGAGCACACCAAATGCAAAGCGGGCTAATCCAAGACAGGAAAATAACGTTAGAATACCTGTAATGACAATCAGCCAACCATAATGAAAAGGTAATTTTTTCAAGATTAATCCAGGGCTAAAGAATTATTGATAAACCTTAGATCCGCTTTTGTAAAAAAATGCGCAAACCAAAGGAAACCAGAATAATTCCAGCCAATCCTTCAAGGAGTCGACTCAATGGGCTGTCTTTAAACCATCCACTCACCCGGCGCACCAGTAACGTCAGTAGCCCTTGGTAAATCATGGCAATGCAGAAATGTACCGCGGCCATAAGCAGCGATTGTACAATCGGTGAACGGCTTGGATCGATAAACTGTGGAAGGAAGGCCATATAAAAAAGGAGTGTTTTGGGATTAAATACATTACTGACAAAACCTTCGCATAAGGATCGCGAGAGTTGAAACTTGTGAGCGACTGTCGATTGAATTTCCAATGTCGTCGACTTTTCTCTACGCACTGCCTTCCATAAGCTGCAGCTCCCCAGCCAAAACAGGTAACCACCACCAATCAACTTAAGACCATTGAACGCGACAGCTGACTGTAACAATAGCGCCGAAACCCCCAAAGCAGAAACTAGAGCATGGACAAATAATCCAGAACAAATCCCGGTACTGGTGGCAATACCGTCTTTCCACCCACCCCGGGAAGCGTTTCTTACTACCAGGAGCGAATCAACTCCAGGAAAAAGGGTTAACAGGGTTATCGCAATAAAAAAAGTCCAGAACTGATCAATCATATGGTGTCATTTTCGTCTTGAGGCCGGCACAAATTAATCTGAGTTACGGAATAATCAACCTTCACCCAATTCACGGGAACGTGCTGCTGAAGCAGATACGGCTTCCATCAGAGTCGTCCGCAGCCCGTTTTTTTCCAGAGTACTGATACCTGCAATTGCAGTCCCTCCAGGGGAACACACCTGATCACGAAGAATAGCTGGATGTTCCCCGGTTTCCCGCACCATCAAAGCGGCACCGACAACGGTTTGAACGGCCAGAGCATGGGCAATATCTCGCCGCAGACCTTCCCGCACTCCACCATCGGCGAGAGCTTCAATGACGGTATAGATATAAGCTGGCCCGGAACCGGACAACCCCGTTGCAGCATCCATTTGCCGTTCATCAATTAACTGCACTTTGCCAACAGATTCGAAAAGCTGCTTAACCACAGCAAGATCTTCCTGACTGGCGTAATGACCACGACAAATGGCGCTTGCAGCTTCACCAACCAGAGCCGGAGTATTAGGCATCACCCTCACCACGCGGGGGGCCCCCTGAAAAAATTTCTCAATCGCTGTAGTCGTCACCCCAGCCAGAATCGAAATGATCAGTTTGTCGTTGCTATAAACACCGGCAACTTCTTCAAGAACCTCAACGACTATCTGTGGCTTGATCGATAAAACAACAATGTCACACTTTTCCATAAGCGCAAGGTTGTTATCAGCGAGCTCAATCCCAAAGGATTCGCGAAGATGGTCACGACGCAGCTCGCTAGGCTCTGAAGCCATAATTTTATTGGCTGGAAATGATCCCGCCAGCAGACCCTTAATCATGGCCTCTGCCATATTGCCACCACCGATGAAACCGATTTTTTGAGCATTCGTCATTATTGACCCCTTTATTTATAAAGCTAAGGAACGGAATTGGATGAAATTGACAAAAATAATTCACTGCGTCACCATCAGACTTGATTTGTTTATCACAGCGGGGTAAAAATTTCATCAGCAGAAAAGTAAATAACTGGATAAATTATTCCCCCACCTACAAGGAATCGATATATGGACCTCTGGTACACCGAAAAACACAGCGATAACGTCGGCATCACCATGAAAACCACCAAGACATTATTTTCAGGTCAAAGTCAATATCAGCAGCTGGATATCGTTGAAACTCTTGAATTTGGTCGCATGATGCTCCTCGACGGACTGGTCATGGTTACAGAGCGGGACGAATTCATCTATCACGATATGATCGTCCACCCCGCTTTATTCACCCACCCCAGCCCAAAAAAAGTGCTCGTCATCGGCGGTGGCGATGGCGGCAGTATCCGGGAAATCATGAAACACCCCGAAGTTGAGCTTGCAGTTTTGTGCGAAATTGATGGTTTGGTGATCGAAAAATCGATCGAACTCTTACCGTCCATGGCCTCTGAAATTGATGGCAATAACCCTCGGGTCAAATTACACGTCGATGATGGTTTAGCCTACATCCGTGATCATCAGAACGAATTTGACGTTATCCTGGTGGATTCAACTGACCCGATTGGCCCGGCAGTGGGATTGTTTGAAGAAAATTTTTATCACTTGGTTTTTTCGGCTCTAAAAGACGATGGGATCATGATCGCTCAGAGTGAATCTCCCTTTTATCATGCTGAAATCCAGAAAAGCATGTATCAGAACTTACGGGCAGTGTTTCCAATTGTGGAGATGTACCAGGCTTTTATCCCAACCTACCCAAGTGGCTTCTGGAGCTTTGCCTTTGCCAGCAAAAAATACCACCCGGTTAACGATTTCGATCATGATCGTGCCAGTCAACGCAACTTTGAAACACGTTACTACAATGAAGACCTGCATCGCGGGGCTTTCATGTTACCCACTTTTGCCCGAGACAATATCGCCGAATGAAAACTCAACAAATAAATGATTGGTCCGTTGCAGATTCTGCGGCTCTCTACGGGATCGAGGGCTGGGGGGGCGGCAATTTTTCCATTTCTGCAAATGGGAACATCACTATCACTGTCCCTTTTGCCAGCGGTGAAGTTACTGTTCCAGTGATCGATATCATTCAGGCTGCTCGTGATCGTGACCACGAGCTACCATTACTTCTGAGGATTGAGAATCTTCTCGATTTTCGAATTTCCGAAATCAACGAAACGTTTCAATGTGCAATTAAAAATGCTGGTTATAAGGGGAGCTACAATGGTGTCTTCCCTGTAAAAGTCAACCAGCAGTGCTCCGTTATTGAGGAGATCAGCCACTTTGGATCAGCCTTTGGACATGGGCTTGAAGCTGGAAGTAAAGCTGAGCTGCTCCTTTGTCTGGCCAATCTGAATAACAATGGTTTGTTAATCTGCAATGGCAGTAAAGATCAGGAGTTTATTGATTTGGGACTCTGGGCCAACAAACTTGGCCACAGATGCTTCTTCGTTATCGAATCCCCAACCGAGCTCCCCTTGATCATCGAACGGAGCCAGAAACTCAACATCAAACCACTGATAGGCCTAAGAATCAAAATATCCTCCAAGGTGGGGGGGCTCTGGACAGAAACAAGTGGTGATCGCAGTAGTTTTGGTCTCAGCACAGCTCAGCTCATTGCAACAGTTGATCAGCTACGTCAGGCCAAAATGGTCGATTGTCTGCAACTGCTCCATTGTCACCTTGGTTCTCAAATCCCAGATCTGGAAGAAATCCGCGTGGCTGTTCGTGAAGCCAGCCGCTTTTATGCAGATCTGGCGATTGAAAATATCCCTTTAAAATATCTTGATCTTGGTGGTGGCCTCGCCGTTGACTATATTGGCAATAAATCCCTGCATAGCCACTCTAGAAATTATGACCTTGCTGAATATTGTGGTTGTCTCGTAGAAACAATCAAAGCGACCCTTGCGCCACATAATATTGACCACCCTGTCATTATTACCGAGTCTGGGCGGGCGATTGTAGCCCATACCTCAATGTTATTGTTCGATATCCTCGATGTCATGCGTTACGAGGCTATTGAAGTCCCCGAAAGTTGCCCGGAAAGTTGTCATCCTCTCGTAACAAGCCAGTATACTCTCTATCAGAATGTCGAGAAGGTGGATCTGACTGCTGCCTATACTGAAGCACTTTCAAACCGGGACAAAGTTAGAGAACTTTTTAGAAATGGGGCTATCCGGCTACGGGAACGTGCCTTGGCGGAAAATCTGTTTCTGGCGATAGCACAGGGCCTTTCAAAAAGGGTGAATCAACTGGATAACATCCCTGTGACATTATCTTCATTGAAGCAAAGTCTGGCAGATATCTATTATGGAAATTTCAGCGTTTTTCAATCACTACCAGATACCTGGGCTATTGGACAAATGTTCCCGATCATGCCGATTCAGCGACTTGATGAATTTCCGGAACGGGATGCCACCATCTCTGATCTCACCTGTGACTGTGATGGTAAACTAGACCGCTTTATTCTTTCCGGAGGGGAAAGTAAAACCTTGCCACTCCACCCTCTTCACCGGGATGAAGATTATATCCTCGGAGCTTTTTTAATGGGTGCATATCAGGAAACTCTAGGTGATCTACATAACTTGTTCGGCGACACCAATGTTATCAGTATCCGGATTAATCAGGATGGAGGGTTTGATGTCACCAAGGAACAGTCGGGCGACACAATATCGGAAGTATTAAACATGCTGGAATACAATCCGACCTTTTTTTATAAAGAGTTTCGTGACAAAGTCGAATTGGCCGTCAAACAAAAAAGAATCGATGTCAGTGAAAGGCAACAGATATTAAACCAGTTTTCCGCACGATTGAACGGTCAAACTTATTTTAAAGTTGCTGGGAGTCAACAATGACAAGTGAAGAATTGGCAAAATTTGATGGTTGCGAT
Organism: Desulfuromusa sp.; assembly: GCA_036351455.1. Taxonomy (GTDB): domain Bacteria; phylum Desulfobacterota; class Desulfuromonadia; order Desulfuromonadales; family Geopsychrobacteraceae; genus Desulfuromusa. The sequence continues at coordinate 19,859 of JAZBPC010000048.1, forward strand.
GGCCGCGCAGCCTATGTTGCGGTCAGTGGCGTCATTTATGATGTCAGCAGCAGCCCACGCTGGGACAACGGTGAACATGAAGGGACACATCAAGCGGGGCAAGATCTGACAGCAGAACTAAAATTGGCTCCACACGTCAGAACCCTGATTGAACGGTTTCCTGTAGTCGGACAACTGAAAACCCCGGAAGATACAGAGCAAAAATCAACACCGGGAATTTCGTTGTTATCAATCATCATTATAGCCTTTGTTACTCTGTTGATGATTGCCACATACATGATCTGAGCTAGCATCGCTAGGCTTTTCAGGGGTTCTTCTTAAAACAACAGCAAGTCCCCCAAATCAAACAGAGAGGCTTGCTGTTGTACTTTTTTCCTGTCAATTTATTCAGCCGAAAATATCTTTTCAATTGCTTCTGGCAATTGTCCACAAATTTCAGTTTTTCCCAAAACCGCAAGAATGTTTGTCTCTCTGATCCCCTCTTCCTGCATCGTCAGCATATGACCAGAACAAAGAATGATCGGAGTGGATGGTGAGAGTTTGAAAATGGCCTGCGCCAGTTCAATCCCACCCATTTTGGGCATGGATTCATCGGTAATGACCAGATCGAAACCTCCCTCTTGCTCCTGAAATTTCTGCAATGCTGCTTGTCCATCAAACTCACAGGTCACAGAATAACCACAATCATCCAGGAGCTCTTCTCCCAGCGAGGCAAGGCTCGGCTCGTCGTCAACAAAAAGAACCTGTTTTTTTCTTATTTCTTCGGACACAGTAGCCCCCATCAATCACGATTCAGAACGTTTAAGCAATACGTCAATATCCCGCTCAAAGGGATCAATCATAAAAGAGCGTTGAACAGCCCTGATCTTGGTTTCATCAAATATTGTCCCTTGTTTTAACAAAAGAACTCCGGTTCCAGTGTGCAGATCATTCTTAAGTTGCATACCAACTTCCAAATCACCCGGGGAAACTTTTGCCTCCAATACTTCAATAGAAATATTCAGATTGCGATAGACCTCTTTCGCCCCTCTGTCCAAAGCAATCCGTAGCTTGGGATCAAGCGACTTGCCCCATTCACTCTCAAGCGCTTTTAAAGCCGCAGGGAGAGCATCAGATTGAGGAAGTTGGATAAGTTTACGTTCAAACATATCGGCAGCACAAATCAATCGCGCACCGAAAGGAATCGCCTCCCCTTTTAACTGATCAGGAAAACCTTGGCCATCATAACGCTCATGATGATGGCGAATCATCACACCAACTTCACGTAAAGTTGGAATCATATCGATGGCAGCTTGACCACGGATGACATGATCCCTGTAGGCTTGCAGTTCTTTCTTATCCAGCTCTGCTATCGACTTACTCAGTAGCGCATCTGACATCCCAATCTTGCCAATATCATGTAATAACCCAGCCGAACGCAATAGTCTTTTCTCTTCTTCTGGTCGTTCCAGCTTTTCTGCTATCGCGGTGACGAGCTCGGCAACATTGCGGCTATGCCCAGGGGCCCTGCGATCACGCATTTCCAACAACCCGGTCAGAGTTTCAATGGTTTCGCCAAAACTGTTTTTTAACTGGATATTACTATTGGAAAGATGCTCATTTTTCTCTCGAATCTGTGCTGTCTGATCCAAAACTCTCTGCTTCAGGCGCTGGTTCCACTGCTCCAGCTCCTCTTTTTGCTTCAGAACCATTGCATTTAAGCGTTTATTTTCGGCCACCAACAGGTAGTTACGTGCAGCTTCAGCGATCGCCTGCAGCAAATTATCGTCGTCCCAGGGTTTTGTAAGATAACGAAATACCGCCCCATCATTTATAGCTGCAATTGACGCCCCTATATCAGCATAACCAGTCAACAGGATGCGCACTGCATCAGGCGTTAGGTCACGAGCTTTTTTTAAAAATTCTACACCCGTCATCTCTGGCATCCGCTGATCGGAGACTATCACACCGATATCAGGTTCATCAGCCAATAAATCTAACGCCTCCTGCCCTGAGTTAGCAATATGAACATCATAGAGATCGACATCCAACAGCAGTCGACGAAGTGCTTTGGTAATATTCACCTCATCATCAACCAACAGGATTTTAACTTCGGTTGCAGAGATTTCTTCTTCACCCATAAAACGATCCTTCAAACCACAGCCAGTACGTCAAAATCAAGATTCTGGAATCAACGCCAGAACGATACCCTGCAACTGAGTATCATGCAGGTGCCTTACTTCACCACGAAACTTCTGGTTACGTAATTCAATCACTGCCTGGGGCAAGCGCTCATGTTCAAGCCGATCAATCAACTCATTTATCTCATCAGGAAACACATCTTTTCGTTCATTCCCCAACGGCCCCATTCCACCATGAGGAAACAATTCTCGGGCGTATTCATTACAATGAACAATTAAATCTTCAGGATCGATCCCAAAAACAACAATTGGAAGGACATCCAGGACACCTTGTGAAACTTGCAATATCCGGTTACGGATATCTAAAGCCTCGGTCCGCTTGATAACCTGCTCTTCCAAACTTTCGTTAACTTCATGCAGCTCGATATTTTTTTTCTGTAATTCTTCATTTAGTTTCTTATTTTCCCATTGCAACGCCTGATGATCCAAAGCTGCTGAAATAGTCGACAACAGTTCCTCATCATTCCAGGGCTTGGGAATAAACTTGTAAATCTGTCCTTCGTTAATGGCTTCAACAACCGCCGCAGTATCAGCGTAACCTGACAAAACAATCCGCATTGTCTCTGGCCATTTTTCGTTGACCTGTCGCAAAAATTCGACCCCGGTCATTTCCGGCATTCGATAATCGGAAATCACCATACGGATATCACTTTCTTTCTCAAGGATATCAAGCCCTTCTACCCCCGACTCTGCAACAAAGACCTCATAGTGGTCCTCGTCCATAAAAAGGCGTCTGAGAGCTTTGAGGACATTGCATTCATCATCAATACAAAGGATTTTTATCATTTCCGACATTACTCTTCTCCCTCTAAACCAAGAGGCAATTCAATACTGAAAGTCGTCCCTTGACCAGCAGCTGAGTCAATATGGATAGTACCGCCGTGTTTTTTGACAATTTCATAGCTGCTTTCATCAAATAGCCTCAGGAAAGAAATTCATCACGGTTTTCTTCAAAAACGCTCTGAAATTCAAAAACAACTTCTTCAATTCTCTCCAGATCAAGACCTAACCGTTTACGGCCGGGAGAGTCTTCAAGATTCAACTCCCTGGGATGTTCAAAAATCCCGAAATAACCAGGTAATTGCCCTGCAATGTTCACCACACAAGTGATGTTGATAATGCTTTGGTCTGTCTCTGCAGAAAAATTAACATCGGCATGATGCAAAGACACTTCTGAAAGAGTTTCCGAGAGCTTCCAATGCTCAAGCACTGCGGCGCCCACTTCTGCATGTGTCGCCCCAAAATTCTCACGCTCACCGTCCTCCATGATCTGGCTGGCAGATGTTAATGATTTAACGATAAACTCAGCGGCATTTTTGTCCATATTCTTCAGAACAGTTAAACCGATGTGCCTGAATAAACCGGCCATAAAAGCCTCTTCGGGATCCGCTAAAGCCAATCTTCGAGCTATATGGCGGGATCCCAGAGCACAAACCATAGAGTCTTCCCAAAGCATCTGCTCAATTTTCCCATAAGATTCATGCATACCACGCAAACTGGCCGCCATAACCAAATTTTTCAAGGTTCTTTCGCCCAAAATAACAACAGCAGTGGATAAGCTTGTCACCTGGCGAGCCATACTATAGAAGGAAGAATTGGCGATTTTAAGCACCCTCGCAGAAACGGCAGGATCTTTCGCAACAACCTTTGCCAGTGCATCAGCAGACGTATCTGCAGAATTAATCAATTGCATCATCTGAATTGCAACCAAAGGCATTGTTGGCAATTTATCGAGATCAAAATTAATATCTTGAAATTTCTTACACATTACTTCTCCACTCAAATTGTTTTCAATCCAAATTTCACTTTCACATCAGATAATAAGGGAAAACATATTAACATGATCTTTTATTAATGACTAACAATATTTATCCTGAAAAATCATAAAATCCAGATTACTACTTGCTATATTCAATAAAATTTAATAAACTTAATCCCACAAATTAGTATACTTCAAAAAATTATCAGTGCATTGGAGGCTGACTTTATGGCTAGAATGGTAGAAAATCCTGATCTTGCATTTCGCCTGGCACGGGCAATTGTATCCGATATTGCCCTGTACAATCAGGATAAAGTTGCAGAAGGGATTAAAAGTGACAGCATCTTTGAGTTGATGGATGAAGAGCTGGAAGAAGGTCGTGAGCATTTCTATACAAGAGTTTCTCCAGAGGTTCCAAACCGTGATCAGCTTTATGAGCGGGCCATTGTTGATGTCATGATCAAACAAGCGGGGAAGATTGAAAGTCAGATTTGGTAAATGGATTTAACCCGGCAGCTGTTCTTTGCAGAAGATCGTCCCGTGGAACGGCTAGACACATTTCTAGCAGAATGTTTGCCGGATGTTAGCCGCTCCCAGCTGAAAAAGCTGATTGATGCTGGCCAGATTACCTTGAATGGAGCTCCAGCAAAAGCCAGCAACAAATTAAAAGGTGGGGAGTCCATCCATGTCACCTTGCCCGAACCTGAGCCCATCAAGGCCCTCCCAGAAAACATCCCTCTGCATGTTCTTTACGAAGATCATGATCTGATCGTCATTGACAAACCAGCCGGGATGGTCGTTCATCCTGCTGCAGGACATTCCCATGGCACTCTTGTCAATGCCCTACTACACCATTGCACCGATCTCGCTGGAATCGGTGGTGAATTGCGTCCAGGGATTGTGCACCGAATAGATAAAGACACATCCGGCGTCATTGTCGCCACTAAAAACGATAAAAGTCATCACCACCTGGCTGTCCAATTCAAAGATCATTCCATCCATAGGCGTTACTTGGCATTGGTCTATGGTTCCCCGGATAAAATCTCTGGATCAATAGACCGGGCAATTGGAAGACACCCGACGCAAAGAAAAAAAATGAGCAGCAAAGCAAAAAATGGAAAACGGGCCGTGACTCACTGGAAAGTCCTGAAACAGTATAATGTTAACCGTATGAGTTTGGTTGAACTGCAACTCGAGACTGGGCGCACCCATCAGATCAGAGTCCACTTTGCTGAGATCAACTGCCCATTGGTTGGTGATCCCCTTTATGGTAACCACTCCAGAAAGACAGCCATCAAGGACATGCCATTGCGACAATTAATCGACCAATTGCCTGGGCAGGCACTCCATGCTCAAAAACTTGGCTTTATTCATCCGAGCAGCGAAAAATATATGGAATTTTGCAGCGAAATACCGGAGACTCTAGCTAATATTATTTCGTACTTGGATCAGACATCTCAACAGCGGGATTAATAATTTTCAAATCTCAAAACATCTGAATTCTGTAGCTATTTTTTACGTCAAAAAACGGAGTTTTTAATGAAGCTTGTCCGCAAAGGTAAAATCTCATATTTACAACCGACACAATTACCAG
>JAZBPC010000049.1:0-2786 GCA_036351455.1 Desulfuromusa sp.
AAGGAATGGAGCCGCATCCCGACGATGAGTATACCTATGAATCCGTGCGTCAGGATCTGATACTGCTACTCGAAAAACTCCAGCAGTGCAACTCACTCAATCCTGCTAAATAATCCTGCTAAATAGTTCCATCAAAATTACACACCATAGAACACAAAACGCTCCCGGTCACCAAATCAGGGGCTTTCTCATAGGTCACCATCCACAAAACACGAAACGCCCACGGTTACCAGAGCGTGGGCGTTTCTTATGATGCAGGAAATTCAAGAAAGTTTGCTTGGTCACAGAATAAGGCATCAAAATTAATGCGGCGCAAAAAATGGGAAAACTGAGTATTACATGACGATTCCAGACGAGCTGAGATGATTCCGTCGCGTTTTTCATTGCCAAACCGGCCTGCTCACGTTAGATTTATCCCATATTTCCCACTGACATCTTTTTAAAACATCTACTTACTAAACGTAGGGATTTAGTTTTCATTGGTTGATTAGGAGTCTCTGTGCGTTTCGAGAGTGTTTACATACTACTCATTGCAATACTGTTGCAGTTGCTGCTTTTGGGGCCAGTGTCTGCAGAAATCCATTCTCCTAATATCCTTATTTTAAACTCTTATCATGAGGGCTTTCGGGGGTCAGATGACATTGTCCAGGGGTTCCGCCGAGCCATCACCGAGAAATTGCCAGGAGCCAACATCAAGATTGAATATCTTGATTCAAAGAATTATTCAGGTCCTGCTTATGAAGAATATCTCTTTCAGCTCCTGACCTACAAATACAAAGACCATCATTTTGACCTTATTTTTGCGTCCGATGATTATGCTTATGATTTTATCGAAAAAAATTACACTTCGTTATTTTCAGAACTTCCTGTTGTTTTTTGTGGAACTAATAGTTTTGATATTGGGCGACTTGAGGGGAAAAATCAATTTGTCGGAGTTGATGAACGCCCCAGCTTTAAGGAAACGGTCGGGCTAATTTTCAAACTCTTTCCTGCAACGAAGAGGATCGTTGTTATTCACGATAGTTCCATAACCGGCCAGCTGAACAGTAAGACTTTCCGGAGTCAAACAGCCGATTATGAAACGCAAGCAGACTTTATCTACTGGGTTGAACAGCCCCTTGAAGAACTACTAGCAAAGATTCGCGATCTCCCTGAGAATACTGCGGTTGTCTACTTCGCGTCTTATGTCAATGAGTTGTCTGGAAAAGCCCATAGCAGTTCAGTTGCCTTGAAGGCCCTGTCTGCAGCGAGCCCGGTTCCGCTATTTGGTGGTTGGGAGTTCAGCCTTAATAACGGCATTGTCGGTGGTAAGTTGATTAATCTCACAGAGCACGGTCTGTTGGCAGGTCAGATTGCGACAAATGTACTCTCTGGAGAAAAAAGTGGGCCGGATTCCAAACTATTTCCAAGTCCCAATGTTTATATGTTCGACGATATTGAATTAAAACGGTTCGCCATACCGGACAGCATCCTACCAGAAAACAGTATCATTATAAATCGTCCACCCACTTTCTATCAGCAGTACAAAACACCATTCTTTGCGACCTTGGCTGTCTTTTTTGGATTTCTGGTAATTATCTCTTTCATAAAGATCTATTCCAGCAGAAACAGGCTGCGACAAAGTGCGCAGCGGCACCGCTCAATCCTTCAGACCGCCATGGACGGCATTTGGCTGACAGACGATCAGGGGCGTTTTTTTGAAGTTAATGAAGCCTATTGCCGGATGAGCGGTTACAGCATGCAGGAACTGCTCACCATGTCTATTACAGATGTCGAACATCATGAAACAGCCAGCGATATCACTTGCCAAATCGAAAAGATCATGGCGCAGGGAGAAGATCGTTTCGAGTCGCAGCATCGACGCAAGGATGGTACTGTTTATGACGTCGAAGTCAGCATTCAGTACCACTCGGCTGATGGTGGACAATTTGTAACCTTCCTGAGGGACATCACTGAGCGCAAACAAGCCCAGCTAGCTCTGGAGCAAAAAAATCAAGAAATGGAGCAGTTTGTTTACAGCGTATCCCATGACCTGAAAAGCCCCCTAGTCACTGTGAAGACCTTTGTAGGAATGCTGCAGCAGGATCTGAAAAGTGGTGATCAGCAGCAAATTAACGACGATCTGAACTATATCGACAAGGCCGCCGACAAGATACAACAGCTCCTCGATGCTCTGTTGCAATATTCGCGCATCGGCACTGTGGATGCACCAGCGCAAACCCTGTCAGCTGAGGAATCGGTTCAAAACTGTTTAGACTCTTTGGCCGGTATCATACAGCAGCATGAGGTTCATGTATCAACTAGTGAGTTGCCCCAGCAGTTACATGGAGACCCCCTACATTTCGGGCAGATCTGGCAGAACCTGATAGAAAATGCCGTCAAATATAGGCAGGGGAAGGTCCAACCCCACATCGAGATAGGGTCAAAACAGCAAGGACATGACGTTGTTTTTTATGTCCGTGACAACGGGATGGGGATCGAACCCAAACACAATGAACGCATCTTCAATCTGTTTTCCCAACTCAGCGCGAATAGCGAAGGTAGCGGTCTGGGGCTGGCTCTTGTGAAGAAAATTGTCTCCATCTACCAGGGGCGCATCTGGGTTGAATCAGCTGGTGAGGGGCAAGGAAGTTGCTTTATGTTTACTCTGCCTGGAGCTGTAGTAAAGCCGGACAAGCCCAGATAACAAACGAGAAACTCATGTCAAAAAAATCATACCAGGAAAGAATGGAAAAGCCTTTTTCGTGGCGATTTACGCTGTTGCCTATTGCCTTCATCATCGTCAC
>JAZBPC010000050.1:0-2279 GCA_036351455.1 Desulfuromusa sp.
AACGGGTAAAAAAGCAGGCGGCCAAAAAGGTCATGTCGGTACAACACTGAAAAAGATTGATGCACCTGATAACCCATCTTTGTAGGTTTTAAGGTAGGAACAGGCTAAAATGCCGTTTTTTTGCAAATCCCAAAAATATAACAACTGTAAAATTAGTTAGTTATGATAAATAGGCGCGCTGGCTCCTAAATGTAGTGCCATAAAATGACTGTTAGGGGTTGACTTGGACGCGTTTCTTTGAAATACATAAAAGTATGTATATTCGAAGAACAACAATCAAAAGCCGGAAAAATGGTGAACCGTATTACACATATCGTCTGGTTGAATCAGTTCGCACTTCAAAGGGTGTTCGCCAGCGTACATTGCTCAATCTCGGAAGCAGTTTTTCCTATCCAAGAGAATTGTGGTCTGATCTTGCCAAGCGTGTTGGGGAAATTATAAGTACTCAAAAGTCGTTGTTTCCACTGGCTTCTGATCTGGAAGATGCGGCACAGCGTTATGCTGCGCTCATCATCCAGTCCCAAAACCGGGCAGACGGCGATAGCGCTACTTCTTCGGACTATCGCAATGTAGACGTAAGTACGTTGGAATTTATGAGGCCACGCAGTATAGGTATTGAGCATGTAGCCCATGAAGCTTTGCGGCAGTTGCAACTGGACAAAAAGTTGCAGGAATTGGGGTTGAATAAGCACCAGCTATGCACGGTAATAGGAACGGTGATTGGCCGTATGATCGAGCCGGGCAGCGAGTTAGCTACCCATTATTGGTTGCAGCATCATACAGGCCTGGGCGAACTGCTTGGATATGATTATGAAAGTATGAAGTTGACGAGAATGTATCAGGTATCAGATATACTGTTAAAGCATAAACAAGAGCTGGAGCAACATCTTTATGAGCGTCAACGTTCTATATTTCAATTTGAGGAAACCATCACTTTATATGATTTAACCAATACATATTTTGAAGGTAGCGGCAAGTACAATGATTTGGCTGCCAATGGACATTCCAAGGAAAAGCGGACAGATTGTCCTCTGGTTACGCTGGGTCTGGTACTGGACAGCAGCGGTTTTCCTATACGAAGCAAGGTGTTTGCAGGTAATGCCAGTGAACCGCAGACCCTTGCCGAGATGATCAAGGGGCTTAAAGGATCGCTGCGGGTCGAAAGCACAGAGCCTCCACAACTTTTTAAACAAGGAAAACCGACAATAGTAATGGACGCCGGTATTGCTACCGAAGACAATATTAACTGGCTCAAGAAAGAACAATACCACTATCTTGTAGTAAGCAGGAAGCTCCACCGGGAGTTCTCGGAAAAAGAAGCTGTTGTAGTCAAAAAAGATAAAAAGTGTACAGTCAAAGCCTATAAGAAAATAAACGATGAAACCGGTGAAATTGAGCTTTATTGTCATTCCACCAGGCGTGAAGATAAGGAAAAAGCTATTTGCAATCGTTTTTCCACCCGATTTGAAGAAGCTTTGGATAAGTTGAATTCCGGTTTGCATAAAAAGGGCTGTATCAAGAAATATGACAAGGTTCTTGTAAGTTTAGGACGTCTTAAACAGAAGTATGCCAGAGCAGCTAAGAATTATCGAATTATTGTCAAAAAAGATAAAGAAACAGGAAACGCTGTCCGGATTATCCGAGAAAGTAAGCAATCACCGAATTCAAAAGATTCACATCCCGGCGTATATTGTTTACGCACCAATCAGGACACATGGGACGAATCGACTCTGTGGCGGACATATACAATGCTGACCGATCTGGAGGCCGTTTTTCGCAGTTTAAAATCTGAGCTTGGATTACGTCCTGTTTTTCATCAAAAAACGAAAAGAGTATCAGGCCATCTGTTTATAACATTGCTGGCCTATCATTTAATTCATACAATTAGATGCCAACTTAAAATGAAAAATATCCACTCACGCTGGTCTGATTTGCGAAAACAGCTAAAAGGTCAGGATCGAATAACAGCATCAATGAACTGCCAAAATGGCGAAACAGTCCATATCAGAAAAAGCACACGCCCCGAACCAAGGCAGCAGCTTATTTATGATGCATTGGGGTTGGTTCACTATCCAGGCAGGACAATTAAAAAGGTGGTATCTGCATAGAAATAAAATTTGTAGTGCCATACAGCACGGGTTCAAAGTGTTAACTCTCTGATTTTACTGTTTTTCTCTAATTGTATTCACAAAGATGGGCTAAATTTGAACTCTTCATCATTTATCCTTTTCCCGAAAAGCGTTATCCGATTGAAACAGAATCATATTGGGCAAATTCAG
>JAZBPC010000051.1:0-42334 GCA_036351455.1 Desulfuromusa sp.
TATAGTGGCTCATGCTTATGCGGTACGGTCCAATTTGAAATCAAGGGAAACTTTGATTCTTTCTACCTCTGCCACTGCAAGCATTGCCAAAAAGATACAGGCTCGGCTCATGCGGCCAACTTGTTTTCTGAATCAGCGATTCTATCGTGGTGTAAAGGGAAAGAGTACGTCAAGACCTACAATTTACCCGACACTCTACACGCAAAAAGCTTTTGCATAAATTGTGGCTCAGCATTACCGAACCAGGCAGATAATTCGGATTTTATTTTAGTTCCAGCCGGAAGCTTAGACTCAACACTAAACATGCGTCCAAATGCACACTTATTTGTAAGCAGCAAAGCGAGTTGGGAGCATAATTTGGACCGTATTCCAAGCTTTGAAAAGCTACCTATTAAAGAAGATAAAAGCACATAACAAACTAATCTCCGCGGGCGGAAAATACGTCTGCGAAAAATTGACAAAGCAAAATCTAGAATTGCGATGGTGTTCAAGCAGTCGGTCGCCGCCGGCGATCATGAACCGTCATGTTGCAAACAAAAGGAGAAAGAATGAACAGCGCGTCACCAGAACAACAACCTGTCCTCAAAGAAATTGAACTTCATCGGTCCATTGCCAGCCTTACAATGAAAGGCATTTTTGCATCATTCGTAACAATCAAATCCATCGGACCAAATAAGCCTGAAGCTCAACAAGAGTTATGCAAAGATTTGCCCTTCGCTTTGCCTAACTGAACAGATACGAAGTATATTAATAAGACGAATCGACTACATCTGGAGTGGGGTCGTAACATCCGATGTTTTCAGATATGGCACGATCAGCGTTAGCAGGACAACAGCATGAAAAAAAACAATATTTTTAAAACCTGTCCTTGTTGTGAATTTACATGGACATCAAGAGAAGAATTTCTGGCCGATCCGAATCTGGACTTGAATGGCTACCAGGTTAACTTTAAAAGACTGGAAGGGGGAATGTTTCTCTTTACCCACAATGTCGAAGCATGCCGTTCAACAATGACCATCATGATGGAGGCTTTTCGGGACCTGTATTCAGGAGAAACCTATACAGAGAACAAAGCCAATTCTGAAGAGTGTCCCAGATATTGTCTGGATGAAAGACAATTATCCCGTTGTGATGCTCTGTGTGAATGTGCATTCGCAAGAGAAATCCTGCAAATTGTCCAGGAGCTTCTGAACGAGGCAAAAGCGGCCCATCAATCCCCTGGCAAGCCTCTACAGAGCAAGAGTGTTTAATAATCAAATGGATCAAATGGCCTTTCCACTCCACTTTCTCCATCCCGAGCACTAAACCAGTCCCACAAGCTCCGCTTTTTTTGCGATTCTTTTGCCTTGTTCCAACACCAACAGGAAAGTATGATCAGAAAGTCTTTTAAGGAGGGGGGCCATCGCAATAAACCAGTCCCCCTCTTGTATCCTTTTATTCTTTTGTGAGCGTTCAAAGATGACTTTATGAATCTTTTCCTTCAAATTTGGGGTGGGGGCTTCTATCTTGCCAATAAAATTTTACTGGCTTTTGCCGAAGGCAGACCCCAAAAATCAAAAAGATCACTTAAATTAGTCGGATGGTTAATTTATATTCTCGGTGTCCCGGCTTGGGTGATTATTTTGATTTCAAAACAAAATTGGATAGCCGCATCAATTGAAGTTGGCGGCGTTCCTTCCATGTTATTGGGCCTGTACAATGTCTATAAAAAAATGGAGACTTCCAACTCACGCCTGGACCTCTTTGCTAAATCGGTAACCTATCTTTCCCTGACACTGGGGGTAGGATACAGTATGCTTGAAAATGGAGGCCTCAATTCGGTGACCCAATTGTTAGAAATTGGCGTTATGATCGGTTTCTTATTGGGTAGCTACTTCTTGGCAAAGAATCAATCTTTCGGGTGGTTATTCTTCATCTTGATGAATGGAAGCATGGCAACACTGATGTTCATCCAGAGCAAACCCATACTGGCAATTCAACAGCTATGTTCTCTGTGCTTTGTTCTCTATGGTTTCATTGTGGCAATAAAGTCTCAAAAAACGCGACCAGAATATTAGAAGGCATGGCAAAAGAGGTTCTTTTTTAACGTTTTAAATAAGAGAGTTTTTGAGGTCATGAACTTTGCTGGAAGGCAGCCACGATGAATGCTATCTCGATTGTTGAAGGTGATTTAACCAAGGCAGATGTTGATGCCATCGTCAACGCAGCCAACCCTGAAATGCTCGGGGGTGGCGGTGTGGATGGTGCAATCCATCGTGCCGCTGGTCCAAAACTAAGAGAAGAGTGTCTTAAGGTTAAAGCTGTCAATGGTATTCGTTGTCCCGTTGGAGAAGCGCGTATAACCCCTGCGGGGAATTTGGCAGCAAGGTATGTCATTCACACCGTAGGCCCAATATACCGTCAAGAGTCAAACCCAAAAGCTTTACTTGAATCGGCTTATGTCAACTCTCTGTGTTTAGCCATTGAGAATCGCTGTAAAACCGTTGCTTTTCCTGCTATCTCCTGTGGAGTCTATGGCTATCCACATCAAGAGGCTGCTGAAGTGGCTCTTAAGGTTTGTTATCGACAAGAATTTGAGGTATTAGATGTTTTCTTCTACCTGGTCGGTCAACCTATGGTTGAGATTTGGAATTCGGTGAACCTTGGGATGCGTCCATAACTCATCACTGGGGTGCGACTTGAACTTCACTGCGGCGATACGATTCAAATATGATTCGGCAATAAAATGAATACTTATGCAGTCCCAATAATTTTATTCTGTTTCCTCGCCTCTTTCGTGTGTGTCGTTCAAATGTACGACCACCTGAAGGGGAAGGAGAAAAAGGGCGTTAACACATTCCTTCCATCTGTCTTTTCTGAATACCTTGTATCAACCTTAGAAGAAAAAGGGCGGCCCGGTATATGGTTGATCGCTTTTTTCCTGTTTACTTTTGTATTTATATTCCTGATCTGCGCTCAAGTTTTATGGTCAGTAAAAAACGGATGAAACATTCAACTTGCAATAACAACTAACAAAACAATTACCTTTTGAGCTGGTCTTCATCACGTCTATGAGGATTCGCCCACCCTCTCTGAATCGATGGTTGTTCAGTGTTGTCATTAACCTCCGGGTTCAAAACTTCCTCGCGCTCTTTCCATTTCTTCTTCTGCCGCTCTTTCACAGGAGCTCGCATCTGCTCCGTCTGCAACTGTTTCCGTATGACACGTGGTGTTTGTTCCCGTTGTCCCTGGTGGTTGTTTTTCTCAGGGGGAGAGATACGACTCTTGACCCCCATTGTTTTGTTTGTATTGGTCACACCGTGGTTTGAAGGGAGAATGATGGAGCGGTCTTCAGAGTAGCCACGGTTTTCCCCGAGTACCCTTTGCGAACGATGTGGAGCTTGTCTATAAGTTTTAGCGGCTCGTTTATCGCGATACGCCACACCACGTCGATGACTGGGAGCATGTTGCCAGACATGAGTGGAAAAAACCCTATCCCTACGGACAAAACGTGGATTTTTACGGGCATTGACATAAATGACACGGCGATGCCAGTCGAAATAACTCCAACTGCCAATAGCGAAGCTTAAACGGATTCCCGAAGAAAACGATACACCGAAACCCTGGTAAACTGTGGACGGACCCCAATAATACGGCCGATAAGACGGATACCACCAGGAACCATAGACATAGTAGGGGTCATAATAGGGGACATAGATCATGTGTGAATAGGCAGGTTCAATAATGATGGTTTCTTTTTCAACAATCACTTTTTGCTGCTTATTGCTGTTGAGATTGCCCTCGGCATAGGCCTTTTCACGTAAAGACTGCACCATCTCCATGACATCATCTTCCTGAGCAAGAAAAGCGTTACCCAGGGTGGTCGTCTCACTAATCCGTTCACTCATGCTCGCCAGAGTGGATGGAAAGTGGCACAACGCCTTCACACTGGGATCCCACTCCTGCTCATAAAGAGCATCGTCGAGATCATCCCCCTGCAGATTAGAATTTTGTCTCACCCAGCGGTCGGCTTCTATCACTTCGATAGGATAAGTTGAAGCGATTAATATCTGCGACAACAGAGCATCAGGATAGAGGGCGATAGGTGCCAGCATCTGCGTCAGTTCTTCTGGGCTATATGAATCTGATATGGGCTGTTGCGAAGAATCTGCAGCAAAAACAGGCGAGAGGAACATGATGAAAAAAGAGAAGGAAAAGGCCAAAAGCAGTCTAACTCTTTGATTGAGGATTTTTGCTGTCATGGCGAGCTCCTGAAGATTCTGTAAGTGTCGTCAGACACTATGTGTCTGGCAGAAAAAACCACGAATAGAGAAGTTCACAGGGTGCGATGACTGAAACTGTGAGACAACCAATGCATAAAAAAACACCCCAACTGTCTCTATACAAAGTATAGCAAAAGCCGCTTAAGGTGTTTGTTAAGTAAGGTAAAGTAAGGTAAAGTTCTGCGCCCCACAATCTGCAATCCGGGGGAAAAGGACAGCGAAGAGTCGTTACAACATGAAATCATCCTGTATTGCAGGAAACAACTGACAAGAGTGAAGGCAAAGCATGAAGAAGCTATATATTATCAAAGTTGGCACCACATTCAGTACAATAACAGAACGTCTTGGAGACTTTGACAAGTGGACCGCTACCGCTCTCGGAGAAGTCACGCTAGAAACGGCTATTCTGGACGTTGAACATGGGGCTGCCCTTCCTCAGGCGGAAGAGTGTGCGGGTGTGGTCATAACGGGTTCACATGCAATGGTGACAGACAAACTTCCGTGGAGTGTTAAACTGGAGAAATGGATACCGTCACTGCTGCAAGCTTCTGTCCCCCTTTTCGGTATCTGCTACGGACACCAACTTATTGCCCAGGCCGCAGGGGGTCAAGTTGACTTCCATCCACAGGGCAAAGAGATCGGGACTGTTGCCGTCCAAAAGCATTCAGATTGTGCGGACGATCCTCTATTTCATTCACTTCCACAGACTTTCGTTGTTCATGCGACCCATGCCCAGTCAGTGCTATCCCTGCCGCCGGGGGCCGTCCGTCTAGCAAGCAACGACTATGAGCCCAATCACGCCTTTCGTCTCGGTGACTGCGCCTGGGGAGTTCAGTTTCATCCGGAATATAATGGCGACATCATGCGAGCGTACATTGTTGAGCAGGAACAAGAACTCAAATCAGCAGGCAAGGATAGCGCCGAACTGTGTCGCACTGTCTCTGAAACCCCTGAAGCGGCTGAAACACTCACGAACTTTGCTCGTCTTGTGGAAGAACGACTGCATAGGGTTGCAGTTCAGACAAAGATGAATTAAATATGTGCACGAATCTTGAAAATACAGAAATCGAATTATTGATGGCAAACTAAGATCTTACAGACATTCAAAAGGATTTTTTCATGACTTCATACAACAAAGACTTATGGCAAACGGTCACCTACCTTTTTTTAAGTAAAGTTGTGAACCAGGCAAAAGTCGCTTTTGACCAGGAAGAATTGATTAATGAAAAAAATATTGAGCTCGCGAAGCGTTTTGTTCAAATGGTTGGTGACACGACTGATGAAAAAAAGATCAAGTTTGCACTCCTGAAGGCCCTCAGGCTGCTTGAAAAAGACGGGATGGTGGTGCGATTAAATGAAACAACACTGCAACTCAGTGATGACGGTTTTGCCAGAATGAAAACGGAGGTCAACGCCGCAATGATGAAGATTGCTCAGAGCTTTCCGGAATCGGTCCCGAAAGACAAGCCAATTCAATAATCGAGGATCATTTTACCCAAGAGGCAAGCTAATCCCGTGGAACTGCGAGCATCTTATCCAGAGCTTGTTTGGCTTTGATACGCACGTCTTCGGCAACGGTAACCCGGGGCTCCATGGTTTCCAGGCAACGGAGAACATCTTCCAGCCGGGTTAACTTCATATCGGGACAGACAAGACATTGACTCGGCATAATAAATTCTTTATCCGGATTATCTTTTTTTAGGCGCCAGAGAATCCCGTTTTCAGTACCAACAATGAATTTTTTAGCTGGATTCGTTTTTGCGAACTCATACATACCGCTGGTTGAACAGATATGATCAGCCAATTCCAGGATTTCAGGCTGGCATTCAGGATGGACCATAAACAGAGCATCGGGATGATCAGCTTTCGCCTGCTTGATCTCCTCAACATTCAACCGATCATGGGTCGGACAATAACCTTCCCAGAAAATACACTCTTTCTCCGGGACATTTTTGGCAATGTAACGGCCTAAATTACGGTCAGGGACAAGAAGTAATTTCTTTGCAGGAACTGATCGGGCAACACTGACAGCGTTTGAACTGGTACAGCAGATATCGCTTTCTGCTTTAACCGCCGCACTTGAATTGACATAGGTGACAACAACAGCATCAGGGTGCTGCTGTTTCAAAGCTTTTAACCCTTCAGCAGTAACCATATCGGCCATTGGACACCCAGCATCAGCGCGGGGCAGCAATACGGTTTTCTCTGGAGAAAGAATCGCGGCACTTTCCGCCATGAAATGGACTCCACAGAAAACAATAACCTGCTTGTCGGTTTTTTGTGCTTCAATCGACAAAGCTAGAGAATCTCCTGTGATATCAGCTATTTCCTGAATCTCATCACGCTCATAATTGTGTGCAATAAGGAGTGCACCTTTATCAGCCGCCAATTGTTTGATTTTTTGCTGAAGTTCTTTTTGATTCATTGTCCGGACCCACCTCTGTTTATAGGCTTCAAAATGAGCTCGGATGGTAGACTAAGCCTCCCCAAGATGTCAATCTTTTCACTTTTCTTGGCGCTTGACAGTTGTTTTCCAGAGGGCTATTCTCGCAGCCTTGGGGGGGTTATCGTTGCTAGAAATCTATCTGCAACGCTACTTTGAGTTACGGGTAAATTGCGACGACTTTATTTGAGAGGAAAATATAGATGTTTGGAATCGGAATGACAGAAATGGTTCTCATTGCTGCTTTGGCATTGATCGTCTTAGGGCCAAAAAAACTTCCAGACCTCGCCCGTTCCTTAGGCAAAGGGTTTGCTGAATTCAAACGTGCAACCAATGAACTGAAAAGCACGATTGATTTGGAAATAAAGGCGGAAGATGAGCGCCACGAAAAAGAAGTTGCAGCGCTGCAAAAGCAGAAAGCTTCAGAGAATGTCGATGAAGCTCTGCCCCACCCCGAAGGAGAAAAAACCAGCTCTGCAGCAGAAGACGATCCCGCAGAGGAGCCCCCTGTTGCCGCTGCAAACCCAACTGAAAAACAAGCCGACGCCGCAACAAAAGATGAGGAGCTGAAGCACAATGTCTGAGGGGATGGCAATATCTGATCATCTGGGAGAGCTGCGCAAGCGGTTAATGATTTCTGCCTTGTCCTGGCTGGTTGCTTTTCTTGGTTGTTACAGCTTTGGCGAAAAACTGTTTGAGTATATCAGTACCCCAGTACGTCAGGCTCTGCCTGAAGGCAGTTCTCTGGTTTTTATCAATGCGACCGAGCCCTTTTTTACTATTCTTAAAGTGTCAGCACTGGCCGGATTGGTGGTTGCTTTTCCGATTATTATCTGGCAGGTCTGGGCCTTTATTGCCCCAGCACTCTATGGCCATGAAAAACGTTTAGCCATTCCTTTCGTTTTTTTCAGTTCACTCTGCTTTGGTACCGGAACCTATTTTGGGTTTAACTTTGTTTTCCCAATGATTTTCTCTTTTCTGGTGAACTACGGAACCAATGTCGGCGAAATAAATGCGATGCTGTCAATGGGAGCCTATCTCACTCTGGCTTCCCGTTTGCTGATCGCTTTTGGACTAGTTTTCGAACTTCCCATTGTGATCTTTTTTCTTGCCCGCCTTGGAATTGTTGACCACAAGTGGCTGGCAAAAAATCGTAAATTTGCGTTGCTGCTAGCCTTTGTTATGGGGGCGGTTTTAACCCCACCAGATATTTTTTCACAGGCCTCCATTGCGGTTCCTTTTGTCGTTTTATACGAAGTTGGAATTATCGTTGCCCGTCTGTTTGGAAAGAAGAAGGTTGAGATGACAGAGGACGATGAAGAGGACGACGCGACTCAGGATTAATTCATAAAATTCACTGCTGATTCATAAAGGCCCGGTCATTCTGATCGGGCCTTTATTGATTCTGAAAAGTTTCTGCCGCTTGACAAGCTGAGAAGAGAAACGCAAGATTAAATCTGCATGAATCTTTTAGCCAAGAAATGAAATTATGCGTCTAACTATAAAAATTACCTTTGCTGTTCTCCTCGGCGTTGCCTTGGTGTTTTCTGCTTATAGCTATTTCTCTATTCAGCGGGAACGGGAACAGTTAAAAAAAAATCTTAGCCGCGAATCACGTCATATCGGTGAAAGCCTCCGTTTTCTTGTGACCGAACTCTGGCAACAGCGTGGTGAAAATGTCGCCCTCGCTTTTCTCAACAAAGCTAACCAGGATTATGAACAGACGCTGGTCCGCTGGGTCTGGATAGAAGGAGAAGCCCCTCCAAAATTTCAACCCCGCGTGCCCGTTGATCAGTTGGGAGACCTGTTTCAGGAAGAGACCGTAGCCCTCCTCGCCGGATCTCCTGACGGTCGTGATTTTCTCCTGACCTACCTGCCTTTGATTACAACAGATGGGAGGATTGGCGCTATTGAACTCTCTGAATCGATGGATGAGATGCATGATTATGTTCAAGAAAGCCTGCGTCGTTCAGCCATAGTCGTTGGCGCATCCATTATCTCAGGATTGCTCTTTATGGGCGCACTTGGAAGTATCTGGATTGATCGTCCCATGCGAAAATTACGCGCCCAGGCAGAACGAATTGGGACAGGAGATCTTTCAACCAGCATGAACTTGTCCGGTAGTGGTGAGATATCAGAACTATCAAGTACCATTGAACGGATGCGTGGACAACTGGCAGAAGCTCGCGAAGCAGAACGGGTGGCCAACAATGAAAAGATTGAAGCTTTGGAAAAATTGCGCCATACCGAACGTCTGGCAACCTTGGGACAGTTATCGGCAGGGATTGCTCACGAGTTGGGCACCCCACTCAATGTCATTTCCGGACGCGCCAAGATGATCCGCAGCACCGGGATGAATGCTGATGACATTTCCCGTTCAGCTGGAATCATAGGTGAACAAGCGGAACGGATGACTGAAATTATGCGCCAGCTCTTAAGTTTTGCACGTCGCGGACAAGCAAAAAAACAAACGGTTGATTTGAATGGCGTGCTGCAATCGGTGCAGTCATTACTGAAACCAACAGCCCGTGAGCAGGGTGTTGATCTGATCTTCAATGAAACCGAGCAATCATTGCCAGTCTTTGCCGATCCTGGACAGTTACAGCAGGTGCTCCTTAACTTGACATTAAACGGTATCCAGGCCATATCTGCCGGAGGAAATGTCACCTTGAGCAGTTTCGTTACATCAGACGTCAAACCTCCTGAAAACATTAAAACCCAAGGAAAAACCTGGGCTTGTCTGCAGGTCCATGATCAGGGACGGGGAATGGATGCTGACACTATGCAGCGAATCTTTGATCCGTTCTTCACCACCAAAGATATTGGCCAGGGGACCGGTCTTGGCCTGTCAATTGCACATGGAATTATTGAAGAACATGGGGGCTGGATTGCGGTGACCAGCACACCAGGAGAAGGAAGCTGTTTCAGTATTTATCTCCCTGAAACATCCAAAGGAGAACAAATATAGTGGAAAGAAATCTGCCAGGAAAAATTTTGGTTGTTGATGATGATCGAGCGCTATGTGAGCTTCTTGAAGAAGATCTCAGCCGCCGTGGGCATCAGGTCACAACCGCCCTCAAGGTTGTTGATGCCCGGGAGTTACTGCATCGGCAAGAGTTTGATGTTGTCTTAACCGATCTCAATATGCCAGGTATCAGCGGGATCGATTTTTGTGCTGAACTGCATGACAACCGACCTGACTTGCCTGTCGTTATTATGACGGCTTTTGGTAGCCTGGAAACAGCAATAGCGGCTCTTAGGGCTGGCGCTTACGATTTTGTCACCAAACCGGTTGATCTGGACTTATTAAGTATTGCCCTGGGGCGTGCTCTACAGCATCGCCATCTGCAGGAGAAAGTACGCTTACTCAACAATCAGGTACGACGTCAGCGCTCTGACGATGAAATGCTGGGTGAAAGTCCGGCATTTCAGAAGATCAAAGAACAGATCATGCGGATTGCTGATCTGGAAACCTCTGTACTTATTGCTGGTGAAAGTGGCACAGGCAAAGAACTGGTTGCCCGCGCATTACACCAGCAAAGTCAGCGGAGCGAAGGACCTTTTGTTGCCATCAACTGTGCTGCGCTACCGGAAAACCTGCTCGAAAGTGAATTGTTCGGACACGTTAAGGGGGCTTTTACTGATGCCAGAGAACAACGCAAGGGATTGTTTGTTGAGGCAACCGGCGGAACCTTACTTCTGGATGAAATCGCTGAGTTACCCCTGGCCTTGCAACCTAAACTATTAAGGGTTTTGGAAGACCACAAAGTTCGACCACTGGGAGGAAGCAATGAAATCTCTTGTGATGTCAGGGTTTTAGCGGCCACCCACAGGAATCTGGAAGAAGCAGTTGCAGCTGGCAATTTCCGCAGTGACCTCTTCTATCGTCTCAATGTTATTCAACTGTCACTCCCCCCGTTGCGCGATCGGGGCAATGATATTCTCATTCTGGCATTGCAGTTTATCAAACAACTGAGCCAACGATTCAATAAGTCGGTGATGGGACTGGCACAACCTGCCGCTGCTTGCTTGCTTGCTTATCACTGGCCAGGAAATGTACGTGAACTCAGAAATGTCATTGAACGTGCTCTGGCCCTGACCCTCCACGATCAACTGACGATTGAAGATTTTCCTGAACAGGTCAAACACCCAGGTGGGACAACACCGCTACCAGCGCGTCTTGTTGACTCTGGGAGCATTCTTCCTCTCAGTGAAATGGAAAGCCGCTACATCCATCAAGTCCTCGAGCAGTTAGAGGGGAACCAGACCCTTGCCGCTCGCTTGTTGGGTGTAGATCGAAAAACCCTCTACAGGAAGCTGAAAGGGTAAACTTCCGTCACTTGGTAGAAGCAAAGAAGTGGGGCAAATTGCCCCACAGGGTCATATTGCCCCATCGCAAACGTTGCCGAGCGCCTGTTTTTCCACATGACTACTTGGCACATTGCCTGCAAATTCACCAGACAGATCTTATATTTCTAAGGAGATATCGACATGATGATTAAACGTCCATTTTTAATAGTCTCTGCAGTCCTTTTAGCGCTTGTTTTCAGCACATCCATATTCATTGGAACCGCTGCTGCAAAAGATTCGGGGTTGGAAAGTTTACGCGAAACCGGAAAGGCATTCCGTAACGTAGCCAAAAAGGTTTCCCCCGCGGTGGTATTTATCAAAGTAGAAAAAGAAGTGACACAACAAGGTGTTGCGGGCAACCCTTTTGAAGGGTCCCCTTTTGGTGATGAATTTATGCGCCGTTTTTTCGGACAAATACCACAGCAACGATCCCCCCATCAACAAGCGCCCAAACGTCGCTCGAGGGGTCAGGGGTCCGGGTTTATCATTTCCTCAGATGGCTACATCATGACCAATAATCATGTTGTCGGAGATGCTGATAAAGTTTTGGTTCAGCTGCTTGATGGCCGTGAGTTTGATGCAAAAATTATCGGTACAGATCCGCCATCTGATGTGGCTGTAATAAAAATCGACGCCAAAGAAGAGCTCCCTTTTTTATCTCTAGGGAATTCTGATCAACTCGAAGTCGGCGACTGGGTTCTCGCATTTGGAAATCCTTTTGGCCTGTCTCATACGCTGACTGCCGGTATTGTCAGTGCCAAAGGACGTAGCGGCATTGGCTTGAATGACTTTGAAAATTTTATCCAGACTGATGCGGCAATCAACCCGGGTAATTCAGGTGGGCCATTGGTGAACCTGGATGGTGAAGTGGTCGGAATGAACTCTGCAATTTTCACCCAAAGTGGCGGTTATATGGGGATCGGATTTGCTATCCCGATCAATATGGCGAAAAACATTCATCAACAATTAGTACAGCACGGAAGTGTTACCCGAGGTCGTTTGGGGGTTCTCATCCAGGATTTGACCAAAGAGCTGGCAGAATCATTTGAAATAGACCAGCGTGACGGAATTTTGATCGCTCAGGTGATGGAAGACTCTGCTGCTGAAAAAGCGGGATTGCAACAGGGTGATGTCATTTTAAAACTGAACGGAAAAAAAGTTGACAAAGTTGCGACATTCCGTAATCAGATCGCTATGACCCGTCCAGGCACTGAAGTTGAGTTCTTAGTTCTCCGTGACGGCAAAAAGAAACAAATCAACGCGACAATCGGAGTCATGGAAGCCGATGATCAGGGTCATCCTGTAAGCAGTGACAGTCTTCCTGAATTGGGGATGAAATTACAACAGTTGACTCCTGAACTCGCCGAACAATTTGGTTATGGGGATGCCAGTGGAGTGCTCGTTACCACTGTTGAGGCAGGGTCAATAGCTGAAATGGCCGGAATACAACGCGGCAATTTGATTGAAGAAGTTAATCGAAACGAAGTCGAAACTCCGGAACAGGTCAAAGCCGCGATCAAAAACAGCAAAAAGACAACTGTCTTGCTACTGGTCCGGCAAGGTAACGCTAGCCGTTATCTGGCTCTGAAGTTAGAAAAATAGCTAATCAGGTCAGCTGACGTACTGCTCTACGTCGGCTGACCTGCCATACAGATTCATGGACGTGACCTCCTACGTTCATTTTGGGGAACCAGCAGGGTTCCCCTTTTTTTGTCCAAACGTCCTTAGTTGAGTTATTTTTACTGCAAACAGCTGGGATTTGTTTTATACCTGAGGTAAGTTTCCAGACAGAGACAAAATCAATATTTTTTAGGTGGCTGAACGGGAGAGTAGAGATGAAATTAAAATTAATTGCGGGAGTCCTGCTTTTGACTCCAGTACTTATTTATGTCGTGCAGAATGGATCCATGGTGACAATCCATTTTATTAAATGGGAGTATGCCGTATCACAGGCACTGTTAGTTCTATCCTCTCTCCTCATCGGGGTCATTTTAGGACTCCTGCTCAGCTACGCCAGGAAAAATAAGGAGAAAAACAAACAGAAAAAAGCAGAAAAGAATGCATTGAAGCTTAAGAAAGCCGAGGAAAAACTTAAAAAACAGCAAGAGAAACAACAACAGGCCGAAGCATTAAAACCAGCTGAGACGCCAGCAGAGAATGATGACGCAGGTCAGGTATAAAGTGAACCACCCTAGACTTTGATATTCAGCCTAATCGAGTTGTTTTCAAGAGACCCTCAGGTATCACAATCAATATCGGGATAGCCAAACTGTCCATTGGTGAACTATCCCAGTGCAACGTCCAATATCATCATCACCGTGAAGCCAATCATGGTTCCAAAAGTGGCGATATCGGTATTCCCCCCCTGCTGCGATTCAGGAATAACCTCTTCGACAACAACAAAAATCATGGCTCCAGCGGCAAAGGCCAGCGAAAAAGGTAAAATAGGTTGAGCGATAAAAACCAGAGCTGCCCCTGCCACCCCTGCGACAATTTCGACCAATCCAGAAAATTGACCAATCATGAAACTCCGGTGGCGTGAAAGCCCATCTCGACGCAAAGGGACTGACACGGCCAGACCTTCAGGAAAATTTTGAATTCCGATCCCCAGGGCTAATGCGACCGCCCCAGCCATTGAAGCTTCTGAAAAACCTGCCCCAACAGCCCCAAAAGCGACACCAACAGCCAACCCCTCAGGAATATTGTGCATGGTGATAGCCAGAACCATCAGGGTGCTACGGGGCCAATTGGTTTTAACCCCTTCCGCTTCTGAGAGTGGAAAATTCAGGTGCAGGTGAGGAAGAAATTTATCAATCAAACGCAAAAAGCCGCCCCCGCAGAGGAAACCAAATGCGACCACCAGCCAGGACGGTAAACTTTTCCCCTCAGCCATTTCCAGAGCAGGAGCAAGCAAAGACCAGTAACTTGCTGCGATCATGACCCCAGCTGCAAAGCCGAGCAACAGGTCAAGAGTCTTGCGACTGGGTTCCTGCTGTAAGTAGACAGCACCAGCTCCGAATGCTGTCATAGCCCAGGTAAAGAGGGTGGCCGCAAAAGCCTGCCAAACCGGATGAAGAGAGAGAAACGCATCGATCATTTTCAATTCCTCTGAGTTTTATGTAAAAGTTCCTTGAGTCAGCAACCAGCATAGCATAAATTGTGAATAAACATTTCAACTTGGAAACAGTTTTTGGGTTCAATACCATGACCTTCTTACCACTGATTTTTTTGCAATAGATGGAGAAAAATTATGGGAAAAACAATTTTGATTACTGGAGCGACATCCGGTTTTGGAAAGGCTTGCGCAGAGCACTTTGCCGCTCAGGGATGGAAAATGATTCTAACCGGTCGTCGGGTTGAGCGATTGGAACAACTTCAAGACCAGTTGGGAGAGGCCGTTCAGCAGATTATCCCTCTGGATGTTCGCGATCGGGAACAGGTCTTTGAACAACTTGGATCACTGAAAGAAGTTGACGTGTTACTGAATAATGCTGGTTTGGCACTGGGATTGGAACCCTCATGGAAAGTGGATATCAACGATTGGGACACCATGGTTGATACCAACATCAAGGGGCTGATGTACTGCACCCGTGCCCTGTTACCACAAATGGTTGAACGTGATAGTGGTCATATTGTCAACATTGGCTCCACTGCTGGCAGCTGGCCATATCCCGGAGGGAACACCTACGGTGGCACCAAGGCATTTGTGCAGCAATTCAGCCGGAACTTGCGGGCGGATCTGATTAGCACCAGAGTCAGAGTGACAAACGTTGCTCCAGGTATGGCTGAAAGTGAATTTTCAAATGTTCGCTTTAAAGGTGACGATGAACAAGCGGCAAAAGTTTATCAAGGAGTGGAAGCTCTACGACCCGAAGATATTGCGGAGAGCGTTTTCTGGATTGTTAATCGCCCAGCGCATGTCAATATCAATGCTATTGAAATAATGTCTGTCGATCAGGCCTGGGGACCATTTGCTATTGATCGGAAATAAAAGCACATTAACGCCCCTAAAACAGTTGCCGGCGGAGAGTTTTTTCCAATTCTAATGCTGGAGTAAAGTCAGCTTTACGTTCAATGGTTTTGTGGCAATCGCTCAGGGCTCGACTGAGCAGCTTCATCTCGAAACAGGTCTGTGCCCGCCCCCAGTAGCCTTCGTACTGCTGGGGGTCTATTTTAATCACTCGGTCGTAGGCTTCAAGAGATTGATCAAATTTCCCCAGCACCCGGTAAGCCAATCCCTGGTTGGTCCAGGCGCGGTAATTTTCTCCATTATATTCAATCGCCTTATTGAAATCTTCGATCCCTTTTTGATATTCGGCCAGAGCAAACAGGGCCATACCACGATGGTTATAGACCAGTGAACGGATTGCTGGATCAAGTTTCATCCTTAAAGCCGCCCCATAAAGATTGATGGCCTTTCTGAACTGATTATTACTGTGCGCTTCCAACGCACCAAACATCAGTTTTTCCAGCTTTTTTGAAGCCAGGTGCTCTGGAATTGGAGTTTCCCTGTCCGATTCCAGAACCTCAAGGTCGGGTATCTGGGCAATATCGATATTGCGATAGCCACAAGACATTGATTCCACATCCTGACGACATTTCAACCCCCGTTGACGGATTTCTTTCTGATAGTCGCGGATTTCCTGAAAAATCAAGTCTGATAAAGTCAAAGACGCGTTCAATGAAGCGAGTTTACGCCGAATAGAGTGATTTGGTATGCCAATATCTGACTTATAAACCAGCTCATGTTCAACCTCTGCCCAGGCTTCCTGCAGGATTGTTCGCAGTTGAATTTCACAGGCATCACCACTGTAGGGGAGCCTTTCCTGACAATCCAAAGGCTGAGTCTTGATCAACAGATGAACAGAATCATAGCCAAATTCACGAAAAGAATGTTGCTCCGCTTTATGTTCCATCTCCAAAATTTCAAATTTTTGAGTGATGAGTTGCTCGACAATCTCCACCTCCTCCAGGAAAGGACAGACGACTCTGATCCCCAGAAGATCGGTAATCTGGAGCATATCGTTCCCCTGTAATTTATTTAACCTGACCAGCTTTTCACAATAATTTTCGAAACGCTTGACCCGATACTTTATGGTGACCGACAAGCCCTCCTCCTCGGCCAATTGCAGTAGCTGCTGGTGAATATCGTAAAGAATCAATTCGTAGTTGGGACGTAATTCTGCATACAATTTTTTTGTTGCGGCACGATCCGGCAGAGGAAATTGAGCCTGTTTATCAATTTTCATGGATTACCCTTTTTACGCAGAAATTTCATCTCGGGTCCGGTTTCATCATTCCACGGTCGAAAAAAGATGCTTTTGTAAAACTTGATGAATTTTTTAGCTCCATCAGGAGGTGTGACAAATATATCATGTGCCCCCCTTTTTCTGCTAGAGTTTCAAAGATAGGTCACAAGACATGCTGGTAAAATCTAGGTAGATTAAAGTTTTAATGGTTATGCACCGATAAAGAGGGAGGGAGACCTTTACAGCAAGGACATAGAGAATGAATCCATGGAAGGATTGAAAAATGGCTACGAACCTTCGGGTTGGTGGTGTTCATGCCTACCAACTGAATCGAGAAGTTGAACCTGTTCCAGCATATCCGCGCATCGATCCGCAACAGCCGCGAGATGAGAATTCACCGCAGCAACATGAGCAACGTGCGGACAAGGATGATCAGACAATGCGCCGCTTCAAGGCGATGCGGTTTCTGATTGATCAATTGAAAGAGACTGTAGAAATAACCAGGGTTGATTATGCGACGGCTGCGAATGAATTGAATGATCTCGGTCTATTGATTGCTGAAAATGAATTGATTGAACAACTTCTGGAATTAAAAATATCCCTTGAAGACATCGACAAGTTATTCCAGCAGATACGTCATCGGCCGACAAATCCTGATCTGGGACCTGGCCATAAGCTCTCAGATACAGACAACTTTTTCCCCATTTATGTTGCCGGTCTTTCCGAATACAATCTCCGCTTTCCGAATCTACAGATTCAGATAGAACACAAGATACAGCGAATGGTTGACAGTTTTGAAGAGAAGGGTCGATTTGTTAACGACAAAAACCGCCTCAGGCTCGAATTTCAAAAAGAAGATAACAACCTGCTGCGACTGGATATCAGTGTGCTTGTCGCCATCAGCGAAGTGGATGAAGAGGGTCGTCGGGTCATTCTCTATCAACGCTCGGATCAAAGCTATGCTTTGTATGCCGACAAACAGATAGATCTATCAATTTAAAGGTTCCCCGTTCAGCTTTCCGCGACCTTTATCCCACGCAAAATCCAAACGGAATTTGTCTCCATCCTGCCGGGAAAAAACACCTTTTTGTACCAGTCCACTGGCAATCTGCCCCGCTTCTTCAGCGAGAACCGCAGGGTTTTGTTTTTTCTGGTCCCCAGCTCGCAAGTTTTGGAAAATCTGATAGCCGTGGACAAATGCCAGACGGTCAATGTCCAGTTGAAATTTGGCATTAATATTCTCTAAAAGAGAAAAGAAACTGCCAAAGCCGGAATCTCCTGCCAGGGTCAGAATCCCATCGCCTCGAATTTCTCCATCCCCACTCTTCAGAGAAAGCTCCTCCAGACGGAAAGTGATTCCAGAGTTGAAGATTTTGGAATAAAGCCCCAGCAGTTTTATTTGTAACTCAAGAGGATCCGCCTGTGGATCAAGCGCCTTCAGCTGTAACTCACTCGCAGTCTTTCGCAGAGCTTTGAGGAGAGCCGCGTCGACTCCGGACAGGGTCAATCTCATCCGTCCCTTGCTGAGAGTTTCATCTGCCAGTAACAGTCGTGCAAAGTTCAAATCAAAAGTTCCACCAAAAACACCTTGAGTTAATTCTGTCTGCCCCTGATATTGAATGTCCTGGAATTCAATGGGTATCATGCCCGGTCCTTGCAGTTTTAAACCTGACAACGACATCTTTCCGTTACCAAAAGGAACCTCCTGCAAGTTGCTTGTCTGGGAGAAAATATGCAAACTGTCTAGGTTAAGAACCTCCCGAGATCCTTGCTGTACACTTAACCCCTTCAATAAACAGGTAAAATCTCCTGCGGTCACATCATTATTTAAATTCCAGTTGACCTTAAAACCAGTGAGCGTGAGAGTACCACCATCGCCCAGGAAACTGAGCTGAGGAAGCTCCAATACTGACTTAGATGCTCCCTGCAGGCTGATATCCGTGATCAACTGAATTTCATCAAGGGGAACTGCCGTCTCGATGGAATCAGCCAGCTCTGAGCCATCCTCAAGGACGGTAACAATCTTGACCCCCCAGATAAAATGACGAATTTGATGATTAAGGTTAAAAGTGACCTCGTTCTTTCCCTGGAGGTGTAAAACTGTCTGTGCCGTTGAAGAAAACAGCCTGCGGTGGTAATTCTGCAGATCCACCTTCATCAATGCAGGTGCGGCCTGATTGAGAGCATTGAGTTGCTCCATAAACAGTTGTTCGGTCTTGCGGCTGCAATACCAGGTCAATGCAAACAGAACGATGAGGGTTAACACCATCAGGGTGGAGAGAATCTTTTTCATCTTATAGTCCAATATCAATCTGCGGTAAAAAACGGTTTAAATCCTTTGGCAGAGGGCAATTCACCTCGATTCGCTGATGGCTGAAGGGATCAGTAAAAGCCAGACTTCGGCAATGAAGAAACAAGCGGGACAGCTTTCTTGGACAAGGACCTTTATAGCGCTTGTCGCCGAAGAGAGGGTGCCCGGCATCCGCCAGTTGGCGGCGAATCTGGTGTTGGCGACCCGTATGCAGTTGAATCTCCAACAGGGAAGCATTGTCATGACTGACAAGAGCCTGGTAGCTGGTGCTGGCTGTTTTCAATTTCCCTTTGGCAGGGATTTCACTCTGCAGGTCGCCCCGCCCCATCAGCTTGCCATTCACCAAAGCCAGGTAGGTTTTCACCACCTCTCCCTGGATAAATAATTTCCCCAGTTCAGAACAACTCTTCTTCCCTTTGCCAAACAATACCGGCCCGGAAGTTTCAAGATCCAACCGTTGCACGGGAGCAACCTGGTATTTATCTCCTCGATCTGACAACAACTCAGCAACCCGACTGGTCAGGTTGTCCCGCTCATGCCCTTTACTGCTATGGATAGCCAAACCGGCAGGTTTATTGACAATCAGAATTTCCCGTGATTCATAGAGGATATCAAGGTTCGGGCGGGAGGATTGGGGAGCAGACATCAATTCCTGAATTCGCGCACTCGCAGCTACAGATATCTTTGTGCCCACGGCAGGACAATCGCTGGCAGCGACATTGCCATCACCACTCTTCACTTTCCCTTTTTTAAACAACTGACGCAGATAACCCACAGGTGCTGCAGGGATAGATTTCTGCAGAAAACTTTCAGCAGTCAGACCAGTGTCCTCTGCAGATACAATAAATTCAGGCATTGTCTTCTCTCAACTC
Source organism: Desulfuromusa sp. (assembly GCA_036351455.1). GTDB lineage: Bacteria > Desulfobacterota > Desulfuromonadia > Desulfuromonadales > Geopsychrobacteraceae > Desulfuromusa. The sequence continues at coordinate 19,488 of JAZBPC010000051.1, forward strand.
CGTTTCCCCATATCCCGATGCAGTTCTTCCCGCAAACGCCGAGCAATCGGCCCAACCGTTCCCTGATTGATGGTAAATCCATCAACGGCAACAACAGGAATCACTTCCAGAGAGGTGGAAGTAATAAAGACCTCATCAGAAAATTGTAAATCCTGCAGTTTGAACTCCCCTGCGATAACACGCAGGTTCAGTGTTTCCTCACACAGGCGCATAATTGTTGCGCGCGTCACCCCTTCCAGCAGCCCTGTTGATGCGGCAGGGGTAAAAACCCACTGACCTCGGGTCCAGAAGATGTTTGATGCTGAGCCTTCACAGATATGCTCCTTGTTATTCAGCATAATCACCTCAAAAGCGCCCGCTGCCCTCGCTTCCAATCTTCCTAAAAGACTGTTGAGATTGCTGATGGATTTGATTTTTGGATTGATAGCTTCCGGAGCGTTCCTCCGGGTCTGTGCCACCTGTAACGCAATCCCTTGCTGATAGTAGTTTTCATCAAGACCTTGAAACTCCCGTCCAACAATCAGGCAGGTCAAATCGTTGTCTATATCACGCTGGAAACCAATCTGTCCCTTCCCCCGGGTTATGGTGATCCGGTAATAAGCGTTATTCCAACCGTTTCGCTCACACAGTTCCAACAGGATCGCTTCCAGTTGTGGTTGGGTAAAGGTGATTGGATAAGCAAGGGCCGTGGCAGATTGCAACAACCGTTGATAGTGCTGGGAGAATTGGTAAAGTTGCTTTTCAATGGAGCGAAAACTTTCAAAGATCCCATCACCATACAAAAATCCCTGATCAAAAACTGAGATTTTTGCTTCCTCACTTTGAATAAACTCGCCATTTAAATAGACGTAACTCATGGTTTAATAATCCTGTGTTAGGAGACTTTTCTAAAATATTTGTAAAATCAGGCTGATAGGTGATTTTATAGGAAAACAAAGAAAGGTGGAAGGGGCGGATAAAGAAAAAACGCCACCCGCAAAAACAGGGGTGACGCTTTATTTTTCTCAGAATCCCGATTTTACTCGCCAAAAAAGCGCTTCAGCAAACCAGCAAAGGCGGAACCGTGACGGGCCTCATCTTTGCACATTTCATGAACGGTATCATGGATGGCATCCAAGTTCAGTTGCTTGGCTTTTGTTGCCAGCATTTTCTTGCCGGCACAGGCACCGTGCTCTGCTTCAACCCGCATCTTCAGATTTGTTTTGGTATCGGCGACAACCACTTCACCCAACAGCTCGGCAAACTTGGCAGCGTGCTCTGCTTCTTCCCAGGCAATCCGCTTATAGGCTTCGGCGATTTCGGGATAGCCTTCCCGATCAGCCTGACGGCTCATGGCAAGGTACATTCCGACCTCGGTACATTCACCAGTAAAATTGGCGCGCAGGCCATCAAGAATTTCTTGATCAACATCCTTGGCAACACCGATACGATGCTCATCAGCCCAGGCAAGATCACCACTGATTTGTTCAATAAATTTATCTGCGCCAACACCGCAGGTGGGACATTTTTCCGGAGGAGTCTCCCCTTCGTGAATATAACCACACACTGTACAAACCCATTTTTTCATAATTTACCTCCTTGGTATTGATAGTTTGTTGAAAATATTCCGGCTTGGATCTTTTCAACGGTAAAAGTTGAGGTTTAACATCAGCCATGATGTTTATATATATAGCAGTTCCCGACTTCAAGCTTATTTGGAAAAAATCCACCCAGACATGTTTCCACAAGAATCAGAAAGGCTTATCGAAACATTGACATCAACAACTTGTTTGCTTAGTGTCCGGTGCAGGATTTTATCTGTTGAACCATCCGTTGGTTCAGATTTACATCATACCTACTTCAACAAGGACCAAGCTCATGGAGATGATTGACCTGCGTAGCGATACAGTGACCCACCCCACCCCTGAAATGCGACATGCAATGGCTAATGCCATTGTTGGTGATGATGTTTATGGCGAAGATCCAACAGTGAATCGGCTGGAGACTGAAGCGGCGGAAATGTTTGGAATGGAAGCGGGTCTGTTTGTCACCAGCGGAACTCAGGGGAATCTGATTGCTTTATTGACTCATGCCGCTCGGGGTAACGAAGTGATTGTCGGTGATAAAGCCCATATTGTTCTCTACGAACAAGGAGGAATGGCAGCTCTTGGCGGAATTATGCCGCGCACCCTCCCGGTTCAGGAAGATGGGACCTTGTTGCTGCAGGATATTGAGGCCGCCATCCGTGGTGATAACGAACACTTTCCACGGACAAAACTGGTCTGTATCGAAAATACCCAGGGTACTGTCGGTTCCGTACCACTCAGTCCAGAATACACTCGGCAAGTAGCAGATCTGGCGCATCGGCACGATCTCAAATTCCACATCGACGGGGCACGGATTTTCAATGCAGCGACAGCCTACAATGTCTCTCCTGCTGAAATTATTTCTGGTGCCGACAGCATGACCTTTTGTCTTTCCAAAGGTCTCGGGGCACCTGCAGGCTCAATCCTGGTTGGCAGTAAAGAGTTCATCAAAGAAGCTCATCGCAATCGCAAGATTCTCGGTGGCGGGATGCGGCAAGCTGGAGTCCTTGCTGCAGCGGGACTGATTGCTCTGAATAAAATGTCACAACGCCTGCATGAAGACCATACTAACGCTATCTCTCTCGCTGAAAAACTCAAGGATGTTGACGGCGTGAAGGTCCTGAATCAGCATACAAGCTTCGTATTTTTCTGGCTGGAAGAATCAGCAAAATTGAACCCGACAGAATTTGCTGCGGCTATGCGTCAGCATAATATTCTACTCAGTCCATATCCCGGCTATGAACGTAAATTTCGAGCTGTTATGCACTACTGGATCACCCCCGAACGGGTTGACACCGTTATCACTACAATGAAACAGGTCTTGGGGTAGAGATCTGATCGGTCAAAATCATACAGGAGAAAAAATGAATTCTAAAATTACCGCTGAGAGTTTTTGGGCTGATGTACAAAAGGTTAGGGAATCAGCCCCCCTGGTTCATAACATTACCAACTATGTGGTGATGAATAACACCGCCAATGCTCTTCTGGCTGCCGGAGCTTCTCCGGTTATGGCTCATGCCCCGGAAGAAGTTGAAGAGATGGTGGCCATTGCATCAGCATTGGTGATCAACATCGGCACCCTTAATCAAGACTGGGTTGCCGCGATGAAACTGGCCATGGCTGCGGCGGCAAAAAAAGGGATTCCGATTATCTTTGATCCCGTTGGCTCCGGAGCAACAAGCTATCGCACACAAACCTGTCTCGACCTGTTGACGATAGGTGCCAATGTCATCAGAGGCAACGCTTCGGAAATCATGTCATTAGTTGATGCTTCAATCCAGACAAAGGGGGTTGATAGTGGCGCCGATGTCAGCTTGGCGGAACAGGCCGCTTTGAATTTGGCAAAACATTATTCCTGTGTCGTCGTTGTCAGTGGGGCCATTGATCTGGTGACCGATGGCAACAAAAAGTTCTTTATTCCTCACGGCGCTGCCCTGATGTCTAAAGTCACCGGTCTTGGTTGCACAGCAACGGCTTTAATTGGGGCCTTCAGTGCCATCAATAGAGATTATTGCACTGCTGCCGCCCACGCTATGTCGTTCATGGGAATCTGTGGAGAAATTGCCGCTAAAGGTGCTATAGGTCCCGCAAGCTTGCAACTGAATCTGATCGATACATTTTACAATATTGATCAAGCCCAAATTGCCGCACACCTTAGAGACTGAAGATCATGAGCCTGCATCTTGTGACTGACCGTGGCCTGACCATGGGGCGATCATTAATTGAAATCATCCGTGCTGCAGTGGCGGGTGGAATCTCACTGGTACAATTACGAGAAAAGGATTGTTCAACCCGTGAATTTGTTGAGCTGGGAAAAGCGGTAACTGCAGTATTGAAAGGCCACAACGTCCCTTTAATCATCAATGACCGCATTGATGTGGCACTGGCGGTTGGAGCACAGGGGGTTCACATCGGCCAAAACGATATGCCCTACCCGCAGGCAAGAGCTATTTTGGGTGCGCAGGCCATTATCGGCCTGTCCGTGGAAACTCCAGAACAAGCCCTTGAGGCGAACCAATTCGATGTTGATTATCTTGGACTGAGTCCCGTATTTGCAACAGCAACGAAAACAGACTTACCACCGCATCTGGGTTTGCATGGGGTTGAGGACATCAGAGCTTTAAGCCGGCATCAATTGATTGCCATCGGCGGGATCAATAGTGCCAATGCCAAAAACGTCATCAATGCCGGAGCCCACGGCTTAGCCGTAGTTTCAGCCCTTTGCTCGGCCTCTGACCCTAAAAAAGCTGCGGTTGAACTTTGTGAAAAAATAACTGCTGCTAAAATAACGATAGAGTCTGCATAAAACTCGACCTTCAAAAAGTTCCAACACCCTTTCCTTGTCAGTGTTTCTTTTTGACCAAGGCAAGATAATTGCCGCAAAGGATCAATCCAATTCCAAGGATTCCCGGAATAGTCCAGTTATAGTTCTCCCATATGGTTGACAATAACAAAGCAACAATCGGGAAGAGCAAGGTCGTGTAAGCAGCTCTGCCAACCCCGATCCGTCCTATCAAGGTCAGATAACAACCAAAGGCGATAACTGAACCAAAGAGAGATAGATAGACAAGTGAGAAAAGATACGCAGGGGTTGTTTCAATCACCATCGGTGAACCACTAATCCAGGCAATCATGAACATACATAAAGCACCATAACTCATCCCATAGGCGTTGCTCTGGATAATTGGCAGCTTATGCTGCTGATTGCGAGCCGAGATGATATTTCCCAGCGATGCCAGGTAAGTCGCTCCAAAGCTGAGCAATAGTCCAGAAAGAATCGGCCCGGAAAAATTGACAGCTGCCATTTCCGGCCAAAACAACAACACCAACCCGATCAATCCAGACACGCCACCGATCATCACTTTCCATTCCATCGGTCTGCCAAGGAATATTCGGCCATTAATCAGATTCATAATGACAATGGTTGAAAACACCACAGCAGCTAAACCGCTGGTGATATAAATCTCAGCCAGATAAAAAAACAGATAGTTCAGGGCAAAAAGCATAACCCCCTGAAAGGCCATGAACAGGTGATCGCGACGGCTAAAACGCATTGGCCGCTTTGTCAACAAGCACCAGATCAGAAGCAACAGTGCCGCCAAGGCAAAGCGATAAGCAATAGAATACGCAGGAGCGACGACTCCAAGTTGGTATTTGATCGCCAACCAGGTCGATCCCCAAATCAGAATCGTCATTGTATAAAAAAACAGATTACCCACGAATTGTCCTCTAGTCTGAATAAAAACGCAGTGAGTTTACACTGTTTTGTCGGATCAACAAGAGGAAATCAGCAGATGTGGACAGCATGGTTTCTCGCTGGACAATGAACGGTAAAATCAAAAACAGATAAAAAAAGGGTTCTCTGCGAACAGAGAACCCTTTGTACTGGCCTGAGTTTAGTTAAAGTTCTACTCAGATGATTTCAAATACTTGTAGTAATCAGAATCTGTAGAAATAATCAATTTCCCATTATTGTTAATGGTTTTCTTGTAAGATTCCATGGTTCGCAGGAAAGTGTAGAATTCCTTGTCCTGATTGTAAGCTTCAGCGTAGATAGCAGCAGCTTCAGCATCGGCAGCACCACGATATTCCAATGTTTTCCGATAGGCTTCAGAGCTGATTTCTTTCAATTCACGTTGCATGGTTCCAAGGATTTCCAGCTTTTCCCCTTCCCCTTCGGAACGGTATTGTGCAGCAACTTTCTTCCGCTCATTAATCATCCGCTCATACACCCGAACACGAACCTGTTCAACATAGTTAAGCCGCTTGAACTGCACATCGATCAATTCGATTCCATATTCTGGAGTACTGGAACTCGCCTCAAGCAAAATACCGCTGAGAATTTCTTCTCGGCCAATCATATCCTCAGGGAGAATCTGAACACCATCAACTTCAAAACGTTCAGTCCCAGTCACTTTATAATCACCGCCACGCACCAGTTCAACCAACAGGTGTCCAGAAACGGCATCACGAACAACCGAATCGATTATGTCATCCAGACGGCTCAGGGCCCCTCGTTCGGTGGCAACAGTTTTTAGAAACAACAGTGGATCCGTAATTTTCCAGCGAGCCGTGGTGTCGACCCAGATGAATTTCTTGTCCTTGGTTGGAATCTGGTTTGGGTCGCCATCCCATTTAAGAATCCTCTTTTCAAAACGGGTCACATCCTGAATAAAAGGGAGCTTAAAGTGAAGACCGGGATAAGAAACTTCACCAACAGGTTTACCAAATTGGGTCACAATGGCTTGCTCTGCTTCATTAACAACATAAAAACCACCCTGAGCGACCAGAATAGCGATAATAACCGCAATAATTATTAATCCATTTTTCATTTGACTGCTCCTTCCATAGTCTTACGTAACGGGAGCAATGGCAACATTCCACCGGTTTTCTCATCCATGATGTAGGTTTCTTCCAGATTCGGCAGAACTTCTTCCATCGTTTCAATATGAATCCGTCTGCGGGTAACGAGAGGAGCTTTTTTGTATTCAGCCAGCAAAGCGACAAAACGGTTAGTTTCACCGCGAGCCTTATTAATACGTTCGACCGCATACCCCTGGGCTTCCTGGAGTGCTCGTTTCGCTTCACCCCGAGCTTTTGGAACTTCGCGGTTATACTGTTCGCGGGCCTGGAAAATCAGACTCTCCTTCTGCTGCTCCGCTTCGTTAACTTCATTAAACGCGTCCTTGACAGCTTCGGGTGGATTGACGTCCTGGAACTTCACTGTCACGATCCGCACTCCGATATCATACTGTGTCAAAGTTGCCTGCAGGGATTGTTGTATCTGGTCTGCAAGAAAAGCCCGATCAGTTGTCAGAACCTGAGTCACATCCGCATTGCCAATGGTTTTACGCACCATCGCCTCAGCAATATCGCGGATTGTCCCAATAGGGTCTTTAATTTTGAAAATATACTTGAACGGATCAGACACCTGAAATTGAACAATCCACTCAACATCACTGACATTTAAATCTCCGGTCAAGGTGAGGGACTCTTCTTCCAGCCCTTGCTTGTTATAAACTGATTTTATCCCCGGAGAGACCGTTCGATAGCCAAACTCTTCCTTCAGTACTCGTCCGGTTGGGACCAGGTAAACCTGCTCAACCCCAAAGGGGATTTTGAAGTGTAAGCCGGGATTGGAAAATTTGGTAAATTTACCAAAGCGTAAGACAACGCCGGTCTCTTCAGTATCCACTTTGTACATACTGCTTGAACCACCAATTAAGACTGCGATGACAGCAATAATGATCAATACCGGTAGAAAACTTTTTTTCGGATCAAACTGGAATTTCTTCTTAAATTGATTAGCGATTTCAATAACCTTTTTTTCCAGCTCATCCCCGGATGGGCCTTGTCCCCAATCTTGCATCATTACCTCTTTCTACTGTGAGTGGTTTTAAATCTCGTTTTCAACAATTTTTTATGAATCTCGGATTATAACAGATTATTAAAGCCTGCGCCTATCCTTATTCATTTTTCTACGTAATCAGAGTTTTAAAATATTGACTGGTTGGCAGATTCTCTTTTAGCAGGATATACTCGTACATCATAACTAACTGCCCAAAGGAGATGTCCATGAAAGTCATTGTTGATCTTTGCGTTGTCCCTCTCGGAGTGGGAGTCTCAGTTTCAAAGTATGTTGCCCTGTGTCAAAAAATTCTAGAGGATGCTGGCTTGAAGATCCGCCTCCATGCTTATGGGACAAATATTGAGGGTGAATATGATCAGGTCTTTGCCGCGATCCGCCGCTGTCATGAAGAGATACACGCGGCGGGTGCCCCGCGCATCAGTACGACAATCAAACTGGGTAGCCGGGTTGATCGAGAGCAGACAATGGTTGACAAATTAAAGAGCGTCGAAGAGAAGCTGGCAAAATAATTTAGGGGGAAGATCTCACTATGAAAGCTCTGGTCAAAAGAAAATCTGCGCCTGGCCTCTGGATGGAAGAAATGCCAGAGCCAGAAATCGGCATCAATGATGTCCTGATCAAAATCAAACGGACCGCCATTTGCGGAACTGATATGCACATCTATAACTGGGATGAGTGGTCACAAAAAACCATCCCGGTACCGATGATTGTCGGACATGAGTTTGTCGGTGAGATTGTTGACGTTGGGTCCAATGTGATTGACTTCAGTCCGGGTCAAATTGTTTCTGGTGAAGGCCATGTTGTTTGCGGTCGCTGCCGTAACTGCATGGCTGGTCGTCGCCACCTCTGTGCCCATACCAGCGGTATTGGTGTCAATCGACCCGGAGCTTTCGCCGAATACCTGGCACTGCCCATGTCCAACGTCTGGGAACACCAGCCGGGTATCGATTTAGATGTTGCTGCATTGTTTGATCCTTTTGGCAACGCAGTCCATACGGCACTGCAATACGATCTGCTTGGAGAAGATGTGCTGATTACGGGTGCCGGCCCCATCGGTGCCATGGCTGCTGCCGTATGCCGCCATGCCGGAGCCAGACACGTTGTCATCACCGACATTAATCCTCAACGTCTGCAGCTGGCTAAAACCTTGGGAGCAACCTACACGGTCGATGTCAGTCAGGAAAGTATCGCTGATGCCCAGAAGAAACTGGGCATGGCAGAGGGTTTTGATGTCGGGTTGGAAATGTCTGGCAACCCTTCTGCATTTAACGATTTACTGGCGAATATGTGTCATGGCGGCAAAGTATCAATCCTGGGGATTCCAGGCAGTGATGTCGCTATTGACTGGAATATAGTGATTTTCAACATGCTCACCCTGAAAGGTATTTATGGCCGGGAGATGTATGAAACCTGGTACAAGATGTCCGTGATGATTGAATCGGGCTTGGATATTTCACCGATCATCACCCATCGCCTGGACTATACCGAGTTTGAACAAGGTTTTGCTGCCATGAATGCCGGCGAGGCCAGTAAAGTTATTCTCAATTGGGAATCTTGATGGCAACACAAGCCGATATAAATTAATCAGGGAGAAGAGCCATGTACGGTAAATTTCAAGATTATTTAAGTGCCGAGTTGGAAGCCATCGAATCCGCGGGTTTATATAAACACGAACGGCTTATCACCACTCCGCAAAATGCCCATGTGGGAGTCAGTGATGGCCGTGAAGTATTAAATCTCTGCGCCAACAACTACCTTGGCCTGGCCCAGCATCCGGAGGTTAATGCCGCCGCCAAACTTGCGCTTGAAGAGTGGGGTTTCGGCATGGCATCAGTCCGCTTTATCTGCGGCACCCAGACCCTGCATAAACAATTGGAAGAAAAACTCAGCATTTTTTTGGGCACCGAGGACACCATTCTTTATCCATCCTGTTTTGATGCTAACGGTGGTCTGTTTGAAACCCTGATGGGTGAAGAAGATGCGGTCATTTCTGATGAACTGAACCACGCCAGCATTATCGATGGGGTACGTTTATGTAAAGCCAAGCGTTATCGCTACCGCAACAGCGACATGAACGATCTGGAGAAGCAACTCCAAGATGCAGATAAAAATGGAGCGCGCTTTAAACTGATTACCACCGATGGGGTTTTCTCCATGGATGGATATATTGCCAAGGTTGATGAAATTTGCGCTCTTGCGGAAAAGTATAATGCCCTGGTCCACGTAGATGACTCCCATGCAACCGGTTTTATCGGTGCCGGCGGTCGTGGCACCCCGGAGTATCGGGACTGCATGGATCGGGTCGACATCATGACCGGAACCCTGGGAAAAGCTCTTGGTGGTGCTGGTGGTGGCTTTACCAGTGCCCGTAAAGAGGTTGTTGAGCTGTTACGGCAACGCTCGCGCCCTTACCTCTTCTCTAATACTGTAGCTCCACCTGCTGTAGCCGGAGCTCTGAAAGCCATCGACCTGGTGCGTCAATCCAGTCAGCTCCGCGATCAATTGCGGGAGAACACAGCCGTGTTTCGCAAAGGACTGGAGCACCACGGATTTGAACTTTTACCGGGGGAACACCCCATAGTTCCAGTAATGCTGCACGATGCAGTCATTGCCAGTAAATTTGCCGACACCATGTTGGCAGAGGGAGTCTATGTCGTGGCATTTTCCTACCCGGTGGTCCCAAAGGGGAAGGCACGGATTCGTACGCAGATGTCAGCAGCCTTAACAGCGGATGATCTTGAATTTGCCATAGAGGCTTTTGGCCGGGTTAAAAAACAGTTAAGTCTCTAGCCTGAAGATAAGATTATTGCTCCAATCTGCCATGACTATGCAGAATCATTTGACAAAATATAACATTTACTATAATCATATACTCACTAAATTATTTTAATTTTAGGATCAACATGGCCACCCTTACCCCGGAACAGTTACGCCAAAAAGCACTCTCCCGAGATGAGAATCTACGTGGTGCTGATTTTAATGGCGCAGATTTGAGCAATCTGGATCTTTCGGGACGTGACTTAAGTGGCATTCAGTTATTTAACGCAGATCTGCGTGGGACCAATCTTCAAGATGCCAATTTAGAAGGGGCAGAACTTTCCACTGCGAATCTTGAAGGAGCCATTCTGGATGGCGCGAACTGCAAACAAGCTGGATTCGGCAGAGCAAACCTGAGCCACGCCAGCCTTTTCAGAGCCAATCTTGAGCGAGCCACTTTCACTCAAGCGAACTTGGAACACGCCAATTTGAGTTGTGCAAGCCTCAGACACAGCCGATTGCGTGAAGCAAACCTGACATATACAGACCTGACTGAAACGGACCTGCGTTATACTGAGCTATCTCTCGCCAATATCCGCAATGCCAATTTCAGTAATGCTGACTTACGTCATGCCCGACTGCGAATGATGAAGCAATTCAAGTCAAGTAAATGGATTGGAGTCGATATTCGCGATGTCAATTTCTCCGGGGCCTACTTGATGCGTCGAGAGATTATCGATCAAAATTTCATCAAGGAATTCCGCGCCTACAACTGGGCCTCGAAAATACTCTATTACCCATGGTTATGGACCTGCGATTGTGGTCGAAGTATGTTCCGCTGGTGTTGTTGTATCGGAGTTCTATTGCTGTTTTTTTCGTTCTTATACAGTCTGGTCGGGATCGATTATGGACTCTATCCAACGAAGCTTTCACCGTTTTATTTCAGCGTTGTAACACTCACCACTCTAGGTTTTGGCGATGTCGCACCCAACAGTATCGGCGGCCAGATTATTGTGATAATGGAAGTATCGACTGGCTATATTATGCTTGGAGGACTTCTCTCGATTTTCTCTAACAAGTTAGCTCGACGCGGAGATTGACTCTATCCATGGCTCTTTTGTTTAAAAAAAAGAAAAAAACTCCTGTAGATCTGAAAACTTTCGACATCCCCAGTTTCCCAGCTGCAGTCATTAACCTTCTTGGCAAGCTACGCAACCCTGAAGTTTCCATCAACGAAATTGCTGCAGAACTTGAACTTGATCCAGGTCTCCATATCCGGGTCCTTAAAACTGTCAACTCTGCTGCCTTCGGATTGTCTCGCAAAGTCAGTAACATCAAACACGCTGTTAATCTGCTTGGTCGCGGCCGCCTGGAATCTTTGGTGCTTTCTGTCGCGGTCAAAAACAACCTTGCCACCAATCAACAGGCCGCATGGCTTGACATGACACAGTTTTGGAAAACAGCATCTCGCCAAGCCGCTGTGGCACGAGTCCTGGCAACGGCCCTACACCCAAATGTACATAGTGATGTTTTTACCATTGGCTTGCTTCAAAATATGGCGATTCCAGTTCTGGCAAATCGTGAGGGGGAACGCTATCACAGCTTGTACCAACGCTGGCAAACCGAAGAGATCGATCTGGCGGAGCATGAATTACAACTTTTTGGGATCAATCACCCGGCTCTTGGAGCACAGATGGCCGAATATTGGGGGTTCCCCGAGTCATTGATTATGGGGATCAGAGAACATCATAAATTGAAAAACCAGGAAATCCCGCTCTCGGTGAAAATTGCGGCGTTGATGAAGGAAACCTCAACAAAGGCTGGCACTGCTGAATTTATAAAAAAAGCCTCTGAATTATTTGATCTCAAAGGTGAAGTTTTGTCGCCTCTGATTGATAAAGCCCTGCAACAAAGTGCTGAGCTTTCCGAAGCTCTGGGTTGATTGCAACGATTCTGTTTCTGAAAAGAGAATGTATATAATTCGACCGTCTCAAAAAGTTCTCAAAGCAATCAAGAGACCCACAAATAACAGGACACTGAGTAAAATCACAGCCAACCCACCATAAGTCAGTCGCTTTTGTTTTTCAAGCTTATGAGCATGCTGAAAAACAAGTTCCCAGACCTCCGACAGCTCAGTTCCTCGTGGAATCTTGCGCAATATCCCCAACACCTCTTGTGGGGAAACCAAAACAATCTGCTGCTGGTACTTCATTTGTAGATAAACGCCCTGACGCAGGACACTCAGATCAGAGGGTCTACAGCCGATACGAAATAGTTCACTGCGTACCTTTAAGGTGCTTTCTTCAGCGCGCCTACTCATCTCGGCGATAGCGTAAATACTCACCGGACTCGTCACCGGGACTTCTGTCTCGCTTTCTTCATCGCGTTTGTGGTTGCTACTAACGCTGCTGGAGTCTTTGTTGCTTTTTCCGCAAACGCCGCTGGGCGTCTTTTGCTTTTCGTCGACGCTTAAAACTGGTTTTTTCATAGATTCTGCGCTGACGTAATTCGCGTTATAGCCCATCTTGTTGTAACTTTCTTTTTAATGGCTTTATTCAGGTTGCCTGCCTGAACCCTGATGTCTACAAATCTGCTCCTTGTTTAGCAGGTTGAAATGCTCATGCAGGAACATTCGGAATTGTCGTCTGCTCTCCTTTATGATTCTGCAGACAAAACTCTTGGCTGTTTTTGTCTTTGATATAATAGTCAGGCATCAGCGGAATTTTGCCGATATTGGTGGCAACAACATGCATCGGTTGTGCAAGACCAGTCGTGTGACCACGCAAGGCGTCACGGATCAGCTCGGCACCTTTCTCAACCGGGGTGCGGAAATGGTCAATCCCGGGAGCAGCTTCACAGTAGAAGACATAGTAAGGTTTGATACGAACAGTCAACAGTTTCTGATGCAGCTCGCGGAAGGTGTCAACATCATCATTGATCCCTTTGAGCAGGACTGCCTGATTGCCGACATTCACACCGCAACTCAGCAGTTCGAAAACGGATTTGGCCGTTTCTTCGGTAATCTCTTGCGGATGGTTACACTGAGTGTTGATCCAGATCGGCACCCGATGATAACCCCCCAATACCTTTTTCAAACCAGCATCAATCCGCTGTGGCAACACAATAGGAGTACGGGTTCCAAAACGAATCATTTCGAGATGTGGCAATTCGCGCAGTTTTCTGAGCAAATATTCAAGCTGCTCGTCGCCAAGCAGAAACGGATCTCCACCAGTGATCAGAACGTCCCGCACCTCTGGATGTTCCGCCAGCCATTGCAAACCCTCGTCGACGTTGAAGTCGAGTTGCAGATCGCCATCAACAACCAGCTCTTTACGGAAACAGTGACGGCAGTAGACACCGCAGACCTGGGTTACGGTAAAGGCGACCCGGTCCTTGTACTGTCGAGCTATGGAGTCGGGACGCACCTCTTCAGTGGCGCGGTTCTCTTTCCAGACCAGATAGTCATCCATACCATACGTGTTCTGCTGCTCCAGGCTGGAAGGAATCACCTGCTTGCGGATCGGGCAATTCGGATCATTCTTGTCCATCAAAGAGGCAAAATAGGGGGTGGTCCCCCAGGTGGTTTTGTTATTCTCAAGAACGCTGCGCTCTTCCGCAGTCAGGTTGATGTGCTGTTCCAGACGGTCAATAGTGTTCACGAAGTTTTTCAGTTGTTCTTGCCAATTCATTTGTCAATCTTTCTGTTAGATGAAGTTTTCTACGACCTTTTTTATTTCAGACGGACTAAAGGGCTCCTGGAGCTGAGCATCGGCAGTCAACATCAGCCGTTTTTTTTGTTCACTGTCGTGAGCTGGATCAGTCAGCAAAACAATCGGGATATCTGCTGTCGCCTGATTCCTTTTCAGTTCCGTCAGAGCATTGAAACAGCGCTCTGGAGTATCAATGGAGCCATCAAAAATCAATAAATCTGTCGAGGGATCGGTAGCTTGCTGAATGCACTTATCAAGGGTGTAAGCATTTGTAAAAGTGCGATCTGGCTTCGAGAGCAGCAACTCAAACAATTTACCAATTTCCTTCCGTTGTCCACCGACGAGGATATTAAACATTTTCTTCCGCCTCTAAGCTTTTATGCCAGACATTCATACTTTCAAGTTTACCGGCAATCTGGGTGTTTTTCACCAAAGTCCCCGCAAATTGATAGCCATTCTGGGCAAAACAAATATTCATCCCGAAGGATGTAGCCCGGGCAATTGTGTAGCAAGTTTTTATTGCAGATAGCTGCAGCTCCATTTCCAGATATTGGAGAAGAGCATTTGCCAGCCCGTGTCCACGCCAATCGGGATCAGTTGCAAAATCGGTCAGCTCGGCATTACTGTTCTGGTGATCAATTTCTGCTGACGCTAAAGCCAGCAATTGGTTTCCCTTCCAAATTCCGGCATAAAGCACATTTTCCGCCATGGTCGATGCCAAGTATTCCGGATTGTGAATCGGAAAGGGGTAACTGGCAAAAGTCTGTTGATAAAGGTTCGCCATTTCCTGGCAATGGTGTGGATTAGCCAATCGACAGATACTGTTTGCAGGGAGATCAACATGACGACACTGCTCAGCCTTGGTATCTGCTGTTTCAAGAACTTTCGTCACCTTGTCGGCGTCATAATCAATCAATCGGTCCGCATGGAAATAGCGCGCCATAAAAAAGCCATCTTCCAGCCTATTGAACAGACCGGGAATTTTGGCTTCAACCCGGTAGCCATGCTCGACAAAAAGAGCTTGTGCCGATTCAGGAACTTTGACAAACGCTTTTGAATAGTTATGCAAAGTCGCAAGACTATCAACGCTGTTGATGATTTCTGGTAGATCCTCTTCCGCTAGCTTCATCAGATAGACTCGATCATTCTCAGGCCCATACTGAAGAACAGACTTACCAACTGTTTCAATCGCATCAGTTCTCATTTCTTCGCTCCATTCTTAGATTTTCTGACGGAGTCAAGCTGATGGTTTCATCAAAATCGGAAAGCAGTTTTTCAATGCCGATAACATCACGCTCTTCTCCGTCTTCCAGATTGAGTTGCAATTCGCATCTGGAGCATTCTCGATCGCAGAACTTATCCTCATAGGTAGCCGGTTCCTGATAAGTAGTAATAACCCCTTCGTAGTTGCGCAAGATCACTTTGTTGGTTGAAAGCGAAATCAGATAGTTGGGATTCAGGGGGATTTTGCCACCCCCCCCGGGGGCATCGATGACATAGGTTGGAATGGAAAATCCACTAGTATGGCCAATCAAGCTCTCCATAATCTCCACCCCTTTACCAACAGGTGTTCGGAAGTGCGACAAGCCTTCGGCCAGATCACACTGATAGAGATAGTAGGGTCTCACCCGGTTTTCCACCAACTTGTGTACCAGCGATTTGATAATCCTTTGACAATCATTCACTCCAGCCAGCAAAACGGATTGGTTGCCCAGAGGAATTCCAGCATCAGCCAGTCTACGCAACGCCTGTCGAGACGAGCTGGTTATTTCTCTTGGGTGGTTGAAATGGGTATTAAGCCAGAGAGGCTGGTGTTTTTTCAGCATCTCGACTAATTCATTGGTAATCCTGTAAGGCAACACGACAGGCATACGAGAACCAATGCGAACCACCTGAACATGTTCGATTTGACCAAGTTCTGTCAAAATCCAGTCCAGATAAAGATCATTAAGCATCAACGGATCACCACCTGAAAGCAGAACATCTCTGATTTCAGGGGTGTTACGAATATAATCAAGCCCGAGGTTGATTTGTTCGCGGTCGGGAATCGAATCGATATCCCCGACCTTGCGTTTGCGAGTACAATGGCGACAGTACATGCTGCAGACGTTGCTGACATGAAACAGGACCCTGTCCGGGTAACGGTGGGTGATACCCGGCACCGGGCTGTCGTTATCTTCAGCCAACGGATCGACCATATCAACCTTTTCCACCTTCAACTCTTTCGGGTCGGGAAACGCTTGCCGAAAAATTGGATCATTACGAAAGTCACTGCGATCAATCAAAGAAAGATAGTAAGGGGTGATCGAAAGAGGAAACTTTTTCAGGGTCAATTCGACCTTGCGTCTCTCCAAGGGTTTGAGTTGAATATCGAGTAATTTTTCAAAGGTATCAACACAGGTCACTGAATGTTTCAGTTGCCAGTGCCAATCGGTCCACTTAGATGCTAACTCATCAGAAGTACTGCTAATTTTTTCGGCTATTTTTTGTTGGTTATTTGAATATATGCTCATTGGTTTAGTCTTTGTGGCTTTCAATATAAATATAGTGACGACACAATTCTCAGAAATGACTTGTGTCAAGATGGCGATCTGCGGCTGGCTTGGAAGGACTGATCTTACTCATTACAGCATAAGTAATGTCTCCTCATTGCGACAAAACATGTAGCAGGCAAAAGGTTTCAAAAGAAACTGTTCGTGTACGAATTGTTTTAACAAGAAATGATTTTTCTGTCAAGCCAGCTGCCCAGAGGCTTCAGGTTTTTATATGGATATAGCTTATTTTTCCGCGGTCAATGAGCCGGTTTCAAGAAGTGGGGACGCACCGATATGACGTGCCTCCATGAGGTCGACCAGCTTTTCCAAGGCTAGCGTGATGGAGACCTGCTCGATCTCCGGTAATTTCACCAAAGCGGTCGCCAAGGTGTCCTGAAGCAGGGATGGGACGGCAGCGATCAAAGCCTCTCCGGTCGGAGTCATGGAAACGTGGACCTGACGACGGTCCTCACTGCTACGCTTGCGCGTTACCAGTTGTTTTTCCTCAAGCCGGTCAATAATACCAACAACTGTACTGGGACTGAGGTAGACGTTTTTTGCAAGATTACCGCTGGTGAGTGGACCGTCCTGTTTAACGGCAAGCAGGCAGGCGAGTTGCGGCCCGGTGATTTTGTGCTGTGTCGAGAGCTTGTGTGAATGAAGATCGACCGCACGGATGATGCGGCGTAAGGCCTGCAGAATGCGCAGATCGTAGCTCCCTTTCGGAACCTCCGTCTCGTCATTGATTTGTTTATCCGTTTTTTCCATCAACAACCCTTTTTAGCTGAATATATTAAAGAGGGGTCTTGTTTCTGACAAGCCTGATTTAGCGGGCATTCAAAAAAAGCCTATCACAATATTTAGAAGATGGCGAGACACCGCTGATTACCAGTTACAGATACATCCACAAACAGCTCTAATCTGCTTGCCATATGGATTGAGAAGACATCATTACCAAAGTCAAAGTCGAAACTATATTCGCTAATAGCTAACCAAGCGGCCCTAACATCAGTAAACAGAACGCTTCAATAAATTTTCCTACGTGAAAAAGTCGACCACAAAACGTTGAAAGTATTTTCAACGATAAACAAAGCATAACTATCGGTGGTGAAAACCAATTCTTCCAGACGTTTCAGCTGGATATTATTAATAACAATCATCAGTACTGTCCGGGGTTGTTTCCGATAAGCTCCTACGGCAGGCAGCATTGTTGTGCCGATCTTCAGGTGTGTCATCACTTGATCGGCGATTTCTTCCGGCTTTTCAGAAATGATAAAAGCCATCTTGCGTTGATTGAACATCGACAGACAATAGTCGATCGAAACTGAAGAGAGAAAGACAGCAATCATGGAAGCAATCACCAGATCGTTGTCAAGACTGGCAAAGCTTAATGAAAAGAGCGCCAGATTAAAGGTAAAATAAATCTTGCCGAGGCCGATATTGAATTTCTGATTTAAAATCACAGCAACAACGTCTAAACCACCGTTAGACCCGAGTGATCGCAGCACCATTCCAGCCCCGACACCAAGCAGCACACCGAACACCAGAGCGGCATAGAGTTGATTACTGATACTTATCTGAAACTCGACCAGTTGGTAAAAAACTGTGATTAAAACCATCGCCAGCGCACTGAAACAGAGAAACCGCCGGGAGATATAGATGTAACCAAGAATGAACATCGGCACATTCAACAACAGGTAAAGAAGACTTGGGTCGAACCAGCCCGTCTGATAGTAGAGCAAAGAGCCAACACCAAATAGACCGCCAGGGACAAAATTATGCGGAATAGCAACTGCTTTCAGGGCAATCGCTTGGATCAATGAGCCGACAGTGATAAGGCAACAGTTCCAGAAGATCGAATAGACAAACTTACTTTTCTCTACGGTCATGGTAATTCCTCGAAAATTAAGACTTTTAAAATGGTAAAACGATCGAAAGTCTGAACCTACAAAGGGAACAAGTCAACCCCAGTTGTTTATTTATACAGGGCTCAAAGAATGAAACTCAAATGATATAATGGTGACTTCAGGCGATCAAAAAAGCACTGCCCAGGAGATGGAGCCTTAAGGGCATCCTCCTAGGCAGTCGATAGCTCAAACAAAAAAGTTATGTTGAAAATTTTTCTTAGCTCAATTATCCAGAAATCACCTTTACCTGACCCGACAATTTAGTTCTTTCGCCATGCTTCTTCTCCCTTTGAAAGTTAAAGGCCTGTACTCTCAATCGATAAATACCAGGACGTAAAAAAAAAGTTTAGTAGCGAAGTTGGGCGACCAGAGGCAGATGATCCGAAGCCTCCCGGGTCAGGTCTGTGCAATGCACGCTTTTCCGCAACAGACACTCGGCTGGATCAGCCAGAATATGGTCGAGCTGCAAAAACGGCCAACGTGCTGGAAAAGTCGCTGGAGAGCGGATTGCGCCGAACCTCAATTGCAGCCAGCGCAACGGCCGTCCCCATATGAACCACTCGTTAAAGTCTCCCATCAGCACCAGCGGGGTTCGTTGTCTCTCCGCCAAATGATGGCAAATCTGCCGCACCTGCTTACGCCGTTCTCCGGGGCGCAGACCGAGATGGGTCACCGCAACCTGCAGTGGACGTTGCTGCCATTCCAGCTCGACAATCAACAATCCACGGGGCTCTCGCTTTTTGAAGCTGAGGTCAAAGCGCTCCACCTTGCGCACAGGTAAACGTGTCAACAAAGCGTTTCCGTAATCGCCTCGCGTGCGTTGCATAGTCGGTCCGGCGATCACCTCAAAGCCAGTCTGCTCAGAAAGGGTCTGCAGATCATCGCGATCCTTTTCGATCTGGTTGTCAACCTCCTGCAGCCCGATCACATCGACTTGGAGCTGGCGAATAACCTGCACAATCCGCGACAGATCGCGGCGACCGTCCCGACCGACAGCCATATGAATATTCCAAGTTGCCAGACGGAGCTCAGGTTCAGCCATGGTCACGCTCACTTTTTTTCAGCAACAGCTTTCTGCCGAATGTCAGCACCAGCAAACCGCCGATCAGAGCCAGCAACGCCAGTACCAAGGCTTCCCAGCCCGGAACACGCAACATTCGCTCCAGCCCCTTTTCGAAAACCATGATTGCGAGGATTCCCGGACACATACCAACTGCGGTACCGATGATAAATGAACGGGCAGAGATGTGACTGGCCCCGGCAACCATATTGACGACGGTAAATGGTGCTATCGGCACCACACGAACTAAGGAAACTGCCAGCCAACCGCGCCGAGCCAGTTTACGGCTAAGTTGATTTATTTTTTTCCCGGCAAATTTTTGTACAACATCTCTGCCCAGCCAGCGGCCGAGCAGATAACTGGCCAAACCACCGATCAGGCTGCCACTCAAGGCGAGAAAAAATCCGCTGGTCGAGTCGAAGCTTAACGCTGTCGCCAGAATCAGCAGATTGATCGGAACCATCAAACAACTGCCCAGCAGGTAGATGCCAAGCACAATCGGCACGGTGAAGGAGCTTTCGCGGATAGAGTCGACAGCTGCCAGCAGGGTTGTCACGTTCAGCCACTGATTCAATGGCGACCAGCGCCAGAGGACTCCGACCAGCAAGGCGAAAAACAAGACCAGCAAAAAATACCAGCCCTTGTTCCGCAGAGCGTGTTCATCCTTTTCCTCAGCCTCAACGGCAATACCCAAGTAGTCCATCAACGGCTCCAGGCCGATCGGTTTTTCAGGATCGGCAATCAATTTCCCGGGTAAAGCCTGCCATTCAGTCTGCTCCCCCTCAAGCTCAAGCTTTTTAAGCGCCCGATCATGACTCCCGAGCCTCTCAATGACGGCCAGTAATGATCCCGTCTCATCCAAAGTGTCTGCCACTAGCCGCTGACTACAGCCTAAGTGTTCAGCAAGCAGACGGTTGCGTAGACCGGCAATGATTTCTGCCCGCTGTTCATCACCGTCAGCCGCAAGGGCAAGGTTACATTCACTATCGAAGCTCATCGAGCGGTTACTGAGATTTGCCGAACCGACAGTTAAAAGCTGATCATCAGCCACCAGCAACTTACTGTGTACAATAATGACGTCGTCTTCCAGCCCGGCCCTATCAGGGTAACAGACCAACAATCGTTGCTGCTGATCGGCATCCAACAGCCGCTGATGCAGCCGCTTGCCCAGTACGCCCATGGTCTCCTCCTCCAACCAACCGGGACAGTGGCGCGGCAGAACCAGGACGATCTCAGGCCCTTCTGGTTGGCGAAGAGATTGCTCCAGAGCGTTGCCGATAAGGTGCGAAGTAAGATATTGATTTTCCAGATAAAGAAAATTTTCGGCTTGCTCGATTGCTTGTAGATAAAATTGCTCAACCTCGCGGACTTCCGCATCGCCGGCGTAGTCTGGAATGGTGCGGAGAATAGCCAATGATTGCTGGCAAAAATCAACATTGACACTGGCAGGCCATTGAATTGAAGAGCTTTCTTCGACAACAGGTAAGCGCTCTCCTGTCGCACGCTCCCATCGCCAGCGGGCAATCTCGGCAAGTTTTTCAGCAACCTTGCCGGTAACCACCATCTGCACATCATGAACCGGTCCGTAGTGCTGACCATTATCGCGACGCCGCGGATTTTGGGGCAGATGATCAGAAGTGTCCCAGCGGAAGCTGGCCAGGTCAAAGCCACCGACAAAAGCCAACTTGTCATCGACGACAACAATCTTCTGGTGCTGCGATGCGCCAACCGGATGAGTGTCGTCCAGTTCGAAGTGAACCCGACTATGGGTCATCCACCCAAAACTGAACTGCGACCAGAATTCTCGCTCAAGAGAATAAAAAACCGCGAAATCCCACTCCAGAATATAGATTTGTAGCTCTGAATTCTTCTCCACCAGACGGTTGAGTAACTGGCCGAGAGTTTCTTCCTGCTCATTTTCTCGGCGCAAACGGGTTCGGCTATCGACATCCCAACCTACAATGTAAATCGAATGCTGCGCCTGCTCAAATGCTTCAGCCACAGCCCGGTAATAGTCTTCACCGTCAACCAGAAAAGCAGCCCGGTCAGTATTTTCCAACTGCCAGCAATTCTCTCCAGGGATAAAAAATGTCTTTCTTTGTGCATCACTCATCTGTTTTTACCTTTTGCCATGTTAAACAACCTGCCTGTTTGTATAAATCAGGCTGATACTGCTGCTGCGAATATGAACGAAATACTGCGCACCGGCGGCATCTTGCTGCTACGCTGCCATAGTTAAGACGAACCCATCGAAAGGGGAAAGAGGGGATAGTAGCAAACGATTTACCTTCACTCAGTCAGTAAATGTTTTGCCATAGTGTTTGTACAGAGCCAACTGATAGTCCCGGCTTATAGTCTTAGAAGAATCATATTCCGGCGCACTTTTCAATAACTGCTGTGACAGCCCGACCTGCACCTGCAGCGTAGCCCAATCAATTTGTTCAACCCAGGCAGGAGAAACCAGCACGTGCCTACTGGGCAGCCAGTTACGTGTATCAACTTCCAGATAGCGGACTATCCAATCCTGATCGTCAAGAATCAGATCCTCAACATGGCCCATAGACCCCTCTGCCGTTTTCAGATGGTATCCGCTCACTTCATTACTGCTACGTAGGTGTGGATTCTCAAGTTTTGTTGATATTTCCGGTTGAATAAACGGGGGAATCGCCGGGCTCGCCTGAAACAGCGGGTCAGTCATCCAGTAGGGTTCCCAGTCATAATAGCCGTAGTACTGTTGTTGATATTGGCGCGAGACGGGTTGTTTACGATCGATCGGCGGAGCATGCTCTATTTGCTCTTGAGTTAAATTGACCTGGATAGCATTTTTCCCATCATCAATACCTTCAATAACCGTGGGCACGAGTAGAACTTCGCGACCCAGCAACCAGTTGCCGGTCCGCACCACGAGGTAACGGACCTGCCAATGATGATCATCGAAATATACCTCTTCCAACTTGCCAATATCACCATCTATTGCCTGAAGACTATAACCTGTCAAATTATTTAATTTTCTCAATTCACGCATGAATAAACTCCTTTAATGACGTACGTTCATTTACTAAAATCTTAACAATGTATGGTTTTTTTTCAAGCGGAAGCGAAATCTGCGTCGTATCACCGGTCAGTTAAAAATATAAAGATGAAGAGTTTAAAAATTTTCACCTTAAACCGCGTACCTGTTATTTCAAGCACTTAAAGTAAAATCTTTTTTTATAAAGACTCTTCAATGGACATTTATTGGCGCAATAGAACTATTTTCTACCATCAAGAGGAGGAAATAGCTCATTGTACCAAATCAGCTGATCGGGGAAAAACTGCAGCCAAAGACTGGCGCTCAGATTGTTACGATGAGTAGTCCAGAAAACATTTTCCAATGCAGGATGGATGAGTACAGTCTGACAAAAAGAGAGGGTGTAAAATGTCAAAAAAAATCTATTAGCTGAAA